>NZ_CAMDRA010000006.1 GCF_945906275.1 Dongia mobilis
GTCTTGACCGTGTTCTCCGGCAGATCCAGGACCTCGGCGATCTCCTGGACCGAGAACTCCTGATAGTAGGCCAATTGCAGGATCTCGCGGTGATCCAGGGACAACCGGTCGATCAGGCTGATCAACAGCCGCGACATGCCGCGGTCCGAGGCCTGGACATCTGGTGCCGGCGCGCCGTCTTCGATGTTGGCGGCGACTTCCTCGTCCAAGGCCACTTCGCGCATGCGGCGGAGGCGACTGACGGCCTTGTGGTGGCCGATCGAAAACAGCCAGGTCGTGACCGACGATTTTCCCTCGAACCGCCCGGCCTGGCGCCAGACGTCCAGCATGGTCTCGCTCAGGACCTCTTCAGCCATTTCGCGATCCCGGACAAGCTTGACCAGGAAGGCGAAAAGCGCGCGATTGTGCCGCTGATAGAACTCAGTAAAGGCGGCCTTGTCGCCCTTGGCAATACCGTCCAGGAGCTTTCCGTCGGGAATCACGTTGCCCGCGTCCAGTCTCATGCTGCATCTGCCATCTTGTACAATCTGTCGCTCGATCACATCATCGGGTTCAAGAAAATGTCGTCTGAATGACGTTGTTTTGGCGGCCCATTTCAGCCATCCCGATCCGTGCGCGTGCGGCGTCGGGTCCCCAGCCTGGGCCGGCGGCAGGGTAATCTGGTCTACCCGGCTTGTATAGGCTGCTTGCCAGGGCCGGCCGCCTGGGATAAGCGGGTCAACAGCTTGAATTTTGCTCAATTGCCACCCTGGGCGGAGAATTCGGTATGGGACGTGTTGTTGATTGTGCGGTCTACGAGGCCGGGCGCCGGGTCGGCAGCCTCGACATCAACGATCCCGAACAGATGCGGATCGAACCGGGCCGTGTGATCTGGATCGGCCTTTACGAGCCCAGCCAGGATGAACTGGCCAAGCTGCAGGGTTATTTCGGTCTGCATGAACTGGCAATCGAGGACGCCTATCGCGCTCATCAGCGGCCCAAGCTTGAGGTCTATGGCGAGACCCTGTTCGTGGTGATGAAGACGGCGCAGCTGGAAGGCTCGCATGTTGCCATGGGCGAGACCAGCTTCTTCATCGGCCGCGGCTACGTGATCACCGTGCGGCATGGCCCGTCAACCAGCTATACCGAGGTGCGCGCTCGCTGCGAACACACGCCGGAGCGATTCAAGAAAGGCGAGGACTTCATCCTCTATGCACTGATGGACTTCATCGTCGATCGCTATTTCCCGATCGTGGACAGCATCGAGGACGATATCGAGAAGCTGGAGGAGGCGGTGCTTGACGGCAAGAGCACGCTCGATGTCCTTGAGGAGATCGTGGTGCTGCGCCGTGACCTGCTGCACCTTCGCCATGCAGTGGCGCCGCTGCCGGAAATCTGCCAGCGTCTGATGCGCTACGATATGGCGCTCATTGATCGCAATACGCATCCATACTTTCGCGATGTGTTCGATCACAGCACGATCCTGCTCGACCGCATCGAGAATCTGCGCGAATTGATCAAGACAGTGGTCGATACCAAGATGCTGATGAGCGCCATGAAGCAGAACGAGGTCATGCGGCAATTGGCGGCCTGGGCTGCCATGCTGGCGGTTCCCACGGCCGTCGCCGGCATCTATGGCATGAACTTCGAGCACATGCCGGAATTGACCTGGAAATACGGCTATTTCAGCGTGCTTGGGCTGGTCTTCGCCATTTGTGGATTGCTGTTCTGGCGCTTCAAGCGGTCCGGCTGGCTTTAGCTGATCCGGTATTTCTTCAGCAGCCGCCGGAACTGGTGGTAGCTGAGGTCGAGCAGTTGCGCGGCCTCGGTCTGGCTGCCGCCAGCTGCTTGCAGCGCACGGCGCAGCAGCCCGGTCTCGAAAACAGCCACCGATCTGGCGAACTCTGCCGGCGGCGCGCTCACTGGCTTTTCCGATATCTGCCGGCCCAGGCGCCAGGGACTCTCGAAGGGATCGATATGGATGGCGGTGATCGGCTGCTCGGTCGGTCCGGCGCGATAGACCGAGCGCTCGATCACATTGCGCAGCTCGCGCACATTGCCCGGCCATGAATGTGCCAGCAGAGCGTCGCGGCAGTCCGCCGTGAAGCCGGGAAAGAGCGGGTGACCGAGGGTCTTCGCCATGCGGATGCCAAAGGCATCGCTGAGGTCAAGAATGTCGGACGGCCGCGCCCGCAAGGGCGGCAGGGTCACGACATCGAAGGCCAGGCGATCGAGCAGATCGGCACGGAACTCGCCCTTGGCGGCTAAGTCCGGCAGATCGACATTGGTGGCAGCCACCACGCGGACATCGACCTTCAGGGTCAGCTCGCCGCCAACTCGCTCGAACTCGCCATATTCGATCACGCGCAGGATCTGCTCCTGGAGGCGCGCCGAGGCGGTGGCGATTTCATCAAGGAACAGGGTGCCGCCATCGGCTCGCTCGAAGCGGCCGCGACGCCTGGTGCGCGCCCCGGTGAAGGCGCCGGCCTCATGGCCGAACAGCTCACTTTCCAGCAGGGTCTCGCTCAGCGCCGCGCAGTTCACTTTGGTAAAGGGGCCGCCCCATCTGGGCGAGAGGAAGTGCAGACGCTCCGCAAACAGCTCCTTGCCGGTGCCGCGCTCGCCGATGACCAGAGCCGGGCGGTCGAGCTGGGCCAGCCGCGAGACATGCTCCAGCGCCTCGAGAAAGGCCGGGTCCGAGCCCAGCAAGGCGGTTGGCTCGTTCGATTGGTTTGTCGATATGGTTTCCATTGTTAAAAAAATAGACAATAATGGCGATAAAGGATAGCGATAATCGCTAATATTCGTGCTGTCTATTGACTAACTAATTGAAATATAATGAATCATCACTTGGCACAGCGTTTGCCCTGAGAGGTGGGTAATTCGACCTCAGGAGCTTGCCATGACAGACGATTCTGATCCCCTCTTTCGCCGCGGCCTGGCCGCCGACCTCGACCGGGCGGTGGATTGGGCCAAGGCCTTTCTCAGCACCCGGAAGGCGTCCGACTGGGCTTTCTTCGCCTGCGGCATCGCCATCGGGCATTTCCTATTCTAACCCGCATTTCTTACCGTCTTTGACTTGATCACCTTGAAAGGACTGCCAAATGGGCATTTTTTCGCGCCTCAGTGACATCGTGAACGCCAATCTCAATTCGCTTCTGGACCTGGCGGAAGACCCGGAAAAGATGGCCAAGCTCATGATCCAGGAGATGGAGGACACGCTGGTCGAGGTGCGCTCGGCCGCCGTGAAGAACATCTCGGAAAAGAAGGAAATCCAGCGGCGGCTTGACCAGCTGGCCGCGGCCGAGGCCGATTGGGCCCAGAAGGCGGAGTTCGCCATCAGCAAGGGTCGCGACGACCTTGCCAAGGGCGCCCTACTGGCCAAGCGGAAGCTGGCGGAAAGCGCCGACGCCCTGCGCGGTGAGCTCAAGGCGGTCGACGAGGCCCTGGCGCGCCATGACGAGGATCTCGCCCGCCTGCAATCCAAGCTTCAGGAGGCCAAGGCCAAGCAGAAAGCGCTCCTCATCCGCCTCAACGCGGCCCAGAAGCGCGTGCAGGTACGCCGGACCCGGGCCGATGGCCGGGTCGACGACGCCTTGGCGCGCTATGACACCCTCCATCGCAAGATCGACGAGCTTGAAGGTCGGGCCGAGGTTTACGATATGGGTCAGGCAAAGACACTGGAGCAGGAGTTTGCCAGCCTTGAAGCAGAGACCGGCCTTGATGCAGAGTTGGACGCGCTGAAGGAAAAGCTCCGCGCCGAGCACAAGGCCTGAACCCATGTTCTGGCTGAGCACCGTCGCTTCAACTGCCCAACCTCCCAAAGGGATCGCCGATGAGTTTGCTTCAATTCCTCTCCGTTCCTGCGATCCTGTTCATGGTCATCGTGGCGCCGCTGTGGCTGATCTTCCACTACAAGACGATGTGGAAGAACCAGAAGCAGCAGGGGCCCGCTGATCAGAAGGCGGTTAAGGAAATGTGGGATGTGGCGGTGCGATTGGAAGATCGTGTCGCCAATCTGGAAAAACTGCTCGACGCCGAAGCGCCGGGCTGGCGGGAGACGAAGAAATGAACAGCGATTATTGGCGCGATCCAGCGTGGAATAGCAACGGCGGTGATCGCCCACCCTTCTGGGGCTATCAGGGGTTGCGCCGCTATCCCGAGCATGGACGCGTGAGTGGCGTCTGCGCGGGTATCGCGCAGCATTGGGGCATCAAAGTGAAATGGGTTCGCTTTGCGGCGATCCTGGCACTCATCTTCTTCACTATGCCCACGCTTATCTGCTATGGGCTTGCGACTCTGTTCTTGAAGTTGGCCGAGCCGGAGCCGGTGCAGCCTGCGGAGAGAGCGTCCGAGAAGGATAGTTGGGCGACCGGCGACCTTCCGCCGGATCTCAGCTTCCCCAACCTGCGCCGCAAGTTCCGCGAACTTGAGGAGCGGGCCGGCGCCATGGAGACGCAAGTCACCTCGCAGGAGTTTCATCTGCGGCGCGACTTCAGGCGAATGGGCGAGGCCTAAAGAATCTTCCCCGGAAACGGATTGCGACCAGCGCGATCTTCGATCTCGACCACCCAGAGGTCGGGATCGCGCTGGACCGACCGCGCGATATAGGCATCGGCTTCCACTTCGGTGAGCAGCGCACCGCCTTGCACCGGCAACCAGGCGATCTCGCCATCCTCGTCCCGGGTCTGCGTCAGTAGCCGGCAGCCTGGACCCAGCAGATTGAGCTTCACCAGGATGGCGCCGCCCCAGGCGTCACCCTTATGTGCGACCACGGCGGTGAGGCCGAGCGAAAAACACAGCCGCACATGGCCCTGGACGAACAGCTCGGTCGAGAGGCCATCGCTCACGCCTTCTGTGCCTTGAGGGCCGCCTCGCGCAGATCTGTGAGCGAATCCTTGGGCGTGATCGCTTCCGGATCGAGACGGAGTTCGAGGAGCGCCGGCTTGCCGGCCGCCAGTGCCCGTTCGAAGGCTGGCGCGAATTGCTCTGTCGTCTCGACCAGTTCGGCGTGGGCGCCATAGGCCTTGCCCAATGCGACGAAGTCCGGATTATGCAGTTCGGTGCCGCTGACGCGACCGGGATAGGTCTTTTCCTGGTGCATGCGGATGGTGCCGTACATGCCGTTATTGACGACCAGGAAAACCGCATTGGCACCGTACTGCACGGCAGTTGCCAGCTCCTGGCCGTTCATCATGAAGCAGCCATCGCCATTGAATGAAACGACGATGCGGTCGGGTGCGGCGAGCTTCGCCGCGACCGCGGCCGGCACGCCATAGCCCATCGACCCGTTGGTGGGGCCAAGCTGCGTGCGGTATTTGCGATACTGATAGAAGCGATGGCTCCAGGTTGCGTAATTGCCGGCGCCGTTGGTGAGGATGGCATCGGCCGGCAAACGCTGGCGCAGCCAGGCCATGATGTCGCCCATCTGCAGGGAGCCCGGAATGGTACCGTGCTTGATGTTGTCGAGATAGTCGCTGCGCGCAGCAGCGGTCCAGCCGTCCCAGGCCTTGTGATCGACCGGGTTCATCTTGCGGGCAGCGCGGGCAAAGGCAGCCATGCCGCTGTTGATCGGCAAGGCCGCCTGATAGACGCGGCCCAGTTCCTCGGCGCTGGCATGGACATGGACCAGCTTCTGTGCCGGCATCGGAATATCGATCAGCGTATAGCCGGACGTGGTCATTTCACCGAGGCGCGCACCGATGGCGATGAGCAGGTCACTTTCCTTGATGCGCTGGGCGAGCTTCGGATTGATTCCGATGCCGACATCACCGACATAATTGGGCAAGGTATTGTCGTAGAGATCCTGGCAGCGGAAGGCGCAGCCGGTGGGCAGATTGTTGGCTTCGGCAAAGACGCGGAAGTCAGCCACTGCCTCGGCATCCCAGCCGCCGCCGCCCAGGATGACGAGCGGCCGCTGCGCCTTCGCCAGCATGTTGCGGAAGTTCGCCATGTCTTCGTCGCCGGGATGGGCCCGGCTCACCTTGAAATGATCGGCATCGCCAACTTCGACCGTGTCGGTCAGCATGTCTTCCGGCAGGGCCAGCACGACCGGGCCGGGCCGGCCATTGACGGCGCGGTGGAAAGCCTGGCTTACCAGCTCCGGAATGCGGCGGGCATCGTCGATCTCCGCCACCCATTTCACCATCGGGCCGTACATGCGACGGAAATCGATTTCCTGGAACGCCTCGCGCTCGACCTGATCGCGGGCCACCTGGCCGATGAACAGGATCATCGGCGTCGAATCCTGAAACGCGGTATGGACACCGACCGAGGCGTTGGTGGCGCCTGGCCCGCGCGTCACGAAACAGATGCCGGGCTTGCCGGTGAGCTTGCCATAGGCGTCGGCCATGTAGGCGGCGCCACCTTCCTGGCGGCAGACGATCAGCTTGATCTTGTCCTTGGAATCATGAAGCGCATCGAGGGCGGCGAGATAGCTTTCGCCGGGCACGCAGAAGGCCATCTCCACGCCATGCTGGATCAAGGCGTCGATCAGGATTCGACCGCCATTGCGTGGCTTTACATTCTTGGTCATCGGGGCACCCAGGATAGCTGCGGATTGAAGGAAAAGCGGGCTAGGGCTAGCGCCTTTTACGCCTGCTTGGCAAGTGGGGGTCGCTTGTCCACCCATGGCTGGAGCTTTTCCAGGGCGGCCCCCAGGCCGAGGACGCCCCGGTCATCGTGCCGGCGGCCGATGATCTGCAGGCCGATGGGCAGATTGTCGCTGGTGAAGCCGGCCGGAACGGACAGGGCCGGGCAGGGGCTGACGAAGTTCCAGACCGAGGTGAAATCGAGGGCGTCGTAGCGGCCCTGGTCATCCAGTTTCCAATATTCCGTGTCGCTGCGGCCGACCCGGGCCGCCGGCTGGCACATGGTGCCGGTGAGGATCGCCTCGTTGCGGGCGAGGATCGGTTGCAGCTCACCCCACATGCGGGTACGCACGACCTCGATCTTCTTGAACTCGACCGCGTTCATGGCAAAGCCGGCATCCATGAGGCGAACGACATTGGGATCCATCTTGGCGCGGTAGTCCTTCAGGACATGGCCGAAGAACGTCGCGAGGTAGACACCCCAATGCTGACTCCAAAGGTCATCCTCATCCTTGCCCCAGGGCAGCGAGACTTCCTCGATAATGGCGCCTTGGCTGGCAAAGAGATCGGCGGCGCGCCGGACGGCCGCTTCGACCTCGGGATGCCAGACATGGTGGCCGACGTTGAGGAGCAAGGCGAGACGGCGCCCCTTGAGGTCGCATGGCAGTGGCGCCATGAAATCGAGAGGGGAGGTGAGCGACTGGATGTCACGCTCATCAGGCCCCTGGGTGATCTCCATGAACAGGCAGGCATCGGCGATGGTGCGGGCAAGCGGACCGAAATGCGAGATCTGATCGAACTGGCTGGGCAGGATGGTGAAGGGAATGCGACCAAAGCTCGGTTTCAGGCCGACGATGCCGCAGAAGCTGGCCGGAATGCGCACCGAGCCGCCCATGTCCGACCCTTCGGCAAACGGCACGCAGCCGCTGGCGACCGCGGCGCCTGATCCGCCCGACGAGCCACCGGCGGTGCGCTCCAGGTTCCATGGATTGCGCGTGATGCCCCAGAGCGGGCTCTCGGTAAAGCTCGAATAGGCGAATTCCGGCGTCGTCGTCTTGCCGATGAGAATGCCGCCGGCCTTGGCCAGCGCTTCGGCGATCGGCGCGTCATGGTCCGGGACCCAATGTTCATAGGCATAGGAGCCAAGCGTCGTGCGCTTGCCCTTGGTGGGCGTCAGATCCTTCAGCGCGTAGGGCACACCATGCAGCGGCCCGCGGAATGTGCCGGCCTTGGCCTCGGCCTCCATCACCCTGGCCATCGCCAGGGCCTCTTCGGCATAGACGAAGCAGAAGCAGTTGAGGATCGGATTGACCTCGGCGATGCGGGCCAGCGCGTTGGTCACGAGTGTGACCGGTGACAAGGTGCCGGCGCGAATCCGGGCGGCGAGGTCGGTGGCGGGGGTAAAGCAGAGATCGAGGTCAGTCACGATCAATATCCGTTCCGGGCTTGAGTGAGGTGTCCAAGGCGTCGAATGACGGCAACCAGCAGGATGGCGTCGATCAGCACCATGAACGCCACCAGGGCATGATAGAGCGGCGAGGCATTCTGGGCGACCCCCGACAGGATGGCGCCTGGCAGCAGCACCGCATCGCCGGAAAGGGCGTTGCCGAGATAGAAGTCCCCCAGTGACAGGATCAGTGCCAACAGTGCCCCGAACACGGCATAAGGGCGCAAGGTCGGCCAGGTCAGGCGCCGGAAGATCGTCAATTCATCGGCGCCAGCTTCCAGGGCGGCCTCGCGCCAGGCGGGATCGACCCGTCGCCAGCCGAGACACAGGATGGCCGCAACCAATGGTGCCGCAACGGCCGCCTGGCTCGCGGCGACCAGGCCGAGCCCCAGCGCATTGCCACCCCATTGCGCGAGCTTGAGGCAGGCCAGCAGGAAAAGCGCCCCCAGACCGAAACGCGGCAAGAGGAAAGGCAGGGCCGAAGCCAGGATGGCGGCATAGCGGCGCCTGGCGATCCATTGCCGCCAGAGAAGAGAGAGGCACAGTCCCCAGGCCGAGGCGAGAAAGGCGACGGCAAATGCCATCAGCGGTGTCTGCAACAAAGCGGGCGCGATGCCGGCTTCCTTGCTCAAGGCTG
The DNA here is from genome assembly GCF_945906275.1 of Dongia mobilis. Classification (GTDB taxonomy): domain Bacteria; phylum Pseudomonadota; class Alphaproteobacteria; order Dongiales; family Dongiaceae; genus Dongia; species Dongia mobilis_A. The sequence goes on from NZ_CAMDRA010000006.1 coordinate 8,654, forward strand.
CCATCATCTGGCCAGCGTCCGCCACAAGGAGGATGCCGAGACTGTAATAGAGACCGAGCCCGAAGATGGCGCCTATCGGCAGCAGCAGAAACAGAACGAGCAGCAGGGCGCTGATCTGGATAAGCCATGAAGGGGTGTGGCTGACGCGGCGGATCATAGTTTGATCTCCCTCCCGCGATGCTTGGCCAGCAGCACGACAAACAGCGGCAAACCGGCCAACAGCAGCATGAGCATGAGCATCGCCGCCGCATAGGGCCAGCCGGTCTCACTTTCCAATGCGCGCTGCAGCCACTCGCTCGCTTGCTCGAAATCGCCGGTGCCAAGCAGTCGCGGCTCCAGGAAGCTGCCGACCGAACCGCAGAAGACGATCGCCGCGGCAAGTGCCGCAAGACGGCGGTTGAGCGGCCAAAGAATGTCGATGAGCAGCACGAAGGCGGTGGCTCCGCATTCGCGCGCGGCGTCGAGGACAGAGCGATCGACGCGTGCAAAGCCAGCAGCGAGGCACAGGGCTGCCGGCGGCAGCCAGGCATGGACACTGGCGATCAGTTCGGCGGAAAAGCCGGCCAGCAAGTCGACAGGAATGAAATTGATCAGCGCCAGATCCTTGAAGGCCTGCATCCAGCCCAGGATGCGCATGCCTGGATCGAAGAACCACATCAGGATGATGAACCCGAGCGCAAGTCGGCCGAGAAAGCGGCGGCGTATGGCGATCAAGAAGGCAAGAGGCGTGGCCAGCAGCGTCGTGATCAGGGTCGACAAGGTGGCCAGCAGCATGCTGTTCAGCAAGGCTGTGCGTGCCTCGATCGATCCTAGAACTCTCAACCAAGCTGTGCCGGTCATTGTGGTGGGCTGGTCAGGGGCACCCTGCAGGCTGAGCCATAGGACCATCAATAGCGGTGCTGCGAAGAAGCATATCTGCGCGAGGATCGCGATCCAGGCGAGGCCCATGAGCGGACCCTGCAAGATGCCGGCACGCGGGGATTCCCGTGTCATCAATCGGCCGGCAACAAATAGGCGTCGGCGCGGTTCCAGCCCAACGTGATGCGCCGGCCCGATTCCAGAGGAAAGGGAGCCGGCAAGGGAATGTCTGCGATGATACCGGGCGGGAAGCCCTCGACAGTCGCACGAATTTGCGCGCCGCCACCGCGCGGCATTACGTCGGCGATCTGCCCGTCGGCCAGCATGTCGAAGCGCCGGATACCAAGAAAGGGCCGCACTGCCTCGGGCCGGATCAGGAGTTGCGCCGGCCCGCTTGTCAGCGTGGGGTGACAGCGATCGCGGCCGATATCGCTGCCGCCGGCGAGCAGAATGGGGCTGCGCAGAATGACCTTGCTCTCGGTCATGTCGACCTCGACCGGCAGCAGATTGCAGGGTCCGGCCAATCGCGCGATCACGGCATTCGCCGGTCGACCAAACAGGTCTTCCGATTTGCCGCGCTGGGCCTCGCGGCCATCGATCAGGACCGAGATGACATCGGCCAGCGCCATCGCTTCGGCAAGGTCGTCCGTGGCAAGAAGTGTGGTCAGGCCGAAATGTCGATGCAGGCGCTTCAGCACCGGCAAAAAGGCGCGCCGCGCCGCCGGCGCCAGCGAGTACAGCGGCCATTCCAGCAACAGGACTTCCGGCTCGCCGCCCAGGGCACGTGCCAGGGCCACGCGCAATTTCTGCTCGGCGGATAGCGCATTGGGCATCAGCGGCAACAGGTCGGTGCTGATACCGCATTCTTCAGCCAGGCGGTCGAGGCGATTTTTGATCTCCCCGCGATCATGCCCTCGTTGCTGCAGCGGGAAGGCGATATTGGCAAGGACAGTGAGGTGCGGAAAGAGCGCGAGGTTCGCCCGCACAGTCATGATACCGCGCTCGCCTGGTGCGCGCAGCCCGAGATCCTTGCCGTCAAGGAGGATACGACCGTGCTGCGGGCGCACGAAGCCTGCTACGGCGTCGATCACGGCGCGCGTGCTCTCCTGATCCTGCGATACCAGTGCCGAGAGCACGCCACGTTCCAGACTTGCCGAAAAGCCGTCGAGGATCGGTCCCGCCGGGCCACCGACCGTCAGATCACGTAGATCGAGATGCGTCGGCACCGACATTCCTGCTCCACTCTTCCCCTGACGTAACCGTCAGTGGTGATGAGCTTCGTGCAGCATGCTCTGGCGCATGCCGGTATCGTAGCTGTGGCCGGCAGGCGTCAGGATGCAGGCGCGGGGAAACATCGCCTTGATGAGACCCTTGCGCTCCAAGGCGCGCCAGGCAGCCTCGTTGCCAAGGCCGGTCGCGTCGCTGGCCGAGAGAACCCAGGGGCCAAGATGAAAATGATCGCCATGGGCATGGGGCAGGCGCTGAATGAGGGTGTGGCCAGCTTCCTCTGCCGGCACGGCATAGCCTTCAAGTCCGGACAGGGCCTGGAACAGGGTCAGCGTTTTCAACTGCAGGGCGTTGAGATTGAGTGGGTTCTTCTTCGGCATGACGATATTTCCCGGGTGAGTGGCTTAGGCGGTGAGAATCTTTTCCATGAACAGCGAATTGGGATCGGCCTGGTAGGCGCCAAATGGCCCGATCTCGCGATAGCCTGCGGCGCGATAAAGGGCAATCGCTTCCGGCTGCTTGGTGCCGGTTTCCAGTCGCAGGCAATTGAGGCCGACGGCGCGCGCATCCGCCTCCAGTGCCGACAGCAGGCGGCTGCCAAGTTTCAGGCCACGTGCCTTGGGGTCGACGAACATGCGCTTGATTTCGGCATAGCCTGATTGACGCAGGATCGCCGCGATGCCACGCACGGCGCCGTCAACGCGGGCGACGAAAAAGCTCGTATCCGGGCGCTGCAACAGCGCGATGTCGACCAGGTGATTGCTTTCGGCCGGGTAGAGGGTCGCGTAATAGGCGTCGCTGGCCTGGAGCAAGGCGTGGATTTCCGGCTGATCCGGATTCTCAAGTCGAATGACGGGATTGATCAAGGCGTAACCTCAGTCGCGGAAGTTGGTGAATTGCAGCGGTTGCTCGATCTTCAGTCCCTTGACGATGGCGATCGCGTCCTGAAGGTCATCACGCTTCTTGCCGGTGACACGCAGTTCGTCGCCCTGGATTGAAACCTGGACTTTCAGCTTGCTGTCCTTGATGTCCTTGACGATCTGCTTGGCCAGCTTCTGGTCGAGCCCCTGCTTGACGACGACCTCCTGTCGGCGCGAATTGCCGGTCGCCTTCTGCTCTTCCTTGAACTCAAGGCAATTCGCATCCAGCTTGCGGCGGGTGATGTAGACCTTGAGCAGGTCCTGGACCTGCGTCAGCTTCAGATCGTCATCGGCATTGATGGTGATAAGCTCGTCCTTGCGCTCGACGGTGCATTTCGAGCCCTTGAAATCGAAGCGCGTCGCAATCTCGCGGACCACGCCCTGCACGGCATTGTCGACCTCGGCCAGCTCGGTCTTTGAAACGATGTCAAATGACGGCATCGGAACCTCCTAGATAATCCGCGAATGTGCCATAGCAGCGGTCATTTCGCCAGCGCTGCGCCACTCAATGTGCCAGGGCCCTGGGAATGCGGGGATACCAGAGATAGAGGGTAGCCGCGCGCAGGATGAAGAACAGCATCAGGGATGCCCATAGGCCATGATTCCCGAAGGCGGGAATGAGGAAGTACTGGGCGATGATGGCGCCGAGACCGGCGATGATCATGCCGTTGCGCATCTCGCGCCCACGTGTGGCGCCGATGAAGATGCCGTCAAGGATGTAACACCAGAATGCCACCAGCGGCGTCGCCACCAACCATGGGAGATAGGGGCTGGCCAGCGCGATGACGGTGGGATCAACGGAAAACAGACCGATGATTGCCGGCCCGAACCGGTAGAGCAGGGCAGATAGCGCCAGCGCCATGAGCAGGGCCCAAAGCAGGGAACCCCAGACGGCGTGCCGCAATTGCCGCCGGTCTTGCGCGCCGACTGCCTGGCCGGCCAGAGCCTCGGTGGACTGGGCAAAGCCATCAAAGGTCTGGGCGATTGTCGCCAGCAGCACGAACAGCACCTGGTTGGCCGCGACCGTAGTATCTCCCATGCGGGCACCGAGCCCGACGAAATAGGCCATGATGAACATGATGGCCAACGTTCGCAGGAAGATATCGAAATTGACCGAGATCAGCACGAACATCTTGTCGAGATCGATCAACGAGCCCGCATCGTCGCTGAGGGGCACAATGCGCAGCAATCGCCGCACCACGACAAAACCGATAACGGCCGTCACTGTTTGGGCGATAGCCGTTGCAATCGCGGCGCCGTCGACGCCGAGGTGGAGGCGAAATACCAGGATGTAGCAGAGCACCACGTTCAGTCCGTTGAGCAGGAGCTGGAGTGCCAAGGCGCGCCCGACGCGTTGCAGCCCGATGAGCCAGCCGAGGATGACATAATTCGTGAAGTCGAACGGCGCGCTGAACAGGCGGTAGTGGAAATAGCGCGCGGCGAGATCGGCGACAGCCTCGCTGGACCCGAACAGCGGCACCGCGACAAAGGCCAGGGGGACCATGACGAGGAGCACCACGAAGCCGAAGATCCAGGCGAGCGAAAGGGCGCGGTTCAGCGTCGCCTTGATTTCGTCACCGTCCTCGGCGCCAAAGGCCTGGGCCGTGAAGCCGGCGGTCCCCAGGCGGAGGAAGGCGAAAGCCCAGAGGATGAGGGTGGCCAAGGCGGCGCCCACGGAAATGCCACCGAGGGCCGTGGCATCCCCGGTTTGGCCGACCAGGGCGGTGTCGACCAGATTGGGCAAAACCGCCGAGAAATTGGCAAGGATCGCCGGAATCGCCAGAGCGAGAATGCGGACATGGGTCGATTGGGACGATGGGGCGGCTGTGTCTGTCATGCTGCTGCGCTGCGATGGGCGGCGCAATATAGGCAGGGCGTCCGATGGCTGGCAAGTTGAGGTGGTGTCGCCGGATTCCGCCAAATTGCCGAATTTTGTCAATATTTCAGCTAGCTAGAGCAATGGTAACCTATCTTTAAACAATTCGCTCTAGGTAACGAAGACCATTTCCGCGATTGCCTGGCTGCGCCCTTTGGGGTGATTCTGAGCAATCCAACCCTCATTGCAGGGGCGCCGGAAGCGCCCAGGCCGAGCCGGGTGGCGCAATGCATGACGGCCACATTCTCTGTCTGCTGACTGACGACGCGGAATGCGCCGCCATTCGTGCTGCACTCGGTGATGGGAGCTACCTTGTCGATCTGGTGACGTCGCGCGAATCGCTGCTCGGCGACAAGGGCGGCGAGCCGCCGGCGGACCTGCTCCTGATGCGTGCCAGATCGGGCGCGGATGGTGAATTCATCAAGGCCATACGCGCAGACCATGGCTCCGACCGGTTCCCGATCGTTTTCCTCGTCGATCCTGGCGAGGAAACCCTGGTCGAGCATTGCCTGTCCTGCGGTGGCGATGACTTCCTGACGCTGCCAATTCACGGTGCCGAACTGCAAGCCCGAATTCGCAGCCAGTTGTCGCGCGCCCGTGCCATTGCCGCCAGCCGGCTCGATCGCGATCGCTTCGCCCTTGCCGTGGCCGGTTCCAGCGACGGCATCTGGGATCTGACGCTGAGCGATGATGCGCTGTTCATGTCCCCGCGTTGCGCCGAATTGCTTGGGCGCAACGGCGATGATGGCTTCAAGCGTCTCGAAGACTGGTTGGCCATCATCCATCCCGACGACGTCGACCAGTTCCAGGTGGAACTGCGCAACCATCTTGAGGGCATTACCCTGTCCTTGCAGATGGAGTGCCGCATGCAGCACCGCAACCAGACCTATCGCTGGTTCCTGGTACGCGGCACGGGCCAGCGCAATGCCACGGGCAAGGCGTTCCGGATTGCCGGTTCGCTGACCGACATCAGCGAACGCAAGCTCACCGATGCGATGACCGGTTTGCCGAACCGCATCGTGCTCTATGACCGCCTCAATCAGACCATCGTCAAGAACCGGCGCAAGACCTCGGCCAATTTCGGCATCATTCTGCTGCAGATTGACCGCTACGAAACGATGCGCGAGGCCTATGGCCAGGTGTTCTGCGATGCTGTCCAGAAAGTCGTCTCGCAGCGCCTGGTTGGCACCCTGCGCACGACTGACACGCTCACCATCATGGGCGAGAATACCATGTGCATCCTCCTCGACGTGATGCGCGACGATACCGATCTGGTGCGTGTTTCGCACCGTGTCCGCGCCGCCGCCGAGGAACCGATCACGCTGGGTGACGAAAGCGTCCTGCTCAGCCTCTCGATCGGCATGGCCCAGGCCCAGGCACATCACCAGAGCGCCGAGGATCTGATCCGCGATGCCACGGCTGCCCTCAACAAGGCCCGGGCCGAAGGTGGCGGACAGGAAGTCGTGTTCGATCCCGATATGCAGCGGCGCGCGCGCGACCGCCTGCGGATCGAGGCCGAGCTGCATCTTGCCCTCAAGCGCAATGAACTCCTGCTGCTCTACCAGCCGATCGTCGACCTCAATACCGGGCGGCTTGCCGGCTTCGAGGCGCTGGTACGCTGGCAGCATGCCCAGCGCGGTCTGATCCCGCCGATGGAGTTCATCCCGATCGCCGAGGAGACCGGCCTCATCGTCCCGATCGGCACCTGGGTGGTGCAGGAGGCCTGCCGCCAGGGTCGGGAATGGCTCGACCAGGAAGGCAATGCCGACCTGTTCATCAGCGTCAACGTGTCGTCACGGCAACTGGACGGTCCGGCCCTGCCGGAGATCGTGCGGCAGGCCCTGCGCGAACACCGGCTGGCGCCTGAGCATCTGAAGCTCGAGATCACGGAAAGCGCCGTGATGCGGGACTTCGAACTGACGATGAAGTTGCTGAAGCGCTTGAAGGAAATCGGCGTCGGCCTGTCGCTCGATGATTTCGGCACCGGCTATTCCAGCCTCAGCCTGCTGCGCCGCCTGCCGGTCGATACGTTGAAGGTCGATCGTTCCTTCGTCACGGCCATGACCGCCGACACCAGCGGGGTGAAGATGGTGGAAGCCATTCTGCAGCTCGCCCGCCTGTTCGATCTCAAGGTCGTGGCCGAGGGGATCGAGCATGAGGAGGAGGAGAAGCTCCTCAAGGATCGCGGCTGCGAGTTCGGCCAGGGATGGCGCTATGGCAAGCCGCTCACTGTTGCGGCCTGCCTCGATATGATGCGCGAGCAGCGCAAATCAACCAAGCGCATCGCAGGCTAAAGAAGACGGCGCCGTCCCATGGGAACGGCGCCGCCCGATATCCTCCAGCAAATCTACTTGTTGATCTGCAGCGCCAGTTGAATATCCCGCTGTCGCCGCTTTTCGCTGCGTGTCATCAGGATGTGCGAGGTGATGACGCCGGACGCCACCAGCGTAATGATCAACGTCGCCAGGGCATTGATCGTGGGATCGACGCCGCGCCGGACCTTCGAGAAGATCAGCTGCGGCAAGGTGCCCGATCCCGGACCGTTGGTGTAGAGCGTGATGACAAGATCATCGAGGGAGATGGTGAAAGCCAGCAACCAGCCGGATACGACGGCCGGTGCCACGATCGGCAATGTGATGAGCAGGAAAGTTTTCAACGGCCTGGCGCCCAGATCCAGCGCCGCTTCCTCCAAGGACATGTCGAAGACAGAGAAGCGCGACTGCATCACCACCGTGACATATGACATGGAGAAAGTGATATGGGCGAGAATGACTGTCGTGAACCCCATGCGATCCGGCCAACCGATGACGTCGTCCAACTGCTTGAACAAGAGGAGCAGGGACAAGCCGGTAATGACCTCGGGCATGACCAGCGGGGCCGTGACCATGCCGCTGAAGGCGACACGGCCGTGGAACTTCCGATAACGCGCGAGGACATATCCTGCCATCGTGCCCTGCACAGTGGCAAAGGTGGCGCTCACGGCAGCGATGATGAAGCTGTTCTTTGCAGCAGTGAGAACGGCTTCATCCTGCAGCAGTATTGGGTACCAGCGTGTCGAGAAGCCGCCCCAAAGGGTCATCAACTTGTTGTCGTTGAACGAATAGCTGACCAGCACCACGATCGGCCCATAGAGGAACGCAAAGCCCAGCACCAGCATCAGCAGAACGAACCAGGAGAGGCGCTTGTTCATTTCGGCGCCTCCTGGGCTTTACCCTGAAAGTACTGAAACGCCATAATCGGAATCACCAGGATGATAAGGATGGCGACGGCAACGGCTGAAGCCATCGGCCAGTCGCGGTTCTGGAAGAACTCATCGGCGACGACCTTGCCGATCATGAGGGCGTTGGGACCACCGAGCAGTTCCGGAATGACATATTCACCCACAGCCGGGATGAAGACGAGCAAAGCTCCGGCGATGATGCCGGGCAACGATAGCGGAATAGTGATGACGCAGAAGGCCTTCAGTGGCCGGCAGCCGAGGTCTGCTGCAGCTTCCAGCAACGACAGGTCCATTTTTTCCAGATTGGCATAGAGCGGCAGGATCATGAACGGCAGGTAGGTATAGACGACGCCGATATACATCGCGGCCGGCGTGTAGAGAATGAGCAGAGGTTCATCGATGATGCCGAGACCCAACAGGAGGTCGTTGACCACACCTTCCTTGCTGAGGATGCTCTTCCACGCATAGACGCGAATGAGGAACGAGGTCCAGAAGGGCAGGATGATCGCCAGCAATAGCAGTGCACGCGTCGAGGGCGAGCAGCGGGCAATGCCATAGGCCATCGGGTAACCGATGAGAAGGCAGATGAGGGTCGAGAAGAAGGCAAGGTTCAGTGAGTTCAGATAGGCCTTGTAGTACAGCGAATCCTGGAACAGGCGCTTGAAGTTGTCGAACAGTTGATCATGCGGCACGCTTTCCGGCCCGAACATCGGCGTATAAGGCGGCTGGGCGATGACAGTTTGGGCAAAGCTGATCTTGAGAATGATGATACAGGGGACGACGAAGAAGATCGTCAGCCACAGATAGGGGACCAAGATCACCGCTGTCCGCGGCTTGAAACCGAGGGCGATGAGGATACTGCGGATCTGCCCACCAAGCGGCAGGGAGGTCTGCTGGGGAACGTCGGATGCCATGTGCCGCCTCAGCTCAACAAGGCGACGGGGCTGTTGGCGTGCCAGGTGACATATACCCGGTCGTCCCAATCGATCGCATGCTCGGCGGCGCGGCGCTGGTTCGACATCGTGACTTTGACTTCCTTGCCGCTGTCGAGCTTGATCAGATAGACGGACATGTTGCCCATATAGGCGATGCCCTTTACGACGCCGCCTGCGCAGTTGTTGGCGTCATCCGGCTTGGTCTTGTCCAGCTTCATCTTCTCCGGCCGAACAGCAACCCACACCTTGGCGCCGGGTGCTGCTGAAATGCCGTGATCGATATAGATCGGGCAGCCAGCCTCCGTTGACTCGATCAGCACATGGCCGGGCTCGTCCTCGACGATGTTGCCTTCGAATAAATTGACCGACCCGATGAAGTCGGCGACGAACTTGGTATTGGGGTACTCGTATATTTCCTTGGGCGTACCGACCTGCACGATCTGACCATTGTTCATGACGCCGATCCTGGTCGACAGCGTCATCGCTTCTTCCTGGTCGTGGGTCACGACGATGAAGGTGATGCCGAGCCGATCCTGGATGTTCATGATCTCGAACTGGGTCGCTTCGCGCAGCTTCTTGTCGAGGGCGCCCAAGGGTTCGTCGAGCAGCAGCAACTTGGGTTCCTTGACCAGCGAACGGGCAAGTGCCACGCGCTGACGCTGGCCGCCGGAGAGCTGATGCGGCTTGCGGTGGGCGAACTGGCGCATCTGCACCATGTCGAGGATGGCGTCGACGCGGCTCTTGATCTGGTCAGGCGGAGTCTTGTCATGATTGAGGCCGAAGGCGACATTCTGTTCGACCGTCATGTGCGGGAACAAGGCATAGGATTGAAACATCATGTTGGTCGGTCGCTCATAAGGCGGGATATCCGCCATATCGACGCCGTCGATGTAGATCTTGCCCGATGTCGGTTGTTCGAAGCCGGCCAGCATGCGCAGCAACGTCGTCTTGCCGCAGCCCGATCCACCCAGCAGGGCAAACAATTCACCGCGATAGATGTTGGCGGAGACATTGTTGACCGCGACGAAATCGCCGAACTTTTTGGTGACGTTCTCGATGCGGATATAGGGCTGTGCGTTCGGATCGTTCCAGATCTGCGTGCTCGGTTCCGCTTTTGCTCGTTCAGCCGCCATGATGTTTCCTGTCACTGCAGACCCGGTCCGGGTCGAGGCACTATCCAAAAAAAGAAGCGGCGGCGCCTTGATCGGGCGCCGCCGTGTTTTTTTACTGACCAGTCTTCACCCGTGTCCATTGACGCGTGATGACACGGCTGAGCTCCTGGGTACGGATCATCGAGGGGAACCCGCGCTTCATCACCTCTTCGTTCGGATAGATGGCTGGATCCTCCAGGATTTCCTGGTTCACGAACTCCTTGGCCGCCATATTGGCGTTGGCGTAGTAAGTATAGTTGGTGGCGGCCGCAATGACTTCAGGCCGCATCATGTAATTGAGGAACAAATTGGCGTTCTTGGGATGTGGCGCATCCGCCGGGATCAACATGCCGTCGAACCAGATGTTGGTGCCTTCCTTCGGGATCGTGTAGGCGAGATTGATCTTGAGGCCGGCCTCGGCGGCGCGAGTCGCAGCCGTGGCATAGTCACCCGACCAGCTCATCGAGATGCAATTCTCGCCATTGGGCAGCGATGTCAGATACTGCTGCGAGTCGAAATTGCGGATGTAGGGACGCACCTTCATCACCATCTCGGCCGCAGCAATGATGTCTTCTTCCTTCTGCGAGGTCGGATCCTTACCCATATAGGCAAGCGCCAGCGGGAACACGTCCTCGGGTGAATCGAGGAAGGTGACGCCGCAATCGGCGAATTTGGAGAGGATGTTCGGATCGAAGATGATGGCGAGGCTGTCGAGCGGCGCGTCGGGCATACGCTCCTTCAGCATGTCGACATTGTACGAAAATCCGTTGGTGCCCCACATATACGGAATGGCGTGTTCATTGCCCGGATCGGCGTCCTTGGCAAGAATGGCCATGATGGACGGATCCATGTTCTTCAGGTTCGGGAGCAGGCTCTTGTCGAGCTTTTGATAAAGGCCGATGCGAATCTGCCGCGCGAAGAATGACGAGGATGGGAAGACGACATCATAGCCCGTACCGCCAGTGACGAGCTTGGCTTCCAGATCTTCATTGCCGGTATAGGTGTCGTATTGCACCTTGATGCCGGTCTCCTTCTCGAAGTCGGCGATGGTGGTCTCGCCGATATAGTCGGACCAGTTGTAGACATTCAGTTCTTTGGGTTCGTCATTGTCTTGGGCGCTCGCTGTCATGACTGATCCAGCCATCAGCATAGCCACCCCGATCATCATGGATCGGCGGAAACTGCAGTAAACTGCCATATCCTCTCCCTTCGTTCAGCCGTATTCGCTCGCGAGGCCCGGTCTTGTCGCCATTAACTATCGCGAACGCAGTCCCTGTTTAATCTTTTGCTATTGGTTTCTTATATCAGACCCCGGCGAAGCATCCGCTGTCAACCCTGGCAACGCAATGCAGATTGCGACGATATGTTGAAAGCAAACGACCCCGCGGTGTTGCCCGCGGGGTCGAGTTTCTTAACCTTTGATGAGCGTTGCACAACAACGCCCGCGGGTTTGATTGCGCTTACTGGCCGGTCTTGATCTTGGTCCAGGTGCGTGTCCGGAGGCGTTCGATCTCCGGCGTGGCGACCTTGTCCGGGAACAAGCGTGCGCGCACATCTTCCGGCGGATAGATGTTGGGATCATCCCGCAGGGCCTTGTCGATCATCGGCATGGCGGCGGCAACGGGGCTGCCATAGGCGACATAGTTGGCATTGGCCGCCGCGACCTTCGGATCGAGGTTGTAGTTGATCCACTTATAGGCCTGTTCGATGTTAACGGCATCGGCGGGGATGGCCATTACGTCCATCCAGATCATGGTGCCTTCCTTGGGGATGGAATAGGCAATCTCGATACCGTTCTTGGCTTCTTCGGCTCGGGCTGCGGCCAGGCTGAAATCACCGGACCAGCCGAGGGTCAGGCAGACGCTGCCGGCCGCGATATCGTTGATGTAGCTGGAACTGTGGAAATACTTCACATAGGGACGCACGCCGAGCAGCAGTTTTTCTGCCGCGGCGTAGTCATCGGCGCTGGCGGTATAGGGATCCTTGCCGAGATAATGGAGCGCGATCTGCAGCACATCCTGCGGCGCATCGAGCATAGTGATGCCGCAATCAGCGAACTTCTGGGCCAGTTCAGGTTTGAAGATGATGTCGAGGCTGTTCACCGGCGCATCCGGCATGCGCTTGTTGATTTCGGCAACATTGTAGCCGATGCCCGTCGTGCCCCAGAACCATGGCACAGAGTATTTGTTGCCCGGGTCAAAGGCCGCGAGGACCTCCATGATCTTCGGGTCGAGATTCTTGTAGTTGGGGATCTTGGCCGGGTCGATCGGCTGATAGATGCCGACGATGATCTGCCGAGCGAGGAATGCGCCGGAGGGATGCACCAGATCGTAACCCGTGCCGCCGGCCATCAGTTTCGCTTCGAGCATCTCGTTGGAATCATAGACGTCGTACTGAACCGCAATGCCGGTTTCTTTCTCGAACTCGCCCTTGGTTTCTTCGGCGATATAGTCCGACCAGTTGTAGACATTGAGCTTGCCGCCGGAATCGGCGGCTGGTGCGGCTGCGGGGGTTGCTGCTGTCTCCGTCGTGGCGGCCGGCGCTGTTTCGGCGGTGTTGGTTGCCGGCGCTGCTTCCGTCGCGGTCGTGTTGGTGGCTTGTTCAGCTTCCTTCTTTTCCTCGCCGCACGCCGTCAACAGCAGTGCCGAGATAAAAGCTACCCCGATCAGTTTTGATTTTTGCACCATGGCCTCCTCGTTATTGTTGAACTGCCGGATTGCTGATCTCGGCTGCGCCGATCGGCCCGGTGGCCCGCAATCCAATGGTTAACACGCTCGGTTGCCATTTTCGCACCCCCGAGGGTGGTTTTGTCAACAAATGGCCGTGAATGACTGTCCGCCAGCGACGATTTGCGCCACGAATCATGCGCACCCTTGGTCACTCGCTCCAGTTCTGGCCGTCCAGCGTCATCATCACCGTGTAGAGATCCGGGCGGCGATCACGGAACAGGCCCCAGCCGGCCCGCTGGCGGCGCAGGGCCTGGAAGTCGAAATCGGCGGTGAGAATCGCCTCCTCGGCGCCGGCTTCGGTGATGATTTCCCCGCGCGCACCGGCAATGAAGGAGCGGCCGTAGAAGGTAAGCGAGCAGGTCTGGCCATCCTCTCGCCCGATGCGGTTCGAGGCCACGACCGGCACCATGTTGCAGGCGGCATGGCCCTGCATGGCTCGCTGCCAGTGATCGGCGCTGCTGAAATTGGGATCGTTGGGCTCGCTGCCGATGGCGGTCGGATAGAGCAGCAGTTCAGCCCCCATCAAGGCCATCGCCCGGGCGCATTCCGGGAACCATTGATCCCAGCAGATGCCGCAGCCGATTCGGGCATAGGCGGTGTCCCAGACCTTGAAACCGGTGTCGCCGGGATTGAAATAGAACTTCTCCTGATAGCCCGTGCCATCAGGAATGTGGGATTTGCGATAAAGTCCCAACATCTCGCCATCGGCATCGATCACGGCGAGCGAGTTGTAATAGGCATTGTTGGCGGCCTCGAAGAACGAGATCGGCAGCACGACTTCGAGTTCACGGGCGAGATCCTGCATCCGCGCAATGGTCGGATGATCCTCGGCCGGTTGCGCGAGGTCGAACAGCTCGGCCAGTTGGTCCTTGCAGAAATAGGGTGTCTCGAACAGTTCCTGGAGCTGGATGATTCGGGCGCCGCGCTTGGCGGCCTGCCGCACCAGGGCTTCGGCCCGGTCGACATTCTGGGCGGAGTTCGCCGAACAGGCGAATTGAGTTGCCGCAACAGTCACCGTAGCCATGGATGAATCCCCGATTATCGATCTTGCTGCCTCGATTCATAGTCATTGCGCGCGGTCGATCAAGCCTTTCCTGGTGCACTGGTCAGCCCCTCCTTTCGGAGTACTTGCATGCTGTTCCGGAATCGTCACATTGTGTCCCGGGCGGCGCACAATGGCACCAGCGTCTTCGGTTGTCTTCGCGGCACCTCGTGGAGCGCCCCTTAAATATCTGACTCGATGACCAGGATTCCCGTGGGATCCCAGCAAACATAGTCAACTTGGGAGGATTTTATGCTTCGTCGCAATTTCCTGAAAGGCGCCGGCATCGGCGTTGCCGCCACTGCGGTGGCGGCCCCCGCCATCGCCCAAAGCAGCCCCGAACTCAACTGGCGCCTGACGTCGAGTTTTCCGAAGAGCCTCGACACAATCTTCGGTGCGGCGGAGACCTTCGCCAATTACGTCTCGGATGCCACCGACGGCAAATTCAAGATCCAGGTCTTCCCGGCGGGCGAACTCGCCCCGGGCCTTGAGGCCGCGAACGAGGTCGCCAAGGGCTCGCTCGAAATCTGCCATACCTGCAGCTATTATTATTGGGGCAAGGATCCAACCTTCGCATTCGGCACCGCCGTGCCGTTCGGCCTCAACAGCCGCATGCAGAACGCCTGGATGTATCATGGCGGCGGCATCGAGCTGATGAACGAGTTCTATGCCGGCCACAATCTCTACGGTCTGCCCTGCGGTAACACCGGTGCCCAGATGGGCGGCTGGTTCAGGAACGAGATCAAGTCGGTCGCTGACCTCAAGGGCGTCAAGATGCGCATTGCCGGGTTCGCCGGCAAGGTCATGTCCGGCGTCGGTGTCGTCCCGCAGCAGATTGCCGGTGGTGAAATCTACCCGGCGCTCGAAAAGGGCACGATCGATGCGGCCGAATGGGTCGGTCCCTATGATGACGAGAAGCTCGGCTTCTACAAGGTTGCGCCGTACTACTATTATCCCGGTTGGTGGGAAGGTGGCGCCTACCTCCACATCATGATCAACAATGAAAAATGGAACGCGCTGCCGAAGAGCTATCAGTCGATCGTGAAGGCGGCCGCTCAGGCGACCACGGCTGACACCCAGGCCAAATACGATTTCCTCAACCCGACGGCACTCAAGAAGCTGGTTGCCGGCGGGGCGAAGCTGAAGCCCTACCCGCAGGATGTCATGGAAGCCTGCTTCAATTCGGCGACAGCGGCCTATGAGGAGATCAGCGCCACCAACGCACCTTTCAAGAAGGCCTACGAGGCGATGGCGGCCATCCGTGCCGACCAGTATCTGTGGTTCCAGGTATCCGAACACACATTCGACACCTTCATGATGAACCAGCAGCGCAAGAAACAACTCTAAGCGCGACTGTTGAATGCGATGAGGCCCGGCAATCCACCGATTGCCGGGCCTCTTTCTTTGCGCGCGATCAAGCTCGACGCTATTCGATGACGGGGGGCTCCGACAGGTCGAAGCTCGGCAGGGTCGGAAGTTCCTCGGTCCCGCCCAACCCGTCGGTTGACGGCAAGGTGATCTCGATATTGGCCGGATCGACCGTCGAAATCTCGTCCTGGTAATGGGTAACCAGTTTGGGGAACAGCATTACCGCACCAACCATCAGCAACTGAAGAAGGATGAAGGCGACAGCACCGCGATAGATGTCGGTCGTCTTCACGCCGGCCAGGGTCTTGCCCGTCACCTTGTCGAGCCAATTGCCGACCGGTGCCACCGACCGCATGTAGAAAAGGGCGAATCCGAAGGGTGGTGTCAGGAAGCTGGTCTGCATGTTGACGCCAAGCAGCACGCCGAACCAGATGAGGTCGATGCCCATCTTGGCGGCGACCGGCGCCAGCAGCGGGATGATGATGAAGGCGATTTCGAAGAAGTCGATGAAGCAGCCCAGAATGAACACCAGGATGTTCACCGCGATCAGGAAGCCCCATTCGCCCCCCGGCAGGCCGGACATCAGTTCCTCGACCCAGACATGGCCGTTGACGCCGTAGAAGGTCAGCGAGAAGACGCGGGCGCCGATCAGGATGAAGAGCACGAAGCAGGACAGCTTGGTCGTGGCATCGAGCGCTTCGCGGAGCGATACCCACGAGATGCGGCGCTTGGCCAGTGCCATCAGCAGGGCGCCCGCGGCACCCATGGCGCCGCCCTCGGTCGGTGTCGCGATGCCGAGGAAGATGGTGCCCAGCACCAGGAAGATCAGCGCCAGCGGTGGGATCAGCGTGATGACGACTTCCTGCGCAAGCCGTGAGAGCCAGCCCAGATTCATCGTCTTGTTGGCAACGGCCAGGGCATAGATCACGGCCGCGCCGATGGTGGCACCCCAGATGCCGGCCCCGTTCTCAATGCTGTCACCGATGGTGAGGGCAACGGCAAAGGCGATCGCCGTGCCGATAAGTGTTACGATGAGCAGCGACATGGCACCACTGCCCAGCGTGCGCGCCTCGGCGGGCAAAGCCGGTGCGGCTTTGGGGCGGATGATGGTGATCACGAACACATAGGCGCAGTAGATCGCCGTCAGCATCAGGCCGGGGACGATGGCGCCTGCATACATGTCACCGACCGAGCGCCCGAGCTGGTCGGCAAGGACGATCAGCACCAGAGATGGCGGAATGATCTGGGCGAGCGTGCCGGAAGCGGCGATGACGCCGGTGGCCAGCGACCGGTCATAACCATAGCGCAGCATGATCGGCAGCGAGATGAGGCCCATGGCCATCACCGATGCGGCAACGACGCCAGTGGTCGCGGCCAGCACCGCCCCCACCAGAACCACGGCATAGGCAAGGCCACCGCGGATCGGGCCGAACAACTGCCCCACGGTATCGAGCAGGTCCTCGGCCATGCCGGATTTTTCCAGCACGATCCCCATGAAGGTGAAGAATGGAATGGCGAGCAGGGTTTCGTTGTTCATCACCCCCAGCAGGCGACCGGGGGATGTCTGCAGCAGAGGCCAGGAAAGCGTGATTTCGCCGCCGGAAATCGGTGCGAGTTCGACGCCGATGAAGAAGAAAAACAGCCCGTTTGCCGCGAGGGCGAAGGCGACCGGATAGCCCATGATCAGGAACAACACCAGGGAGGCGAACATGATCGGGGCGAGGTTATGGGCGATGAGTTCGATCATCGGGCATCTCCTGCGCCATCGCGCTTGCTGGCGTCATGGGCATGAGGGCCGATCCCGGCAGAGAGCAACTCGGTATCGACGCTGGCCTGCATGTTGGCATGCTCGTCGGCATCGTCGAGGATACCTGCCAGAACGGCCACACGCTTGATGATTTCGGAGATCGCCTGTGCCAGCAGCAGGATAAAGCCCACCAGGATGATGAACTTGGCCGGCCAGATGATGAGCCCGCCGGAGTTCATCGACATTTCCTGCGACTGGTAGGAGTCGAGAGCGAACGGGACGCACAGCCAGATCATCATCAACACAAAGGGCAGCAGGAAGACGATATGGCCGAACAGGTCGATCCAGTCCCTGGTGCGCTTCTTGAGATGCGCGGAGATGACGTCGATGCGGATATGGGCGTTGCGCTGCAGGGTATAGGCGGCAGCTAGCATGAATACGGCGCCGAACAGGTACCATTGCAGTTCCAGCCAGGCATTCGAACTCTCGTCGAACGCTTTGCGGATGATGGCATTGACCGCGCTTACGATGATTGCCACCAGGATCAGCCATTTCACATGCCGCCCGATGAACGCCGTCACCGCATCGATCCCGCGGCTGGCCGCAAGCAATGCCTGCATCCGCCTGTCCTCCCGATTGTCACCGATTCCGGTGGTTTCTTGAACTCCCGGGCCAACCTACCTAAAGCCTTGATGGGGCGCAATCATTCCGGGTCTGGCGCCAAGGTCGACTTTAGTCTGGCTGGGGTCCTAGCTCTGGCTGGCGCGGGCCGTCGCGGTGAGAATGCCGGCGCCGATCAGCAGGCTGCCGCCGACCTTGTTGGCGGCTCCCACGACGCGCTCGTTGCGGATTGCGGCCCGCGCCCGCGAGGCCACGAGCGCATAGCCGATGGCGTTGGCGAAGGCCAGGATCAGGAAGGTCGTTTCGAAGACGAGCATCTGGGTCAGGAAGTCGGCTTGCGGATTGAGGAATTGTGGCATAAAGGCCACGAAAAAGATGATGCTCTTGGGATTGAGTGCCGTGACGATCCACGCATGCCCCAGCATCTTGAGGCGCGAGGCGCCGTCGGCGCGGGGCTTGGCGTTGAGCGCCCCGCCGGCGCGCCACAGCTTGATGCCGAGCCAGATCATATAGGCGGCACCGACCCATTTGAGAATGGTGAACACCGTGGCCGAGGCGGCCAGCAGGGCGCCCAGGCCGAGCATGGACAGGGTCATGGCGGTGAAGTCGCCGAGCGCCACACCGATCGCCATGGGGAAGGCCGCGCGCCAGCCTTGGCCGAGGGCATAGGAGATGACCAGCAGGATCGTGGGTCCCGGGATGATCATCAGCAAGGCCGACGCTGCCGTGAATGCGGCCCAAGTTTCCCAGCTCATTGTTCCAATCTCCCCAACGTTGCTGGAGTGATCAAGCCACAGGCGGGAGTCCAGGTCCAGTCCAAGCGTCAATCAAGGAAGATCAATCTAACTATCTGAAAGATAATAGTTTACCCGGTCGGATAGGTGAACCCGAGATCCCGGGCGGCGAGGAAGCCGCCTTCACTGACGCGCGTCCAGGTCAGGGTGGTCTTCCGGTATTTGAGATAGGAGCCGACGATCCGCTTGGTCACGTCATCGCCGGCGTCGAGCACCTCCTGGACGACTTCGCTGGAAGCGTTGCCGAAGGCGATCAGCACATCGCGCGAGAACTTCTTGAGCTGCACGTCATGCTCGTTCACCAGGGTGGCAAGGGCTGCCGGACTGCGGCCGCTATATTCCGCCGCCGTGAGATCATTCTCGGCCATGCAGGCCGCGGCCACGATCTGCTTTAGATCGTCCGGCAAGGCTGAGAATTTGCTCTTGTTGACGATGCATTCCAGTCCCGTGCCCGGCTCCTGGAAACCAGGCCAGTAGTAAAGCTTGGTGATCTTGTAAAGGCCGAGCGAAAGGTCGTTATAGGGGCCGACCCATTCGGCGCCATCAATGGCGCCGTCCTGCAGCTTGGCAAACAGCTCGCCGCTCGCCATCGGCATGACGTCGACGCCGAGCTTCTTGAGAGCTTCGCCGCCATAGCCGGGAATGCTGAATTTGCGGCCCTTGAGGTCGGCGACCGAATTCACCTCCTTCAGGAACCAGCCGCCCATCTGCACGCCGGTATTGCCAGCGAGGAAGGGTTTGACGCCGGCGGCGTCATAGAGTTCGTCCCACAATTCCTGTCCGCCGGCGAAATTCATCCAGCCGTTGAATTCGGACGGGATGAGGCCGAACGGCACGGCGCTGAAAAAGCCGGCGGCCGGCATCTGCCCGATATGATAGAGCGAAAAATCATGGGCCATTTCCGCAGTGCCATGCGATACGGCGGCAAAGCCCTGCAGGGGCGATACCAGTTCACCAGCCGCATAGACCTTGATCGTCAGTCGGCCGCCGGACAGCTGGTTGATGCGCTCCGCCAGTCGTTCGGCGCTGGAGCCGAGGCCGGGCAGGCCTTTCGGCCAGGCCGTCACCATTTTCCATTCAATGCGGTCTTGGGCGAGAGCGGGTTTGGGAAAGGCACCGCCCAGGGTCGCGGCACCCGCGGCACCGGCTGTGAGTGCGCCGGTCAGAAAGCGACGACGTCGCATGCAAGCAATCCTCGATCTGGTCAATTCGGGCCGTGCGCCGCCGCCGTTTTCGGAGGAACTGCCACCGGCCCATTACTATCTGGGGCCGGAAACTATCAGGTCGGCGTTGCCAAGGAAAGCGGCCTCACGGCTGGCGCCGGTGGGTCGCTATTGGTCGGCAGCGAGACGTCGCCAGCCGTCGGCGCCATAGCGTTCCAGGGGCTGGAATCGCCGTTTATAGTCCATCTTCTGGCTGCCCTTCACCCAATAGCCGAGATACAGGTAGGGCAGGCCTGCCTGGCGCGCGAGGTCGATCAGGCGCAGCACCACGAAACTGCCGAGACTGTCTTGCGCCCGGTCAGCGGCAAAGAAACTGTAGACGGCGGAAATACCGTCGGCACTCCAATCCGTCAGGCATGCGGCGATCAGGTTGCGATCGGCATCGCGGAACTCGACCATGCGCGTGTCGATCGGACTGTCGGCGACCATGCTGGCGTAATCCTGCGGTCCCATGCCGACCATTTCGCCGTCATTGTGGCGCTGATCCAGATAGCGGCTGAACAACTGGTATTGTTCCTGGGTTGGATGCGCCGGCCGGATTTCGGTCACCAGGTCGGCATTCCGCGCCAGCACCCGGCGCAGGGACCGGGAGGGGTGGAAATTGGCGATGTCGATGCGCACGGGAATGCAGGCCTGGCAGCCCGCACAGGCCGGGCGATAGGCGATCGAGTGACTGCGCCGGAAGCCTGCCCTGGACAGAAGCTCGAACAATTCGGTGGCTTGTCCGCCGGACAGTTCGGTAATGATCTTTCGTTCCATCCGCTCAGGCAAGTAGGGACAGGGGACCTCGGTGGTCACCATGAAGCTGATCGGGAAGCTGCGGCTCTGCACGCTCATGGCGTTATCCTACGCCAAGGACCCGTTTGTGACCAGTATCGGTGCAGGGGAGGGGGCTTCGCTCAATCCGGGTCGGCGCGCACGACGATCGTGCCAACGACGATGTCATGCAGCAGTCGGGCGCGGTCGGCGAAAAAGCCCACCGCCAGCACCGGGAAGAACACGGTAACGGTGGCGAAGTACATCGCCGTCATCAGGAATGCCTGCACATGGTCAAGCTTGCGACCGTCGAGATTAACCACGCGCAGGCCGGCGGCCCGCATGCCGAGCGTGGCGCCGCGCGGCTCAGCCATCAGATAGGTTGCCATCGCCACATGAATGACGATCGGTGCCAGCACCAGCGCCGGGAGCGACAGCAGCCCCAGGGTCGCGATTGTGGCCATGCAGTTGGCCAGCCACAGCACGCAGGACAGGATGAAGGCGATGGTGAAATCGACACCTGCCGCACAGAAGCGCCGCAGCAGGACACCTTCAAAGCGGCGCGGGTCGGCGAGATCGATATCGTTGTGGAAGGCCGGCGCTTCGTCGCTCCAGCCACGTCCGGCACCGCCCGGATCGAGGCGGCTCAATTGGATCGAGGGCGGTTTGCGGTCGGTCAAATCTGGGCCTGTGGCTTGACTGCGGACTGGCTACGCCCTGGATATGTGATGTCGGAGCGCCGATCTCAAGCCCACTTTCCATCAGGAAATGCGGGTTTCCGCGGCGATCACGGGATCGTCACCCGCCGGAATCGGGTTCGACGTTTACAGGCGGGATGATTTCTGCAGGTGGCTCATCCGGTGCTGCTGGTGCGGCCGGTGCTGCGGCTGGCGCGGCACCTTGGCCCGCGGGGGCGTCTTGCACATTGCTCAACAGCGTGATCGAGATACGGCGGTTCTTCGGATCCGCGGGATTGTCTGCGATGAAGGGGTCGGTATCGGCGCGCCCGACAACGTTGCGGACATTGCTCGCCTGGACCCCGTTTTCGACCAGGACGCGCCGGGCCGCATTGGCGCGATCAGACGACAATTCCCAATTGGTGCGCCCATCCGAGCCGACATAGGGGGCTGAATCCGTGTGGCCCGAGATGGCGAGCTTGTTGGGTAAATTCTTGAAGGCCTGCGCGACCAGGCCAAGTAGACGGCGGCTCTTTTCATCCATGTTCGCGCTGCCGGAGGCGAACATCGATTCCTTCTCGGCATCAAGCAACTGGATGCGAAGTCCTTCCGGCGTCTGGTCGATCTTCAGATTGTCCTGCAGGCCGGAAAGGTCCGGCGATTCCGCGATCACCTGCTGGATCTGTTGCTTCACTTCCTCGAACTTCTTCTCTTCCGCGGCCTTCAGCGCTGCCTTGGCCTCGGCGGCATCGATCGGCTTCTCGCCTTCAGGTGTGGCCGCAGCTTCCTCGACAGTGGCCTCGCCGGTCCCGTCGCCCGTGGCGCCGGTACCTTCTTCCTCGATATCGACCTCAACCTCGGCGGCGGCCGTGCCGCTGGCTGCGTCCATCACCTGCTCCTGGCCTTCCATCACGGAGACCGAAGTCGCCGCATCTGTTATGGCAAGAGTGGGGGTGAAATACTGGCCGATGGCCTTCTTCTGCTCATCGGTGGTGTTGCCGAGCAGCCACAGCAGCAGGAAGAACGCCATCATCGCCGTCACGAAATCGGCATAGGCCACCTTCCAGGCACCGCCATGGGCGCCGCCTGCGACCTTCTTGATCCGCTTGATGATGATCGGTCTTTCATCCGCCATGGATCTGACCTCTCAAGAGCCTTAAGGAGTCGGCAGGGCGCTGACGGCCTGCTCGACCTCATAGAAGCTCGGTCGTTCCGTCGACCACAGAACCTTGCGTGCGAACTCGACCGACACGGCCGGCGGGTAGCCCTGCATGTGGGCCAGCAGGCCGGCCTTCATGCACTGATAATATTTCGCATCGGCATTGTCGGTCGCCACGACCACATTGGCCAACGGCGCGAACACGCCATAGGACATCAGGATACCAAAGAACGTACCGACCAGCGCTGCACCGATGAGGTGGCCCAGGATTTCCGGTGGTTCACTGATGGAACCCATGGTGTGAATGACACCCAGCACCGCCGCGACGATGCCGAGGGCCGGCAAGGCGTCCGCCATGGTCTGGATGGAATGACTGCCGACATGCAGTTCGGCGTGATGGGTTTCGAGTTCCGCGTCGATGAGTGTTTCCACTTCATTGGGATTCTCGGTACCCAAGGTCATCATGCGCAAATAATCGCACAGGAATTCGACCGCATGATGATCATGCTGGAACTTCGGAAATTGTGCGAAAAGCGTGCTCTCGTCCGGCTTTTCCACATGCTGCTCCAGGGCCAGCATGCCCTTGGTCTTCGCCAGCCGGAAGATCTGGTAGAGGACCGAGAGAAGCTCGACATAATCGGTCTTCTTGTAGACTGGCCCCTTCAGCGCGCGTTTAAATGCCTTGCCGGCTGATTTAATGCCGGTTTTCGTGCTGCCGACAATCAGCGCACCAAGCCCTGCTCCCAGGATGATCACGAATTCGGACGGCTGCCACAACACACCCAGGTGTCCGCCATGGACAGCGTAGGCGCCAAAGACGCAGCCGAAAACGACGACAAGACCTACGATGACCAGCATGAAATGCCGAAACCCGCCCCTGGTGAACCCGCCTCAAGATGGCCGGTTTTAGTTAATACTTGGTTTAGGATTCGGGGCAAGAGCTTGAATTGAGGTTCAATTCAGATAGTAGCTGAAGAGTTGCACGGTCATGGCCTATTCCGGATCGGCGGGCTGCAAAACCAGTTGCGCAGCCCCGCCACCCTTTAGTCCACGATAGACCCCATCCCGCCAATCGGTCAGCCAATCATCATAGTGCGGCGAGAGCGGATTGCCCGATTGTCCGCCGGCCAGGGCAAACTGTGCTGCCTCGGGTGCGGCGAAATCGAGCACGAAGCGCAGACCCGGCCCATGCACATGGGCGAGGGCGACACCCTTTCGCGGCGGCAGCGGCGTCCCGCGGTTGATGGCAAAGAAATCGCCGTCCGTCGGCAGATCGGCGTCGAGCCAGTCGGCGAGCAGCGGCAGGTGGCGGAAGACGGGATGGCTGAAATGCGCCCGGTGGCTGTCGCCCCATCGCCATGTCGCCGCATCTGGTCCGTAAGCATCGGTGAGGTCACGGCGCGTTTCGCGAAAGGCCGTGGCGAGGATATCGGCACAGCTCTCCTTTGCCGGGCTGACAATATCGTCGCAGGCGCGCCCATCGGCGAGGATCAGCTGGAGCCGGGCGATCTGCCAGAACCACCAGTCGGGGAAATGGCCGCGCATCTCGTCGGCAAGGAGCTGCTTCGCGACACGATCGATCAGGATCGTGGCGATCAGCGGGGCCGCCAGGTCGCGGTCCATGGCGCCATCCCAACTGGCGAGGATATCGGCCATCTCCGCATCCGCCGTCTCCAGTGCAGTTTGCCATTGCCGCACGAAGGCAAGCACAGGCGCCGAATGATTGTCCATCTGGACAGATTGCAATTGGCCAAGAGTGACCTGGTACTTGTTTTCCAGCAGGGCGCCAATCCGGTTCGCGCGGTCTTCTTCCGGCCAATCCGCGGTGATGAAGGAACGATAGCCCGCCGGCCTGATATCGTTGTTCGCTGTGACCAGCACACCGTTTCTGTCGCCATGCAATTGCGGCAGGGCCGCCATCGGCAGGGTACCCAGCCAGTCATAGGCGCCGCTCCAGCCCGGTGCCGGCAGGCGGCTCTCGGCAAAGATCGCCCGGCGCAGCGGCACGCGACCGGCAGCGATGAAGCCGGTGGCGCCGGTGCGATCGGCATAGACCACGTTCTGCTCAGGCGCGTGAAAATCGACCAGCGCCACTTCCAGCGCTGTCGCATCGCGCGCATGGTTCATGGCAAGGATGCTCTCCGGCGTGCGGTCGCCTGGCAGCAGTGCCGTCCAGGCCAGGGCCAGCACGGTGTCCGGCGAAACACCATCGTCGCTGAGATCGGAAACGACCGGGCCGTGACGCGTGCCGCGCACGGTGATCTCGATCTCGGCCGCATCCTTGATCCTGATCGTTTCCTGCCGTGTGAGAAAGGGCTGTGGGCCGGTCGGGGTCAAGTAGTGATCCGGGCGCTCCGCCACGATCCGCTCTTCGAACAGATCCTGTGTATCGCCATGGGTGGTCGTGAAGGTCCAGGCGACTTGGCCATTTGTGCCGATCATGATGAAGGGAAGGCCAGGTGCCGTCGCTCCCGTCCAGGTCATATCTGGTGTTTCGAGGCGCGCCAGGTACCAGGTTGCCGGCAGGCCGAGGCCGAGATGCGGATCGTTGGCGATGAGCGGCATTTCGCTGGCGCTGCGGAGAGGCCCCACAGCCCAGCTGTTCGAGGCTTCACTGAGCGGCTGGCGCCAGGTCGGCACGCTGCCGTCATCATTGCTGGCGGCGCGCGCCGTTGGTGCTGAAACCAGGAGATCGAACAGATAGGGCGGCAGCGCGCGCTTCATCAGCCGGTTGGTCGTTTCCGCCTGCCAATTGTTGGAAAGATCGAGGGCCATCAGGCGGCCCCAGACCAGGTAATCCGCCGGCCGCCAGGTCTCTGGCCGGTAGCCCAGCAGGTAGAATTCCGGCGGCCAGGCGCCTTCATGCGCCCCGACAAACGCATTCACGCCGGCGCTGTAGGCATTGAGCACGGATTTGAGCGCGGGACTTGCCGCCAGGACCTGTGCCTCGGCCGAGCGATAGAGCCCCAGCGTGCGCATCAGCCGGTCGGTCTCGAGCGTGTCAGATCCCAGAACCTCGGACAGGCGACCCGCGCCGAGGCGGCGCATCACATCCATCTGGAACAGCCGGTCCTGGGCATGGACGAAGCCCAGCGCGAAATAGGCATCGTTGCTGGACTGCGCGGCAATGGTGGGGACGCCGCGATCGTCGCGGGTGATCGACACCGCGGCAGCGATGCCGTGCAAGACAATGTCACCCTCGGTCTGCGGCAGACTTGAGCGCAGCCACAGATAGCCGCCCAGGCCAGCGACGATGACAAGCAGGATCAGGCCCGCAAAGAGGCGGAATGTCCAGCGCAGCCCTTTGGCCATCAAACGCGTGTCCTGACAGAGTCGGTTCGGACGGCGAGCTTAGCCGGCTTCCGGGAAGTCGGCCAGAATGCGTGCGCGATCCTGGTCAAGCTCCGGCGCCGCCGGCCGCACAGCGGGTGTCGCAAAGCCGGAGAATTTGATCGGCGAGCCGGCCACCTCCAGCGGTGCCACGCTGGGATCGTCGACCGGCAGCACGATCTGCCGGTGCTGCACCTGCGGGTCGTGAATCGCCTGTTCCACATTGTTGATCGGCGCCGAGGGGATGCCCGTGCGGTTGAACAGGTCGAGCCAATAGGCGGTCGAATTCTCGGTCAGGAATGTCTCCAGCGTCTCCTTCAACTGGATGACATGTTCCGACCGCTTGGCGTTGGTAGCGAAGCGCGGATCGTCGGCCAATGTGGCATGCTGCACCACGCCGCAGAAGGTTCTGAACAGGGAATCATTCCCGCAGGCGATGACGACATAGCCGTCTTTCGTCCGGTACGCTTCAAAGGGTGCAATCGATGGGTGCCGCGCACCCAGTGGTTTGGGCGATGTGCCGGTGGAGTAATAGCGCGCGATGGCGTTCTCCAGCAAAGCGAGCTGGCTGTCGAGCATGGCGACATCGACGGCAATTCCCTCGCCGGACTGATTGCGGTGATGCAATGCCGAGACGATGCCGAGTGCTGTGAAGAGACCGGCGCCGAGATCACCGATCGAGGCACCGACGCGGGTCGGTTCGCCACCCTCATGGCCGGTGATGCTCATGATGCCGCCCATGGCCTGGGCGATGATGTCGTAGGCCGGGCGGTCTGCATAGGGGCCGGTCTGGCCGAAGCCGGAGGTCGAGGCGTAGATCAGCTTCGGATAAAGCCGCTTCAGTTCCTCCTGGCCGAAACCGAGCCGTGCCATGGTGCCGGGGCGGAAGTTCTCGATCATCACATCGGCGCCGCGCAGCAGCCGGTGCAGGATCGCCTGGTCATCTTCATTCTTGAGATCAAGGGCGATCGATTCCTTGCCGCGGTTCTGGGCGATGAAATAGCCGGACTTGCCGTTGATGAACGGCCCATAGGCGCGGGAATCGTCGCCGCCCTTGGGATTTTCCACCTTGATCACCCGGGCGCCCAGATCAGAGAGCAGCATGGTGCAGAACGGCCCCGCCAGCACCCGGGTCAGGTCGATGATCACGATGCCGGAAAGCGGCCCCCTGGTCGTCCCCGCGGCCGTACCCCCGGCCTTATCTCGGGTCGCCCCGTTCGACTGCGCCATCTCCCCAATCCCCCCGACCTGCGTTTTGTCATTAATATGACTTGTTCCTTGGGGCATTTAGATAGCTGATCCGGGGGCTGGGTGACAACAGCGGGGCTATCGGCTAGAAGCCCATGAGGTCGGCACATGAGCTTCGTGAGTAGGGTATGGCGAAGGAATTCGAGAGCGTTCGGAGCATGATCGAGACGCTGAAGCCCAGCTATCCGGTCTATTGCCTGCGGCCCGAGATCATCACCCAGGCGGCGACCCGGTTCCTGGAGCAGTTCCCCGGCCGGGTCCTCTATGCGGTGAAGTGCAACCCTCATGCCGAGGTGCTGCGCGCGCTGCACCGCGCCGGCATCCGCCATTTCGACACCGCCTCGCTGCCCGAGATCGCCCAGGTGCGCGAGAGCTTTCCCGATGCCGCCTGCTACTTCATGCATCCGGTGAAGGGCCGCGCCGTCATCAACACGGCCGCCAAGGTCTATGAGATCGACACTTACATCATCGATCATCCGAGCGAGCTCAACAAGATCCTCGCCGAAACCGGCGGTGCCGAGGGTCTTACCATCTATGTCCGCCTGAAGACGCCGCCGGTCGATGGCGCCTTCTATCACCTTGCAGCGAAATTCGGCGCCGATGTCGACGATGCGGCTGCCATGCTGCGCGATGCATCCTCGCGCGGCTGCCGCGTCGGCCTTGCCTTCCATGTCGGCTCGCAATGCCTCGTCCCCGGCGCCTATGGCGAGGCGCTGAAGATCGTCGGCGAGGTGCTGGAGAAGGCCAAGGTGGATATCGTCGGCCTCGATGTCGGGGGTGGCTTTCCGGCGGAGTATCTCGGCACCAACATGCCGCCCTTCGAGGATTTCATTCACGAGATCGAAGAGGGTGTGAAGAAGCTGAAACTGCGCCGCGATTGCGTGTTGATGTGCGAACCCGGCCGCGCGCTGGTGGCGCATGCGGTCTCGGTGGTGACCCAGGTTCAACTGCGCAAGGACGACCAGCTCTACATCAATGACGGCATCTACGGCTCGCTGTCGGAAACGGTCGATGCCGGCGTCAAGCTGCCGGCGCGGGAGCATCGCCTGGCCGGTTCGCTCACCGGCGGGCCCAAGGACTTCATCCTCAACGGTCCCACCTGCGATTCCCTTGACGTGCTGCCTTCGACCTTCTCATTGCCCTCGGATATCGACGAGGGCGACTGGATCGAGATCGACCGTGTCGGTGCCTATTCGAACGCGCTGGCCACGCGCTTCAACGGCTTCGCGCCGGAAACGCTGGTTGTTGTCCATGACCAGCCGATGGGATCGGTGCGTTGAGCGGCATGCGGCAAAAGCAGTTTCTGGCACTCAGTCCGGCCGGCTTTCACAATGTCGCCTATGTGGAATGGGGCGATCCCGCGGCGTCGCGCGTGATCCTCTGCTGCCATGGCCTCACGCGAAACAGCCGCGATTTCGATGCCCTGGCGACCGAATTGTCGAAAGTGGCACGGGTCATCTGCCCGGATATCGTCGGTCGCGGCAAGAGCGATTGGCTGCGCGATCCGGTTCATTACGGCTACCCGCAATATTGCGCGGATATGAGCGCCCTTATCGCCAGGCTCGATGTCACGGAACTCGATTGGGTCGGCACCTCCATGGGCGGCCTCATCGGCATGACGCTGGCAGCCCAGGCCGGCACACCCATCCGCAAGCTGGTCATCAACGATGTCGGCCCGTTTGTGCCCAAGGCGGCACTGCTCCGCATCGCGGATTATGTCGGCCTCGACAATCGCTTCTCGTCGCTGATCGCCGTCGAGACGCATCTCCGGAAAGTGCTCGCCCCCTTCGGCCCGCTGACTGATGCGCAATGGCAGCATATGGTGGCCTTCGGTCACCGCCTGCGGCCGGACGGCACCTATGGCCTCGCCTATGATCCGGCGATCGCCGTCAACGTAAAGATGGCGGTGCAGGATTGGAATTTGTGGGCGCTCTGGGACAAGGTCGTGGCGCCGACCCTGGTCCTGCGCGGTGCGGATTCCGATCTGTTGACGGCGGAGACCGCTGCGGAAATGACGCAGCGTGGTCCCAAGGCACACCTGGTGACCTGGGCCGGCATGGGCCACGCCCCGGCCCTGTTGACGGCAGAGCAGATCGATCAGATCAAAGAATGGCTGACGGGCAGATAAGAACCCTCCGGAAACTCGAATTGCCGCCGTTCCGGCCGTTGCGGCTGTGGCGGGGTGGCGATCTGCAGACCCTGCGCAACTGGATCCGGCCGCCCAAGGACAATCTCGATCTCTGGCCTGGCGAAGGACATATCTTCACCTGCAACGACGGCACCGGCGATCGGCTGATTGCCAAGCTGCACCGGCCGACCGATGCCGGGAAACGCCCACTCATTCTCCTTATCCACGGCCTGTCAGGCAGCGAGGACAGCTACTATGTGCGGGTCAGCGCCAGCCATCTCCTGGCGGCCGGCTACCCGGTCATGCGCCTCAATCTGCGCGGCGCCGGTCCTGGCCGCGACTTTGCCAAGGGCACCTATCACGCTGGGCGCAGCGAAGACATCGCAAGCGCGCTGGCTGGTCTCGATCCAAGGCAGAAACGGCATGGCGTGGTGGCGGTCGGATTCTCGCTGGGCGGCAACGTGCTGCTGAAATATCTGAGCGAAACCGGCGCCAACGCCGATCTCTTGGGCGCCGTCAGTATCTCGGCGCCGATCGACCTCAAGGCCACATCCGTTTCCATCACCTCAAAGCGCAACCGGCTTTACCATGCGCATCTCATCGACGGCATGCGCGTTGAGCGCGGCATCATCGCCAAGGATATCCGCACCATCACGGAATATGACAACCGCATCGTGGCGCCTGAGAACGGTTTCCGCGATGCCGACGAATACTATGCCGAATCCTCAGCCGCCCCGCGCTTGGGGGGTGTTCGGGTGCCGACCATGGTGATCCACGCTTCGGACGACCCGTGGATTCCGGTTGCCTGCTACGGCCAGGTGAAGTGGGACGACAATCCCTACCTGCAGTTGAAGCTGCCGGTCTCCGGCGGCCATGTCGGCTTCCATGGCCAGGGCCTCGACCGGCCCTGGTACGACATGGCGCTGCTGAAATTCCTTCAGATTCTTGCACGCTAGACCTGCGACAACGTGCCCTGAGCCCAGCTCGCCCAGGAATGCTACTCAAACGCATTCCAAATTCGGCTCGCTGTGAGACAGGTCAATGCAAAACCCGGAAATAACAGAGTCGGCGCGGTCGGCAATGTCGGACTTCGACGACGGACTTGCCTGGTTCGGATTCAATGTGATCCTGACGATCGCGCTGGTTGCGATCCTCTGGTCGCCAGCCATCATCTTCTATGTAGCGGCGACACTGGTGCCCACGATGCTGTTGGCGATCATCGGCATCACGCTCAACCAAAAAGCCTGACCTGCCGGCTCTCGCTTACTTCCTCAGCTTCTCGGCCACTTCGATGGCGGAGTAGGTGAGGATGCCGTCGGCGCCCGCGCGCTTGAAGCAGAGCAGGCTTTCCATCACCACGCGGTCATTGTCGAGCCAGCCGTTATTGGCGGCGGCCTTGATCATCGCGTATTCGCCGGATACCTGGTAGGCGAAGGTCGGCATCTTGAAAGCCTCCTTCACCCGCCAGATGATGTCGAGATAGGGCAGGCCCGGCTTCACCATCAGCATGTCGGCGCCCTCGGCGACATCGAGCGCACATTCGCGCAGCGCCTCATCGCCATTGGCGACATCCATCTGATAGGTGCGCTTGTCGCCCTTGAGGGCGGACTTCGACCCCACCGCATCGCGGAACGGGCCATAGAAGCCGCTCGCATATTTGGCGGCATAGGACATCAGCTTCACGCGCTGGAACCCGGCGGCATCCAGGGCATCGCGCAGGCGGCCGATACGGCCATCCATCATGTCGGAGGGCGCCACAATATCGACGCCCGCCTCGGCCTGGGCCAGGGTCTGGCGGATCAGGATCTCGATCGTCTCGTCATTCAGGATCTCGCCACCCTTCATGAGCCCGTCATGGCCATGGTCGGTATAGGGGTCGAGCGCCACGTCGCAGATGATGCCGATCTCCGGCACCGCCTTCTTGAGTGCCGCCACCGCGCGGTTGCACAGATTGTTGGCGCGATAGGCTTCCTCGGCCGACGCAGATTTCTTCTCGCGCGGCACGACCGGGAACAGCGCCATGGCCGGGATGCCGAGCTTTGTGGCTTTTTCGGCAGCCTTCACCAGCGCCGGAATGGTGAGCCGGTCGACTCCCGGCATGGAGGGGACGGCTTCGCGCGCCGGACCACCTTCCTTGACGAAGACCGGCCAGATGAGATCGTTGACCGTGAGGGCGTTCTCCGCCACAAGCCGGCGCGACCAATCCTCCTGCCGGGTCCGGCGCATCCTGATACGCGGGAACTGGCCAAAAGGCTGGCGCTTGGCGTGGCTTTGCTCGGTCATGGCGGCTGCTCTGATCATGGGGCGATATCGTCCGATACAACGGCGCCGAGCCCAGCGCAATGGACGACACGCCGCGGCCTGGAAGCGACAGGGGGCCGGTTCCATGGAACCGGCCCCCCTTGCCTGTTGAGGTGACCGGCGCTTACTCCGCCGCTTTCGCCGTACCGGTCGCCACATCCAGGGCCTGGGTGATGTCGGCCAGGATGTCGTCGATATGCTCGATGCCGATGGAGAGGCGGACATAGGAATCCGAGACGCCGCTCGACAATTGCTCCTCGGGCGAGAGCTGCGAATGCGTGGTCGAGGCCGGGTGGATGGCGAGGCTGCGCGCATCGCCGATATTGGCCACGTGATAGAGCAGCTTCAGGGAATCGATGAAGCGGCGCCCGGCTTCAAGCCCGCCCTTGATCTCGAAGCCCAGCAGTCCGCCATAGCCGCCCTTGAGATAGGCATCGGCGCGGCGCCGGTCTTCGCCGGTGGCGACGCTGGGATGGATGACCTTGGTCACCGCCGGATGGCTGTTGAGATAGTCGGCGACCGCCTGCGCGTTCTTCACATGCTCGCGCATGCGGAGCGGCAGTGTCTCCAGCCCCTGGATGAACAGGAAGGCGTTGAACGGGCTCATCGCGGCGCCGAGATCACGCAGCAGGGTGACGCGCGCCTTGATGATATAGGCGATCGGCCCCAGGGGCTTCACGGCCTGGGTCCAGATGGCGCCATGATAGGAGGGGTCCGGCTGGTTGAGGCCGGGGAAGCGCGCGGCATTGGCTTCCCAATCGAAATTGCCGCCATCAATGATGGCGCCGCCGATCGAAGTACCGTGGCCGCCGATATATTTCGTGGTCGAATAGACGATGATCGCCGCGCCATGGTCGAACGGCCGGCACAGGATGGGGGCCGCCGTATTGTCCATGATCAGCGGCACACCGAGTTTGCGGCCGATATCGGCCACTTCCTTGATCGGGAAGACGCGCAGCTTCGGGTTGGGCAGGGTCTCGGCGTAATAGGCGCGAGTCTTGGCGTCGGTGGCCTTGGCGAAGGCTTCCGGGTCCTTGGGGTCGACGAAGCGGACCTCGATGCCCTGGTCCTTGAGCGTGTTGGCAAAGAGGTTCCAGGTGCCGCCGTAAAGATCGGTCGAGGAGACGATGTTGTCGCCGGCCTTGGCGATGTTCTGGATGGAAAAGGCCGAGGCTGCCTGGCCGGACGCGACCGCGAGCGCGGCGACGCCGCCTTCGAGGGCCGCGAGCCGCTCTTCGAGCACCGCCGTGGTCGGGTTCATGATGCGGGTATAGATGTTGCCGAACCGCTTCAGGCCGAAGAGATCGGCGGCATGGGCGGAATCGTCGAACTGGTAGGAGGTCGTCTGATAGATCGGCACGGCCACCGAGTTGGTGGCGCTGTCGCGGCGATGGCCGGCGTGAAGCACGATCGTCTCAGGATGCTTGCTGGCAGTCATTGTACGTCTCCAGAGTGTGATATGTCAGGCGGCAAGTGAATTATTGTCTCGCAGGTTTATGGAAATCTCAAGCCGGGTGGGTGTCGCGTTTCGGAGCAGGTCCAGCACCGGGTCATGCCGTTCGACTGTGATTCGCAGCCGTTCCAGGGCATAAATATCTGCGGAACTAGAAATTCTCGCTTCAGCGCGCAAAGAACTCGGGCCTGGGCGGACGCTGTCCGACGTGGCTGCAAGCCCATTGAGATCCAAGCCCGCTTCGATGCGGATTTCAACCTCGTTGAGCGGAATGTCGAGGGCCGCGGCAAAACGGCGATAGCTAGCGGCAAGGCTGCCGGCGAGCACCTCCAGGATCCGCTGCACATGGTCGAGTTCCGGTCGCCGCGCCTGGGGCGCTTCCACGCCGGCGCGCGCTTTCAACGTGACCTGGGCGCAATGCGGGCTGCGCCGGATCTCGTCCTGCAATCGGGAAATGGTGGTGTCGGTTTCGGTCGTCATCGAAGATAGCCCTCCTCAAAGGCAGTCACATCCGCCCGGGGCCAAGGCACTGCAGCGCTTTAGCTCTTGGTGACGCGGTGCAAGCTGCCCCTCAAATCCCGCGGGTCCGTTGTGGTGGACCAGGCCCGGAAACGACAAAACCCGCCGCGTCAGGGACGGGCGGGCAGCTAAAACACTGGTTTCATGCCGAAACCGCGCTTTAGCTGCATTTATAAGGCACCTCAACGTCGGATAGAACATTTGGCCACCCGGCGTCAAGTGTTTGATTTTATTATGTCTGATGGCTGTTGTCGGATGACCGAAAGGTGAACGACATTCGACATTGGCGCGCAACGTGGCGCGTTACGATCACTTGAACTGCTCCTTTTCTTCCAACTCGCTGCAGTCGCCGCAGACGTGCCGCCACTCTTCGCGCTCGCCCAACTCGACCAGCCAGCCGCGCCGGCGCGCTTCGTTGGTCAGAGCCTGAACGTCGCGGGCGGGGTGGACAACCTTGCGGCTTTCGCAGATGTCACAGGTGGCGGAAACGCCCTTGCCAGTGAAGCGGATCATATGCAGTTTTCCTTATCTATTTGCGGTAGCGTCGGCCGATCCAGCCGGACGCAGCGATCGGCAAACCCCCGGCCCAAGCTGGGGGCTCGGCCAGTAGCTGCTCAAAATGCTCTTTGGAGCCCCGGCCCTTGCGGATGCGGGCCACGGCCTGATCGTGGACCGACAACACCGTCTGGTATCCGTGCCGTTCGATCCGGACCATCGCTTCAGCCATGACATCCCTGGCGACGCCGGACGTGACGTTTTCGGCGCAACCGGAATACCCGGCCGCTTCAATGAGGGATTATTTCTGCGGCGCTTACAAACGAGCCTGTTGCTGCCGAGCTATCCATTCACTGGCTGTACGCCTATCCCCCGCGGGACGATGGATGAGGCGAGTTCGCCAGGGCTCTTGGATCGGTCGCACCGTCGCGATCAGACCGCGCGTCAGATTGGACCTCCTCATTCTTCTGATCCCATACTGGGAGAGCCGAAGGGTTGATCCCGAAGAGAAGAGAGCACCGCGAGCGACATCAAACACCGTAGCCGTGGAAAGCCTGAAAGTGCTTGACCCCAAACCGCCGAATAGAGAAGAGCCAATATTGGACGCGAAAAGGGGGTCGCTATTGGAAGCGAACAGACAATCCTCTCTGCTTTGGAGCGCCGTCGGCTGGGTTCACCGTGAACCGAGCTTGTTCGTGCTGCAGGGGGCGTTTACATTGATCAACCTGCTCGGCATCTATCGGTGGGCGGCGCTTTGAAAATGCGGTGCAAAGCGCAATGAGGACTAACGATGACACCTGAGCAATCGCTCCGGGAGAAGCTGCGCAAGATCGAGGCCCTGTTCTCAGGCGCCGCGACCGATGGAGAACGGATTGCGGCAGGCGCCGCCGCGAACCGCATCCGCGCCCGCCTCTGCATGGTGGCCGGAAAGGAGAAGGCGATCGAGGTGAAGTTCTCGATCTCCGACATGTGGTCGCGACAGCTGTTCGTCGCGCTCTGCCGCCGCTACGGGCTTCATCCCTTCCGATATCGCCGGTTGCATCGACAAACCATCATCATCCGGGCGCCGAAGAGTTTCGTCGACCAGGTGCTGTGGCCGGAGTTCGAAGAACTCAGCGCCGCATTGACCGCCTACCTGTCCGAGATCACCGAAAGGGTCATTCGGGAAGAAGTGCACGGCGAGACCGGGGAGGCCGATGAGGTCGACGAGCCGCGCCGGATCAGCCGATGACGCAGCGGTTGCTCATAGCCGTGTTCCTTGCTGCAACGGCCGGCGTCGCGAGCGCGATCGTGCAGTCGTCTAATGTGGGCGTCGCCAGCGTCATCGATGGCGACACACTGGAAATCCACGGTCAGCGCATCCGGCTCCACGGAATCGACGCACCCGAAAGCGGGCAATCCTGCGAGAGGGGCGCATTAGAATATCGATGCGGCCAGCAGGCCGCCCTGGCGCTCGCCGACAAGATCGGACAGGCAACGATCCGGTGCGAGCAGCGCGACATCGATCGCTACCAGCGAATCGTGGCTGTCTGTCGGCTCGGCAACATGGATCTCAATGCCTGGATGGTCCGCCAGGGCTGGGCTATCGCTTACC
>NZ_CAMDRA010000007.1 GCF_945906275.1 Dongia mobilis
GCGAGGCTCCTTTCTCTTTTCGGCGCTGGTTGCGACGCAGCGAGAAAGCGGCGTCGTTAAGGTTTGGCGCCCAGGTTTAAGGCCCTGGGACCGGCGCCCTGGCAGCAGCGATCGCCGACCAGCGCTTTGGCCGGCTTTTTTGTTTCCCCGGATTGCCGCTTTCCTGCAATCTAGCCAAGCACCGACGCGACAGGCTTTCCTGAGACGACAGGGCATTCCGGGACGAGTTCAAGGACGGGTGATGGATAGCATTGTGACGACGCCCATTCTGGAAATGCGCGGGATTACCAAGACTTTTCCAGGCGTCAACGCGCTCGACAACGTCAACCTCACGGTGCGCGAGGGCGAGATCCACGCGATTGTCGGAGAAAATGGCGCGGGCAAATCAACCTTGATGAAGGTCCTGTCCGGTGTCTATCCGCACGGCAGCTATTCCGGCGAGATCCACTACAAGGGTGAGGAGCGGCGCTTCCGCGACATCTCGGACAGCGAGAAGCTCGGCATCATCATCATTCACCAGGAGCTGGCCCTGGTGCCGCTGCTCTCGATCGCCGAGAACATCTTCCTTGGCAACGAACCGGCCCGGAACGGCGTCATCGACTGGGCAGAATCATTCGCGCGCACCAAGGCGCTGCTGGCCAAGGTCGGCCTCAAGGAACCACCCAGCGCCCTCATCACCAATCTCGGCGTCGGCAAGCAGCAGCTGGTGGAAATCGCCAAGGCGCTGTCCAAGGAAGTGAAACTGCTGATCCTGGACGAGCCCACCGCGAGCCTCAATGAGAGCGACAGCGACGCGCTCCTCAACCTGCTCATGGAGTTCCGCCGCCAGGGCATTTCCTCGATCCTGATTTCCCACAAGCTCAACGAGATTCTGAAGGTCACCGATTCGGTCACCATCCTGCGCGACGGCGCCACCGTGGATACGCTCGATTGCCACAAGGAAGAGGTCAACGAGGACCGCATCATCCGCAACATGGTCGGCCGCGAGCTCACCGACCGTTACCCGAAACGGGTGCCCAATATCGGCGAGCCGATCTTCGAGGTGAAGAACTGGCATGTATTTGATGCCATTCACGCGGACAAGGAAAAGATCAAGGGCGTCGATTTCCATGTCCGCAAGGGCGAAGTGGTCGGCATCGCCGGCCTGATGGGCGCCGGCCGCACCGAACTTGCCATGAGCATCTTCGGCCAGGCCTATGGCCAGAACATCAGCGGCGAAGTCCGCATGCACGGCAAGCCGGTCGATGTCAGTGCGATCCAGAAAGCGATGAAGAACGGGATCGCCTATGTCACCGAGGACCGGAAGAATTACGGCCTGGTGCTGATCGATGACATCAAGCGCAATGTGACGCTGTCGAACCTTGCCGGTGTTGCCAGGAACGGGGTGATCGATGACGGGCGCGAGCTGGCGGTCGCCAGCAAGTATCGCAAGGATCTCAACATCCGCTGCTCGAGCGTGTTCCAGCAGACGGTGAACCTGTCCGGCGGCAACCAGCAGAAAGTCGTGCTGAGCAAATGGCTGTTCACCGAGCCGGAGATCCTGATTCTCGACGAGCCGACGCGCGGCATCGATGTCGGCGCCAAATACGAAATCTCTCCGATCATCAACGCCCTGGCCCACTCCGGCAAGGGCGTCATCGTCATATCGTCCGAGATGCCGGAACTGCTCGGCATTTCCGACCGCATCTATGTGATGAACGAAGGTCGTTTTGTCGGCGAGATGCCAGCCAAGGAAGCGTCGCAGGAGAAGATCATGCGCGCAATCATGAAGTCATGGGAAGAATGAGATGACACAACAGACAGCAGCCAGCGAAGATCACGGCAGTCACAGCAGCGTCTCGCGTTTCATCAAGAGCAATATCCGCGAATATGGCATGTTGCTGTCGCTGATCGTGATCATGGTGTTCTTCCAGATCATGACCAACGGCACCCTGTTCAAGCCGCTCAATCTCACCAACCTCATCCTGCAGAACAGCTATATCGTCATCATGGCGCTGGGCATGCTGCTGGTGATCGTGGCCGGCCATATCGATCTGTCGGTAGGATCGGTGGTGGGTTTCGTGGGTGCCGTCGCCGCCGTCATGATGGTGCAGTTCGATATCCATTTCATCCCGACCACCATCGTCTGTTTGATGCTGGGTGGCGCCATCGGCGCCGGCCAGGGCTATTTCATCGCCTATTTCAAGATCCCGTCCTTCATCGTGACGCTGGCCGGAATGCTCGTCTTCAAGGGTCTGGCGCTCTATATCCTGAAGGGCCAGTCGGTCGGGCCCTTCCCCAAGGAATTCCAGCTGCTGAGTTCGGGCTTCCTGCCCAATTTCCTGCCCGGCACCTTCAACAGCACGTCGCTGCTGATCGGCATCGCGGTCACGGTCCTGGTGATCTTCTTCAACTTCAAGGACCGGCAGAACCAGCAGAAGCACAGCATTGCGGAGGAGCCGTTCCCGTTCTTCATCGGCCGCAACATCCTGATTGCCGCCGGCTTCATCCTGTTCTCCTATCTGCTCTCCTCCTATAAGGGCCTGCCGAACGTGCTCATCGTCATGTTCGCGCTGATCGCGGCCTATGCCTTCATCACGTCGAGCACCACCATCGGCCGGCGCATCTATGCACTGGGCGGTAACGAGAAGGCGGCACGCCTGTCCGGCATCCGGACCGAGCGCCTGACCTTCTACACCTTCATGAACATGGGCGTGCTGGCGGGTCTGGCCGGCCTCATCTTCGCTGCCCGCCTCAACACGGCAACACCCAAGGCCGGGCTTGGCTTCGAGCTCGATGTCATTGCCGCCGTGTTCATCGGTGGCGCCTCGGCATCTGGCGGCGTCGGCAAGGTGATCGGCGCCGTCATCGGGGCGTTCATCATGGGCGTCATGAACAACGGCATGTCGATCCTGGGGATCGGCATCGACCTGCAGCAGGTCATCAAGGGCCTGGTACTGCTCGCTGCCGTCTGCATCGACGTCTATTACAAAAAGAAAGCCTGAGGGTCCGATTCATGCGTCTCATTCAGTTTTCCAGGAACGGCCAGCGCGGCGTCGCCCGCATCGAGAACGGCAAGGCGATCGTCGTGCCGGGTGCTGTCAGTGTCATCGACATTGCGCAGGCGGCACTTGTCGGCAGCATCAAGAGCCTCGCCGCCAACGTCACCGCGCGCGGTGACGGCGAAATGCTGGACTATGCCAAGATGCTGGCCGACGGCAGCGTGCTGACGCCGATCGATCATCCGGATCCGGCGCATTGCCTGGTGACGGGTACGGGCCTCACCCATCTGGGTTCGGCCGACACGCGCGACAAGATGCATCAGAAGGTCGCCGGCGATATCGAGACGCTCACCGATTCCATGAAGATGTTCAGAATGGGCCTCGAGGGCGGCAAGCCGAAGGACGACAAGCCCGGCGTGCAGCCCGAATGGTTCTACAAGGGCGATGGCTCCTCGGTGGTGAAGCCGGGCGGCGCCCTGGACTTTCCAGCCTTTGCGCTTGATGGCGGCGAAGAGCCGGAAGTGGCCGGCATCTATCTCATCGCGCCGGATGGCCAACCCTGGCGCCTTGGTTACGCGATCGGCAATGAATATTCCGACCATGTCATGGAGCGGCAGAATTATCTCTATCTCGCGCATTCCAAGCTGCGCGCCTGTGCCATCGGTCCCGAATTGCTGGTGGGCGACCTGCCCGACAGCGTCGAGGGCGAGAGCCGCATCTGGCGGAACGGCAGCCTGCTCTGGAAGAAGGCGTTTGTGAGCGGTGAGCGCAACATGTCGCACACGTTGGGCAACCTCGAATTTCACCATTTAAAATACCGCCAGTTCCGCCGGCCGGGCGATCTCCACATCCATTTCTTCGGCACGGCGACACTGAGTGTCGGCGACGGCATCCAGACCCAGCCCGGGGACGTGTTCGAGATCGAGGCGCCGGTCTTCGGTGCTGCCTTGCGCAATCCGCTCGGCGCCAAGGCCAATGACGATTTCCAGCTGGGCGGCGTCGGTACGCTTTAGGGCATGTCCGGCAAGATCGCCTGCATCGCACTCGATTGGGGCACCAGCAACCGCCGTGGCTGGGCGCTGGATGCGGGTGGCCATGTGGTCGATGGACGCAGCGACGATCAGGGATTGATCAACGTCACCGATCGCGACTTCGCCGGATCCTTGCGCCGCTTAGTCGCTGATTGGTTGGGCGGGCGCCCACCGGTGATCATGGCGGGTATGATCGGCAGCCGGTTGGGCTGGCGGGAAGCGGCCTATCTGGAGACGCCGGTCGATCTCACGCAACTCGGTTTGCACCTCACCGTGATCGAGGATTTCGATGGGCTGCCCGTGCGCATCGTGCCCGGTGTCGCCCGCGTCACCGAAGACAGCGCCGATGTGATGCGCGGCGAGGAATGCCAGATGCTGGGCGCCTTGCTCGTGCGTGGGCAGCGCGACGGCGTGTTCCTGCTGCCCGGCACCCACGCCAAATGGGCTTTGCTGGAGAACGGCATCCTCACCGATTTCCGCACCTATATGACCGGCGAACTGTTCGGCCATCTGCGCAACAGCGGCAGCCTCTCACAGGTGATGCCGCCGAAGGACGCGCCGGAGACTTTCGACGCCGAGGCCTTCGACCGGGGTGTCACGCGGGCGGGTGCGCCCGACGCACCCGGCATCACCCATCTGCTGTTCGGCGTGCGCAGCCTGTCGCTGTTTTCGAAACTGACGTCGGCGACGGCGCCCTCCTATCTTTCCGGCCTGCTGGTCGGCGCCGAGATGCGCGATGCCCTGCGCTGGACCCCCGCGCGCCACGTGACAGCGATCGGGTCGGCGAAACTGCTGGAGACCTATGCCAGGGCGGCGGCCTATTTCAAGATCACGCTTGACCGGCTGGAGAGTGATGACATCCTGCCGCCAGCCCTGTTCGGTATCGCGCGCGAAGCCGGGCTTGTCGCCAAAACCGCCGCCTGATGCGGCAGGAGAGTTGTTCATGACCGATCTGCGCCCCTGGCTGCGCGACTTGCCGCTCATCGCCATCCTGCGCGGCATCACGCCCGTTGATGCGGAGGGCGCCGTCGACGCGCTGGATGCCGCCGGCTGGCGGGTCGTCGAGGTGCCGCTCAATTCCCCCGATGCGCTGGAGACGTTGCGCCGGATGGTCAAACGTGCCGGCGACAAGCTGCTGATCGGTGCCGGCACGGTGCTGACCGTCGATCAGGTGGATGCCATTGCCGCCGCCGGCGCCAAACTGATGGTGGCCCCCAACTGCAATCCCGACGTGATCCGCGCGGCATCCGCCAAAGGCCTGATCACGGCGCCGGGCGTCGCCACACCGACGGAGTCCTTTGCGGCACTCGATGCCGGCGCCGATGCCCTGAAGATGTTCCCAGGTGAGTTGCTGCCGCCACCGGCCGTCAAGGCGTGGCGCGCTGTCCTGCCGCCGGACACATTGCTGCTGCCGGTGGGTGGTGTGGCGCCCGACAATATCGCCGCCTATCTCAAGGCCGGCGCCGATGGCTTTGGCATCGGCACCTCGGTCTACAAGCCGGGCATGACGATGGCCGAGATGGCGGCGCGCGCCAAGGCCCTCGCCGACGCCTTTCGCAACGCCCATTGACCATGGGCATCAGCACCTTCGGCAAGCTGCTCGACGGGACGGACATCCAGGAGATCCGGCTGGAAGGTGGTGCCTTGTCGGTCGCCATCCTCACGCGGGGCTGCGCGATCCGCGCCCTTGATTTTGATGCGGGACGCGGGCCGCAGGGCCGGGTCCTCGGCTTCAATACACTGGGTCCCTATCTGGGGCCCTCACCCTATTTCGGCTGCGTCGCCGGGCGCTATGCCAACCGCATCGCCGGCGGCAGGTTCATGCTGGACGGCCACGCTTATCAACTGACGCGCAACGAGAGGGAGCGCACGCATCTTCACGGCGGGCGGACCGGCTTCAGTCATCGCGCCTGGCGGGTGTTGGATCACGGCACCGATCACGTGACGCTGGAGCTGGTCTCGCCGGCGGGCGAGGAAGGGTATCCAGGCACAATGACGGTGCGCTGCACGTATCGCATCAGCGGCAATGGGGTGTTGCAGATCGACCTAACGGCGACCACCGATGCACCGACCGTCATCAACCTCGCCACGCACAGCTATTTCAATCTCGACGGCACGCCGGACATCCTCGCCCACCGCCTGGAGATTGCCGCCGAACATTACACCCCGGTCGATGCCACGCTGATTCCGACCGGCGAGATCGCCCCTGTCGCCGGCACACCGTTCGATTTCCGCATGGCGCGGCCGGTGGGTGGCCATGGCGCCACTTACGATCACAATTTCGTCGTCGACCGCGCACGTGCCGCGACACCCCGATTGATGGCGCGGCTGGACGGGCCGGAGAGCCGCACGCGGCTGGAGATCCACTCGACCGAACCCGGTGTGCAGCTCTATGACAGCGCCGGCCTGGGACCGACATTGCCGGGGCTCCAGGGCGTGCCCTATGGAAACCATGCCGGCATCTGCCTGGAGCCGCAGATTTTCCCGGACTCACCCAACCATGCGAATTTCCCCGACGCCACCTTGCGGCCGGGCGAGACCTATCATCAGGTTACGCAGTATCGGTTCGGCGGGATTTAACGAGAAGCATCTAATTCGTCATCCCCGGGCTTGACCCGGGGATCTGCGAGCAAGCGATGAATAGCCTGCCCCGTCGCACCAGATCCCCGGGTCAAGCCCGGGGATGACGGCATCGTTGTGGTGAAAACCTCAGTGATTGTCCCGCGGCAGGCCCTTGGTCTGGGCGATGCGCTGGTATTTGACGGCGGGCTTCAGCACCATGCCTTCGTCGAGCTGGGCGACGAGCCCACGCTGGATCTCCTGCCAGGGTGTCTGGTGTTCCGGATATTTGTAGCCGCCGGCTTTGGCGAGCGCGTCGCGGCGCGCTGTCAGCTCCGCCGCGTCCACCAGCATGTTGACGGTGCCGGTCTTGAGGTCGACGCGGATGCGGTCGCCGGTCTTCAGAATCGCCAAACCGCCACCTGCCGCCGCTTCCGGCGCTGCGTTGAGGATGGATGGCGAGCCCGACGTGCCGGACTGGCGGCCATCGCCGATGCAGGGCAGCGAGGAGATGCCCTGCTTGATGAGATAGGCCGGCGGCCGCATGTTGACGACCTCGGCCGCACCCGGATAGCCGATGGGTCCCACGCCGCGAATGACCAGCACGGTATCGGCATCGATCTTCAAGGCCGGGTCGTCGATGCGGTGGTGATAATCCTCCGGCCCGTCGAACACGACCGCCTTCGCCTCGAAGGCGTCGAGGTCCTTGGGGTTGGAGAGATAGCGCTTGCGGAATTCGTCGGAGATGACGCTGATCTTCATGATCGCGCTGTCAAAGATGTTACCCTTCAACACGGCAAAGCCTGCCGTGTTCAGCACCGGATTGGCGAAGGTCTTGATGACCTTGTCGTCCTCGATGGTGGCGTTGCGGCAGTTCTCGCCGATCGTCTTGCCGTTGACGGTGAGCGCATCCTCGTCGATGAGGCCCTGGCCCATCAGTTGGTTGACCACCGCCGGCACACCGCCGGCATGGTGATAATCCTCGCCGAGATATTCGCCGGCCGGCTGCATGTTGACCAGCAGCGGGATGTCGCGGCCGAGATCCTCCCATTCCTGCACGCTGAGCTCGACGCCGATATGCTTGGCGATGGCATTGATGTGAATGGGCGCGTTGGTCGAGCCGCCGATCGCGGAGTTGACGCGGATGGCGTTGCGGAAGGCCTTCTTGGTGAGGATGTCGGAGGGCTTCATGTCCTCGCGCACCATGTCGACGATGCGCTTGCCGGTTTCATAGGCCATCTGCTGGCGCTCGCGATAGGGCGCCGGGATGGCGGCCGAACCCGGCAGCTGCATGCCCAATGCCTCGGCCAGCGAGTTCATCGTGGTGGCGGTGCCCATCGTGTTGCAATAGCCGGTCGAGGGGGCGGATGACGCCACCAGCTCGATGAAGCCCTGAAAGTCGATCTCGCCCGCGGCCAGCA
Organism: Dongia mobilis; assembly: GCF_945906275.1. GTDB lineage: Bacteria > Pseudomonadota > Alphaproteobacteria > Dongiales > Dongiaceae > Dongia > Dongia mobilis_A. The sequence continues at coordinate 7,993 of NZ_CAMDRA010000007.1, forward strand.
ATTGCCGCGCCTTCCAGACGATGGTGCCGGAGCCCGTGCGCTCGCCCTTGTGCCAGCCGTTGAGCATCGGCCCGACCGAGAAGGCGATTGCCGGCAGGTTGACCGTGGCCGCGGCCATCAGGCAGGCCGGTGTCGTCTTGTCGCAGCCGATGGTGAGGATGACGCCGTCGAGCGGATAGCCGTAGAGGACTTCCACGAGGCCGAGATAGGCAAGGTTGCGATCGAGCGAGGCGGTCGGACGCTTGCCGGTTTCCTGGATCGGATGCACCGGGAACTCAATGGGGATGCCGCCAGCCGTGCGGATGCCGTCGCGCAGGCGTTCAGCGAGGACGATGTGATGGCGGTTGCAGGGCGAGAGATCAGAACCGGTCTGGGCAATGCCGATGATCGGCTTGTTGGATTGCAGTTCCTCGCGGGTGAAGCCGTAATTGAGATAGCGCTCAAGATAGAGCGCCGTCATGTCGGCGTTTTCCGGATTGTCGAACCAGGCACGCGAGCGCATCTTGCGGCCGTCTTGCGCGCTGCCCGGTTTTCCTCCATGGCTGTTGCTTGGCTTGTCGGCTGTCATCGCGCATCACTCCTCAAAACGAATTCGATCTGGTTCAACTTGTCTTGGCCCCGCCTGCCAGCAACGAGGCCGTCCGGTTCTTGCGGCCATCCTCGATGACCGAGGTCATCGCGGCCGCGGCGCCGGTGGCATCACCGTGGGCGATCGCTTCGACGATGGCGGCGTGTTCCTCGGTCGAGCGCTGCTGGCGCGCGATATCGTCGACCGGCGCGCTGTCAACGAAACTCGCCATCAAGGCGGCCTCGATAATGGCGCCCACCGACCGCATGAAGGGATTGCCGGAGGCCGCGGCGATTTCGAGATGCAGGGCCAGATCGACCTCGGCAAAGCTGAGGCGCGTATGACCCGGCTGGCGGAACTCGTCGATGAGGGCGCGCATGCGCGCGATGCTTTCATCGCTGCGCCGCAGTGCGGCCAAGGCACAGGCGGCGGGTTCGACCGCAAGGCGGATTTCATAAAGGCTGTTGAGGAAGCGGAGATCCATGCCGAGATCGAGCCGCCAGCCGAGAAGATCGGAATCGAACATGTTCCAATCGACTTGCGCGCGCACCTTGGTGCCGACGCGGGTCTTGGATACGACCAGGCCCTTCGCCGCCAGAGTCTTCAACACCTCCCGCAACACGGTCCGCGAAATGCCGAACTGCGCCATCAGATCGCCTTCCGCAGGCAACAGGGCGCCTTCCGGATAATCACCGCGCAAGATGGCGACACCCATGGCGCGCACAATCTGTTCCTGACCCATACGGGCACCGCCCATCCGGGTCGCCGTCGCGCGGATCGGTCTGTATCTGCTTGGTGCAACGATCATCACATGCTCCCCCTCGCACCTGCAGCACGACGCGCCGACAGGTCGCCCGGAATTCTAGGCAGCAGGGTGAGGGCTAACAAGAGCAGGCCAACCACAAATTCGGTTCGCCAACTGGACAGCATGCCGTCGAGGGTGAAGTGGGTCTCGATGAGACCAAGCACAGAACTCTGGCTGCCACTGAAACGCGTGCCGCCGATCACCACTGCTGCAATCTTATCGAGCTCGACGCCGATGGCTGCGAGCGAATTGCCGGCGGAGGTGTAGTGCGAAAGCCCGGCCCCGGCAAGCCCGGAGAGTCCGGCGAAAAAAACACAGGCCAGCGCAGCGTTGCTGGTGATTGCGGTCAACATGTACATGGGCGATGCCGGCCGTGATGTCGGTGACCATGATCGCGGACGTTCCCGTTCGCCGACAGGACGGCCGGACGCCAGCGGAATGACACGGTCGCCACAAGCGACGACCTCGTCGCGTTCGGTGGAGATCACGACCAAGCCCTTGCCGTTTTCAGGACGCGCCTGGGTCGGTGGACCTCACCCGACAAGGGCGCCGATGATGGCTGCGAATAGCTGATGACGGGGCCTGCCGCAGCAGCCGCTTTGACATATGTCATGGGCGTTTCTCCCGTTACCCCGCCCCATGGGCGGAAGCCTTCAATAGGGGCGGTCGCGCGAACCAATCGCACGGGCCGACATCCTTGGAAAGACAAATAATCATACTATATGATAATTCGCAAATGCGAGAACTGCTCGCATCTGCAAAAAGGGGCGCGCCATGAATGACGCGCCCCTTCTGCTACCTACCGCCTGCCATTACTTCTGGATGCAGGTGTCAACCGTATCCTTGGTGCACTCATCAAGGCCGGTGAAGACCGGATCGGCAACGGCCTTGCCTTCGATCAGATCGATCATCACCGAGGGGGCCTTGTAGCCCATCTCGAACGGCCGCTGGCCGACCAGGGCGGTGACCAGACCTTCCCTGGCGATCGCCACTTCGTCGCCGATCGTGTCGGCGGCGGAGATGACGAATTCACCGCTGGCGATCTTGTCCGCCATCGGCTTGAACAGATCGCGGTAGGGCTGCGGTGCGCCGAACAGCGGCCAGCCGCCCTCGATCGCAAATGCGTCGAGCTTCGGATTGGCGGCGAGGATGTCGGTCATCGCCTGGACGCCCTTGGCGCCGTCATCGTTGGTGAAAACCGGGCAACCGTCGACTTCCGTCCAGCCGCCCTCGCCCTTCAAGGCCGGCAGACCATTCTGCCCGCTCAGCGCATCGCGGGTACCATGGGCACGGCGCAGGATGTTGTCGGCGCCGGGATTGCCCTGGATCGTGCAAACCGTGCCACCATTCGGCTTCTTCTCCTTGATGTACTCACCGATCCGGTAGCCCATCAGATAGTTGTCGGTGCCGAGATAGGTCTTGCGCAGCGCCGCGTCCTCAACGGCGAGGTCGGCGTCGAGTGTCATGATCGGAATCGTGGCACCCGAGGTCTTGATGGTCTGCGCGATCAGCTTGGCGTTGGACGGCGAGATGTCCATGGCGACGGTGTCGGCCTTGCCGAGCATGTCCTAGACGATCTGCGCTTCACCGGCTTCATCGGAGGTCGACGCCGGACCGGTATAGAAGCACTCATATTCGGAATTAGCGTTCTCCGCATTCCACTTCTGGCAGCCCTGGTTGATGGCCTCGAAGAAGGGGTTGTCGAGGCCTTTGACGACAATGACCAACTGCTTCTTGGCCAGTGCGGGGCTGGCACTGAGAGCCAGGGCAACGGCTGCAACCATTAGCGACAGTGTTTTCATTCATTCCTCCCATTGAAACAGACGGATATTTTTATCCGCCATACGAGACTAATCGGCGAGACAAGTCGGGCAGTTCATCGTCAGAGCAGCACAAGGCGTTCACGAGTCACACTGAACCGCGTTACACAGATTTGTTCTTTTCTTCACGCGGCGACCTGGTGATGCCGGTCAGCAACGTGTCGTTGTTATCATCAGCAACAGCAGGCCACGAATTGCGATGCGTGATTGCCGGTGCTCAAACTTTTCATCTTGATCGGTATGGCAAAGCAGCCGTGATCTAACCGGCTGAACTGCACCCTCCCTTTCCTTCCGGTCCGGCCCATGCTTGACGCATGGTGTCTTAGACGGAATGATTTTTCTCTCCCGTCCTTAGCTAATGACGACGGGTTGCAACCGTCAACTGTTTTGTCGTACAAATGGAAATCTTTTGTACGACAATATTAATTATTGAGGTGTTTGAGGGGTTCTGATCTGGCGCATGCGGGCAATCAATTGACGCTCGGCGAGCGCCTTGCTTAGAATTTCGACGTGTTCTGCAATCTCACGCGCATGCCAATCCGATTGATGAAACCGCATTGCAGAGATTGCCGATCCAAGAACCAACATTAAGCCGGGAAACACCGGCAGCTTGCTCCGGGAGGGCGAAGGTCGCGTGCCAGTTCTTGAACTTGCGAATATCTCGAAGCATTTTGGCGCCATTCAGGCCGTCAATGATGTGTCCCTTTCGCTCGAGGCCGGCGAAGTCGTCGGCCTGATGGGCGACAACGGCGCCGGGAAATCAACCCTCGTCAAAATGATTGCCGGCAATTTTCGACCCAGCCACGGCACCATGCGCATGGACGGCGCCGACCTCGTCATGCACAAGCCGGTGGAAGCAAGGCGTCACGGCATCGAGATCGTGCACCAGGATCTGGCACTCTGTAACAATCTCACGGCCGCCGAGAACGTCTTTCTCGGTCGCGAGCTGCGCCGCGGTTTCGGACCATTCGGCATTCTCGATTATCCCGCCATGAACCGACGCGCCGGACAGATCTTTGCGGAACTGAAATCGGAGACGCGGCCGCGCGACCTGGTCAGGCAGATGTCCGGTGGCCAGCGCCAGGCCGTCGCCATCGCCCGCACGCGGCTCACCGATGCCAAGATCGTGCTGATGGACGAACCCACCGCCGCCATCTCCGTGCGCCAGATCGCCGAAGTGCTGAATCTCATTCGGCGCTTGCGCGACCACGGCATCGCGGTGGCGCTCATCAGCCATCGCATGCCCGATGTCTTTGATGTCGCCGACCGCGTGATCGTGATGCGGCGCGGCAGGAAAGTCGCCGACAAGCGCATCGCCGACAGTTCGCCAGAGGAAGTGACCGGGCTTATCACCGGCGCCATTGAATCAGCATGACCAGCGCCGATATGCCCAACACCGATATGCCCAACACTGGCGAGGCAAAAACACCCATGGCCAACACGCTCGACCAGTCGATCGCCCAGAAGCAGCATGGCAGGATTGCAGCGCTGCTCGGCAATCAAACCTTCTGGGTCTTCATCGCCGTCCTTCTCGCCTGTCTCTTTCTGTCGGTCAGTACCGATTCATTTGCGACGACGAAGAACCTCTACAACATCACCCGCAACGTCACCTTCGTTGCCATCATCGCCCTGGGCATGACGGTGGTCATCATCTCCGGCGGCATCGATCTTTCGGTCGGATCGGTATTGTGTCTGTGCAGCATGGTGCTGGCGGTGACGATGCATGCCGGCTACAGCATCGAAATCGGCATCGCCGCCGCCATCGGCACAGCCCTGTTGGTGGGCGCCTTCAACGGCATTCTCATCGCCTATCTGGGGTTTCCCCCTTTCGTCGTGACATTGGGCATGCTGTCGGTCGCCCGCAGTCTCGCCATGGTGGCATCGAACAACACGGTCGTGTTCGAGTTCGGGCCGGATCATGACAAGCTTCTGGCACTGGGTGGCGGCGCCTGGCTGTTCGGCATCGCCAATCCCGTTCTCTATATGCTCGTTCTGGCGATCCTCACCGGCTTCGTGCTGCGCTGGACGCGGTTCGGTCGCCATGTCTTTGCCATCGGCGGCAACGAACGCGCCGCGACGCTCACCGGCGTGCCGGTGAAGCCGATCAAGGTCGCGGTCTATATGATTTCGGCTCTGTCGGCAGGGATAGCCGGGATTGTTCAGACCGGCTGGCTGGGGGCGGTGACCACGAATATCGGGGCCGGCATGGAATTGCAGGTGATCGCCGCGGCTGTCATCGGCGGCGCGGATCTGGCCGGCGGCGTCGGCACGGCACTCGGCGCCCTGGTGGGTGCTGCCCTCATCGAGGTCATCCGCAACAGCCTTGGCCTCCTCGGCATCAATGCCTTCTGGCAGGGCGCCTTCATCGGCGGCGCCATCATTCTTGCGGTGCTGTTCGATCGTGTCCGGAACTTCCGCCAGAACGATTAGCGGCGATGGGATAGAACGCGAGTCCTCTACTCTGCGCGCACCCGCGCGATGAAGGAATCGACCTCCCGCCGCAAGGCGTCGGCCTGCTTGGCGAGTTCCCCAGACGCCTCACGCACCTGGCCGGCGGCTGATCCGGCATCGTCGGCAGCGCGGCTGACGCCCTCGATATTGCGCGCCACTTCCTCGGTGCCGGTTGCTGCCTGGGTAGCATTGCCGGAGATTTCCTTGGTGGCGGCGGTCTGTTCCTCAACCGCCGCGGCGATGGCAGAAGATATCTCACTCACCCGCGCGATGGTCCCTTTGACATTGTTCATCGCCTGGACCGCGGCGTTGGTGGTCACCTGGATCTTGTTGATGCGGCCGGTAATATCCTCCGCGGCGCGGCCGGTCTGCGTTGCCAGGTTCTTGACCTCGGAGGCCACCACCGCGAAGCCCTTGCCGGCATCGCCGGCGCGGGCCGCCTCGATGGTGGCGTTCAAGGCCAGGAGATTGGTCTGACTGGCGATCTCGCCGATGAGACGCACGATGCCGCCGATCTCGTCGGCCGCCGCTGCCAGTTCGCTCATGGTCGTGCCGGTGCGATCGACCTCGCCCACCGCGTCGCTGGCGGCGCGTGACGAATCGCTCACCTGGCGGCTGATCTCGGAGATCGACGCCGACAGCTCTTCGGAGGCAGCTGCCACGGTCGTGACGCTGGCCGACGCCTCCGTGGTTGCCGCTGCAACCGCCTGGACCTGGCGAGTTGCGTCCTGGGCAACGTTGGACATGGATTGTGCATTGGCCTCAAGCTCGACCGCCGAGGCGGAGACCGCTTCGACCACGCCCTTGACCGACTGCTCAAAGCCATCGGCCAGCTCCAGCATGCCGCGACGCCTTGCAGCAATGGATTCGCGCTCCGCCGCTTCGGTCTTTTGGCGCAGTTCGTCGATCTCGATGAGCTTCTGGCGGAAGATTTCGATCGCCTTGGCCATCACACCGAGTTCGTCGCCGCGTTCGGTCCCCGGCACTGTGACGGCGGTGTTGCCGCTGCCCAGTTGCTCGACCACGCCGGTAAGACGCCGCACCGGTGCCGCCGCAAGACCGCGCACGAGCAGAATCATGACAATGGCCAGGATCACCACGAGAGCTACCGCGGATATCATAATGATGTTGGTGATTGAGGCTGTCGGGCGGTTGATCGTATCGCTGACCAGATTTGTCACCACGATCCATGGTTTCTCGGAATCGCCTAATTGTATCGGGTTGAACAGTCGGAACACCTCGGAACCGAGCGATTGTGAATAGTCGGTGCCTTCAACGGCCTTGCCGGCAAGGGCTTGGTTGAACATGTCGGACAATGACGGCTGCGTATCAGCAAGCGGCTTGGCGATGAATTCCGGCTTTGGATGCGCCACCCAAAGCGCTCCGGAGGAAAGAAGATAGACCGAGCCATCGCCGAAGGGCTTGCTCTCGGAAAGCTGACCGTTAAGCGCGTCAAGTGCCAGATCGACACCTGAGACGCCGATTGTCTTGCCGTTCTCGATGATCGGCACGGTGACGCTGGTCATCAGCACATCCACGCCATTGACCGGATAGATGTAGGGTGCCGAGACATATTCCTTGCCGGATTCGAAAGCACCCTTGAAATAATCCTGATTGATGGCTTCACCTTCGCCTTCGCTAGGTGGCGCGACTTCGACGTCTCCGTCCTTGTGCACGGTGTAAATGGAAATACGTCCGGCCGACGTCATACCGGGTGTCCCTAGGTAGTCCGCGGCCTTGTTGTCATACCCATCGGTGATCATTTCGATCCATGTACCCACCAGATCCGGATTGGCGCGCGTCGCCGCTGCGGTCGCATCGATCAGAACCTGGCGGGGTGCGCCGGCAGCCTTGGCGGCAAGCGTGTTCTCTCCGAGAACGCGGGCAACTTCGAAAGCAGTGTTGAAGGTCAGCTGTACCTTGGCCGCTGCCGATTCAGCCGTACTGCGGCCGAGGCTGAGCGACAGCGCCTGCGTTTCCTCGGCCGATTTGTAACGTACGACCAAAGCAGAGGCGGCTAGTCCGATGGCCAGCGCCAGGATGATCGGCAGCAGCAGCTTCGTGGCAAGCGACAGCCCATTCACGATTTTCATGCGTCCCCCCATTCGGCAAACGGCGCCAGATGGAAGGCAATTTAGCTAAATGTCTTTAATGATCACTTAAGACAGTCCGGTCTCGGTCGTCAAAAGCACCTGAATCCCTGGAATCTGGCGTCCCCGAGAGGATTCGAACCTCCGACCTACGGTTTAGGAAACCGGCGCTCTATCCTGCTGAGCTACGGGGACGTCGCGGCTGGTTATAGCAACGCTCTTTTCCGAAGGCAAAGCGGCCTTTCGCCGGGTGAGGCCTGTTTTGGGTCAGGCCAGTTTTAGGTCAGGCCAGTTTTTCCAGGATGCGGATCAGCGCCTTGGCGTCGTCGCCGGCGAGCTTGCGGCCGACATGGCGTTCGATCGCCCCGGCATAGACGGGCCAGATCCGGGCCAAAAGCGCCTTGCCGGCGTCGGTGAGCCGAATGGTCTGGCGGCGGCGGTCGTCGGGATTGATGTGGCGGGCAACCAATCCTTCCGCTTCCAGCCGGTCGATGAGGCGCGACGTGGTGCATTGGGTCAGGAGCAGATGGTGCTCGATGGCCCCGGGGGCGAGACTGTGTTCGGGTGCTCGTTCTAGGGCCGCCAGGGCGTCATACCATTGGGGCGGCGGCAGGCCGGCCGCTTTCAGATCCGCCTCGACCGACGCCTGCAGGGTGGGTGCGACCTGCAGCAGGCGCGCCCAGGCGCCGGCCACAAAGGGGCAGATCGAAACATCCTGGTCGGTATCGGGTGCTGTGGTATCCATTTGGTAACTGTATGCACTTGCATGGAACTTGACAATATATGCATCTGCATTTAATTGTCCCAGGACCGGCCCCTCCCCCTCGATTTCTGCCGCAAGTAGCCGGAAAATATGGAGAAACTGCATGAAACTGTTCTATTCGCCGGGCGCCTGCTCGCTCTCGCCCCACATTACCGCCCTCGAAGCGGGTCTCAGCCTGGACCTGGTCAAGGTCGACATGAAGACCAAGACCCTGGAGGACGGCACTGACTTCCGCACCATCAACCCCAAGGGCCAGGTGCCGACCCTGATGCTGGATGACGGCGAGATCGTGACCGAGGGTCCGATCATCGCCCAGATCCTCGCGGACCTCGCTCCGGCCAGCAATCTCGCCCCCGGCAACGGCACCAGAGCGCGCTACAAGCTGCAGGAGTGGCTGAACTTCATCACCTCCGAGATCCACAAGGGCTACAGCCCGCTGTTCAAGCCGACCACGCCGGAAGATTACAAGCCGGTCGCCAAGGCGCAGCTGGCCGAGCGTTATGCGTTCCTCGACCAGAAGCTCGCCGGCAAGCAGTATCTGCTCGGCGACCAGTTCACCGTGGCGGACGCCTATCTCTTCACGGTCAGCAATTGGGCCAAGCATGTCGGCCTCGACCTCGCCGGCTTTGCCAATGTCGGCGCCTATATGGACCGCATCGCCCAGCGGCCGAAGGTGCAGCAGGCGCTGAAGGCCGAAGGCCTGCTGTAACGTAAAGACACCCGCCGGAATCTTCCCATGGCACCGGCGGGTGTTCTGCAAGGCGTGTCTTGGTCATGCGCCGCGTCTGGCCTAGTCTTGTCCCGAGGCCGCATGAGGATCGACCAGGATGAGAGATTTTCCCCTGCCCAAGGTCTACCAGCTGCTGGAACCGGGACCTGTCGTCCTGCTCACGACGGCGCAGCGGGGCAGGGCCAATGTCATGACCATGTCCTGGCACATGATGGTCGAGTTCGAACCGCCGCTGGTGGCCTGTGTCGTCAGCAGCGCCGATTTCAGCTTCGCCGCCCTGCGGGCGACCAAGGAATGCGTGATTGCCATTCCGGCCGTGGAACTGGCGCCCAAAGTGGTCAAGGTCGGCAACAGTTCGGGCAGCAGCATCGACAAGTTTGCCGCCTTCGGTCTTACCGCCAAGCCGGCAACCATGGTGAAGGCGCCCCTGATTACCGAATGCTTCGCCAATCTCGAATGCCGGGTGGTCGATACAAACCTGGTCAACAAATACAGCCTGTTTGTCCTGGAAGTGGTGAAGGCCTGGCGCGACCCGAAGCAGAAGAACCCGCGCACCATCCATCACCAGGGCCATGGTCGATTCGTTGTCGATGGCGAAACGATCCGCCTCGCCTCCAGGATGCCCTGATCCGAAAGGCCTCGCCCCGGAAGGCCTGACTAGGCGAGCGCCGATTCCATCATGAAGGAGAGCCGCTGCCGCGCTTGGCCGGCAGCGTCGAAATTCTCCGGTGCCAACCAGGCTTCATAAACGGCGCGGATTTTCGGCCAATCCTTGTCGATGATCGAATACCAGGCCGTGTCGCGGTTGCGGCCCTTATAGATCGTGGCCTGCCAGAAGGTGCCTTCATAGATAAAGCCGAGACGCCCGGCCGCGGCCTGGGACGGCCCATTCAGCGCATCGCATTTCCATTCATAGCGGCGATAGCCGAGCTCGTCGAAGACGCGCTTCATGAGGAGATACATGGCTTCCGTGGCGGCCGCCGTGCGTTGCAGGGCCGGCGCGTAGTTGATGTGCCCGACCTCGATGACGCCGACCGCGGGCTCGATGCGCAGATAGCTGGCGACACCGCTGGCCTTGCCCGTCGCCTTGTCGATGATGGCGTGGAACAGCGGATCTTCGGATTTCGCCATGGCGGCAACCCAGTCGCGATAGGTCTTCTCATTGTCATAGGGGCCATAGGGCAGATAGGTCCAGATGCGCCCGTCACGGTCCTGGGCGTTGGCGGCATAGAGGTCCGCCGCATGCCTTTCCGCATCCAGCATCTCGATCCGGACGAAGCGGCCGTCGAGGGGCGCCCGCGGTGGACGTGGCCGTGCGGTCCAGCCAGGCACCGGAAAGCCGATCTCCTGGCCCAGTTCATTCACCACCGGCTTTTCCCCGCTCCCGCTCATGACAGAACATCCTTTTGGTTCTCGATCTGGCCAGTCAGCCAGCGATGACCTTATAGTAATCCCGACTCGACATTCAATCTCGTGCTCTGAGCCCAGGTCCGGAGACTGCCATGCGCGCCGTCAAAGCCGCCGTCTTCAAGGTCGCCGTCTTCAATGTCGCCATCTTCACTGCGCTGATCGCCCTTGCCGCCTGTGAAAAGACGCCTTCGGATCGCCTGCTCGGTTATGTCGAAGGTGATTATGTCTACATGGCCCTGCCGGAGGCGGGCCGTCTCACCGAGATCAAGGTGGCGCGCGGCGATTCGGTCGCAGCCGGTGCCATCCTGTTTACGCTCGATGACACCGCGACCCGCGCGCGGCTGAACCAAGCGCTGGCTGACCTTGCCGAGGCCGAACGGACACTGACCGATCTCCAGTCGGGCGAACGGCCGCAGGAGCTGGCAATCATCGAGGCGCAGCTCGACTCGGCGCTGGCCTCGTTGATGCTCTCGGAGCCGCGCGTGAAGCGGCGGCGCGAACTGGTGAAGAGCAACATCGTCGGCACCGAAGATCTCGACGCCGCCGAGGCCTCGATCCTGGAAGATCGTGGCCGCATCGCTGAAATGACCACCCGCCTGGAAGCCGCCCGCCTGCCGGAGCGTGCCGACCGCATCGCAGCTCAGCAGGCAGCTGTCGACGCCTTTCGCGCGGCGGTGATCGAGGCGCAATGGTCGCTGGATGAGCGCCGGGCCATCGCGCCGGCCGCCGGCAGCGTCGAGGATGTCTATTACCGCCTGGGCGAGCAGGTGGGTGCTGAAAAGCCGGTCCTGCAACTCCTGCCGCGGGAGAACATCAAGCTTCGGATCTATGTCCCCGAGGTCGAGCTCGGGAAGTATCGCGTCGGCCAGACACTCGCCGTCAATTGCGATGGCTGTCCGGACAATCTCACCGCCACGATCAACTTCATCGCGGCCGAAGCCGAATACACGCCGCCCGTGATCTACAGCGATACCAGCCGCGCCAAGCTGGTCTTCCTGATCGAAGCAAAGCCCGACGCCGGCGCGCCCGCGGACTTCCAATGGCATCCCGGCCAGCCGGTGGATGCGCGCCCGGTGGATGCAAACGGGGTCCGGGCCGGCTCATGAGCGAGGCCGTCATCGATGTGCAGGGCCTGACCAAATCGTTCGGCAACAAGCGCGTCGTCGACGATGTCGCCTTGCGCGTCGGCAAGGGGCAGATCTACGGCTTCCTCGGCCCCAATGGCAGCGGCAAGACGACAACCCTGCGCATGCTGTGCGGTCTGCTGACGCCCGACGCGGGAACAGGCTCCTGCCTCGGCTTCGATATCCTGAACCAGGCGGCCGAGATCAAGCGCCGCACCGGCTATATGACGCAGCGCTTCAGCCTCTACGAGGATCTCACCATCCGCGAGAATCTCGCTTTCGTGGCCCGCGTCTATGGCCTGGGCCGCCTGCGCCAGCGCGTCGACACGGCGCTCGAGCGATTGGGTCTCGCTGCACGGCAGAGGCAGCTGGCGGGACAATTGTCGGGCGGCTGGAAGCAGCGCCTGGCACTCGCTGCCTGCATTCTCCACGAACCGGAACTGCTGTTGCTGGACGAGCCCACCGCCGGTGTCGACCCGAAAGCCAGGCGCGACTTCTGGGACCAGATCCATGCCCTGGCCGGGGCGGGTCTCACCGTGCTGGTGAGCACGCATTACATGGACGAGGCGGAACGCTGTCATGAAATCCTCTACATCGCCTACGGCCGGCTGATCGCCAAGGGCACCATCAGGCAAGTGCTGGCGGCACACGACCTTGCCACCTGGTCGGTCGAGGGGCCGAACCTGCATCTGCTGTCGCGCGAACTGCAGCAGCTGCCCGGCATCGACACGGTCGCGGCCTTCGGCACCATTCTTCACGTCTGCGGGCGCGACGCCGCTGCGCTCGATGCCAGCATCGCGCCTTATCGCCATCGCCCCGAATTGCACTGGGAACGTTCAAGTCCCAGCCTCGAGGATATCTTCATCCAGTTGATGGCTGAACTGGACGGCAATGGGCAGGGCAGCAATGGCCTGGGCAGCAATGGCCTGGGCAGCAATGGCCTGGGCGGCAATGGACTGGACATCAATGGACTGGGCGGCCGGAAATGAGGCTGTTCTCGCTATCGCGCTTCTGGGCCATCCTGGTGAAGGAATTCATCCAGATGCGGCGCGACCGCCTGACCTTCGGCATGATGATGGGTGTCCCGCTGCTGCAGCTGCTGCTGTTCGGCTATGCCATCAATACCGACCCGAAGAACCTGCCGGCGGTCGCCGTCGTGGCCGAGAACTCGGTCTTCGCGAGGTCGCTGCTGCGCGCCATGGAGCATACCGGTTACATCCGTTTCATCGGTGCGCCGGTTGACGCCGCCACCGCCGATCGCCTGATACGGCGCGGCGACGTGCAGTTCGCCGTCCACATTCCGCCGGATTTTGCCGAGGATCTGGTGCGCGGCAGGCAGCCGGCGCTGCTGGTCGAAGCCGATGCCACCGATCCGGTCGCAACCGGGAACGCTGTGGCGGCGCTGCAGGGACTTGATGTCACCGCCCTGGTGCATGACCTCAAAGGGCCGCTCGCCGATCTGCAGAGCGATAGGGCGCCGTTCGAGGTCCGGCTGCACAAGCGCTACAATGCGGAAGGCATCACGCAATACAACATTGTGCCGGGCCTGATGGGCGTCGTGCTCACCATGACCATGGTCATGATGACGTCGCTCGCCGTCACGCGCGAGCGAGAGCGCGGCACGATGGAGAATCTCCTCGCCATGCCGGTCCTGCCGATGGAGGTGATGCTGGGCAAGATCCTGCCCTATATCCTGGTCGGCTATGTTCAGGTCGCCATCATCATCGTGGCGGCGCGCTATCTGTTTACCGTGCCGCTGATGGGCTCCCTGCTGCTGCTCAGCCTGGCGGCCATCATCTTAATCGCCGCCAATCTGGCCGTCGGCTTCACCTTCTCGACCATGTCGACCAACCAGCTGCAGGCGATGCAGATGTCGGTGTTCTTCTTTCTGCCCTCATTGCTGCTGTCCGGCTTCATGTTTCCCTTCCGCGGCATGCCGGTCTGGGCCCAGGTGATCGGGGAGGCCCTGCCCCTCACCCATTTCCTGCGCATCGTCCGGGGCATTCTGCTGAAAGGGAACAGCTGGCCGGAGATCTGGCCGGATCTGTGGCCGATCATGCTCTTTCTGCTCCTGGCGGCCGTCCTGGCCATGATCCGCTATCGCCGTACCCTTGATTAGCTGCCCCTCGATTAACTATCCCTAGATTAGCCGCCCCCTCATTAGCTGGCCGCTGATTAGCCAACTGGCGGCCATCCGCCGCAGGGCCGGGATACCCGGACTGTGAACTGCATCACTTGTGATCCAGCCCCGATCTCGCTACCTAGGAAACAAGAGTTGTTCCCAAGGAGCAGAAAATGACCGCGTCGAAACCGACTACGTTCCTGACCAAGTTGCGCCGCCATGGCACCCTGGCTGCCCTGGCCGGCGTTACGATGCTGGCAAGCGCCTGTGTCCAGACGCGGCCAGCCCCGGCCGCCGGGCAGGATCCCTTTGTCATCAGCCAGTCGACCAATGCCTCGCTGCGGGATTATCTGGGGAAGATCTATCCCAATCTGCGCGGTGCCTTTGCGGTCAGTGCCGATGGCGCCAATTCCTATTATGTCTTCTGCCCCGATATCCTGTGCAGCCCGGGAAACTTCAGCGGTATCGCGCAATCACAATGCCGCTCGCTGAGTGGGCAGGATTGCTACCTGTTCTATGTCCACAACGAGCCCCGCATGGCGTTTACCGTCGCCGACCAGAAAACGCCGACCGGGCGCCATGGTTTCCGTCGCGGGCGTCCGCTCGATGAACTGCCGATCTATAATCGGAACTAGGGTCGCTGGCGCAGGATCGCGCTCACGGCGCCGGCCGGTGCGGACGTCAGGGTTGGCTCGGGCGCACCGGTCAGCAGCAGGTTGACGGTTCGGTCGAAGGCGGCATCGTCGAGCGCGCCAATCTCGACCGTCCCGGCGGCAACCGCCTTTGACACCGCCGCCAGCGATTCGGCCACCTGAGCCGGGTCGAGTTTGTCCTGTGCCGACAATTCCAGAATCAGGCGTTCCGCCTGGCTGGGATCGTCTTGCAGGCTCTGCCAGCCGCGGGCCGCAGCTGTCAGAAACCGAGCATAGGCATCGACCTTGGCGGGATTGGCGAGATCGGCACCGCGCGCATAGAGTCCATCCTCAAGCATGCCGAGATCCAGATCCTGGTAGCTATAGGTGATCAGGCCGGCCCGCCCATCACCCATCGATGCCAGGGCAAAGGGCGCGCGGTAGCTGGTGGTCGTGAGGCAATCAACCTCATTCTCCAGGAAGATCTCGGCGTCGGCACCCTGCCGTACAATGGTGACGCCACCACCGGTCGCAAAATAGCTGAGGCCCAGGCGCGACAGCCAGGCATAGAACGAGCTTTCCCAGCCATTCAACCAGACCCCGACATTATGTCCGGCAAGCTTCATCGGTTGATCAATCGATTTGCGACAGATCAGATTCAATGTGGCGCGCTGGAAGAATTGCGCCACATGCACGACGTCGCCGCCCTTGGCACGCGCGGCCAAGGCAAGGGGCATGATCTCGACCGCAAGATCGGCGCTGCTGTCGACGAGGGCATCAATCGGCGCGCGGCCGAATTGGGACGCGGTCAAGGTGACGTCGAGGCCGGCTTCGGTAAAGTAGCCACGCTGCTGGGCGATCAGGAATCCGGCCGAGCGCGTTGTCGGTCCGTCCGCCAATGCGACGGTGAGGGCGGTGCGGGTGCTCTGCGCCGTGGCCGACATTGGCTGCAGAACCAGCAACAGCACGAGAAAAACCAGAAAGCGCGTCATGAACAGTCAGTTCCAAAGCCGCCAAGCATGATGATCTTTGCCTTGATAATCCTTGGCTGGCAGATTACAGGCGGTAGGCCAGCAGTGCAAACATGAGGGGCGTCCGTCGATGAATGCCGCAATCCAACCCGGCCAGCAGGTCCCGGGGGCCGATACCAGGATCGAGACGATCGATATGCATACTGGCGGCGAGCCGGTGCGCATCGTGACCAAGGGCTATCCAGCCATTTCCGGTGGCACGATTCTGGAAAAGCGTCGCTTTGCCCGCGATCACCTCGATGCGTTCCGCCGTCTGATCATGTTCGAGCCGCGGGGCCATTACGACATGTATGGGGTGCTGCCGGTGGCGCCAGACTTGCCCGGCGCCGATATGGCGGTCCTGTTCATTCACAATGAAGGCTACAGCACCATGTGCGGCCATGCGACCATCGCCCTTGGCCGCTATGCGCTCGACCAGGGAATGATCAAGGCCGGCGCAGACAGCATGGCCCGGCTCAACCTGCAATGCCCTTGCGGGTTGGTCGAGGTGAGTGTCGCCGCATCGGGACCCGACAAGGGCCGCGTGAGTTTCATCAGCGTGCCGGCCTTCGCCTTCGCCCTTGACGTCGTTATCGACCTGCCGGGCAAGGGCAAGGTCACCCTCGACATCGGCTATGGCGGCGCCTTCTATGCCTTCCTGCCGGCCGGCGTCTTTGGTCTCGACGTCCGCAGCTCGCCCACCGGCGAGCTGGTCGCGGCCGCCAGTGCAGTCACCAGAGCCGTGCAGGCACAGGTGAAGCTGCACCATCCGGATGATCCCGACCTTGCCTTTCTTTATGGAACGATCCTGACCGATGGTGGCGATGGCGCTTCAGGACCGACCGCCAACATCTGTGTCTTCG
Source organism: Dongia mobilis (assembly GCF_945906275.1). GTDB lineage: Bacteria > Pseudomonadota > Alphaproteobacteria > Dongiales > Dongiaceae > Dongia > Dongia mobilis_A. The sequence continues at coordinate 24,381 of NZ_CAMDRA010000007.1, forward strand.
CCGCCAATGAGGTTGACCGGAGTCCCACGGGCAGCGGCGTCACCGCGCGTCTGGCGTTGATGGCAGCACGCGGGGAGATCGCCGATCAAGCATGGCGCCAGTTTGAAAGTGTCACCGGCGCCATTTTCCAGGGCCGTGTCGCCAGCCATCTTCGCACGGGCGAATTCCCGGCCATCCGGGCCGAGGTGGCGGGCCGCGCCTATTACACCGGCCGCGCCAGCTTCACGGTCGAGCCGGAGGATCCGCTGGCCGGCGGGTTCCTGCTGCGATGAGCATCAACCGCGTTTCCATCATCGGCGCCGGCGCCTGGGGCACGGCGCTCTCGCTCATCGCCTGCCGGGCGGAGCGCCAGACCCAGCTTTATGCGAGGCGCGACGCCTTGATCCGGCAGTTGGCGGAAACCCGCGACAACAGCGATTACCTGCCAGGCATTCTCCTGCCCGAGGAACTGCGCCTGACATCCGTGCTGGGCCAGGCGCTCGATGCCGACGCGGTCCTCTTTGCCCAGCCGGCCCAGCATTTCCGGGCCTTCTGCGCCGCGGCCCGGCCGCATTGGCATGGCAACGCCGCGCTGGTGCTGTGCGCCAAGGGGATTGAGCAGTCGAGCGGCATGCTGCTGCATGAGATTGCCGCCCTGACCTTGCCGGGCGTCAGGGTCGCCACGCTGTCTGGCCCGAGCTTTGCGATTGATGTCGCGCGCGGGCTGCCAACCGCGGTGGCCATCGCCGGCGAGGATATGCAGCTGGTCGATGCGCTGATGCTGGCTCTCAGCCATGGCGCCTTCCGCCCCTATGGCTCCAGTGACCTCCTCGGCGTGGAGGTTGCCGGGGCGGTCAAGAACGTGCTCGCCATCGCCTGCGGCATGGTGATGGGGGCCGGGCTGGGTGACAATGCCCGCGCCGCCCTCATTACCCGCGGGTTGGCGGAGGTTTCACGCCTCGCTTTGGCCAAAGGCGGGCGGGCGGAAACGATGATGGGGCTCGCTGGGCTTGGTGACCTGGTATTAACCTGTTCTTCGCCAAAATCGCGCAATATGTCGCTCGGAATGGAGCTTGGACAGGGGAGAACCCTCTCCGGGATTCTGGCGGCCCGGAAGAGTGTCGCCGAAGGGGTCACCACGGCAGCCGCCGTCGTGACATTGGCGCGCAACCTGAAGGTGGAAATGCCGATTGCCGAAGCCGTCAATCGCATCCTGCATCTGGGAAGCAGCCTCGGCGCCGAGGTGGACGGGTTGCTGTCACGACCATTGCGCCGTGAGACCTGACGCGCGAAGCATTGAGAAGGACGCGGACGATGAGTGTGACCATGGACAAGATTCTCTGTGCGACCGACGGATCGGTCCCAGCCACCAAGACGGTGGCCTTCGCCATCGAACTGGCGCAGCGCCTGTCGCTGCCGCTTTCCTTCGTGACCGTGGTCGACGGTGATGATGGCGACACGCCGACGATCTGGGATTCCGCAGCCCTCCTGGCAGGCAAGTTGCCGGTCGACAAATCACTGCTCACCGCCGTGGAGCTGGCGCTGAAGGGCGGGCTGCGGCGGATCGCTGCCGTCCGGGCGCCCGGCCGCGACATCGCGCGCACCATCGTCGACTACGCCGAAAAGAACTCCTACCACCACATCGTGACCGGATCGGCTGGGCGAACCGGGGCAGCGCGCCTGCTGATCGGCTCGGTCGCCGCCGACCTCGTCACCTATGCCCATTGCCCCGTCACCGTCGTGCGGTGACAACCTGAAAAGCCGTCACCGTCGTGCGGTGACAACCTGAAAAGCCGTCACCGTCGTTCGGTGACGGCAGGGAGCGCTCCGGCTACGCCCTCACCACATGGCTGGAACACGCAAATGTCATTGCCCCGCCATAAATTATCTATGGATTCAGGGGGCTGTTTGCCTTATATAGCCCACCACTCGCAACAGCCGGAAGGCGTTTCCATGTCCACCCTGTGTCTCCGACGACGATCGTCGACCACCATCCTGGGTTTTCCCCGGCTGGTGTCGAAATCGGCTGCGCGAGATGCATTGGATATGATGGGGCGTCGCTGACACCCCGGAGATCCGAAGCGGAAGCGGGCCGATGCCAAGGCCTGCTCACATTTCCCAACCGCTTATCTGACGAGGATCTCTCGATGAACAACCAGAACACTGGCACCCCGAGCTTCACCATCAAGCCTGAAACCGCCGCGTTGACCGGACAGGTCGAGCAGATGCTCGATGCCGTGTTCGGGCCGGCGCGGTTCGACAAGGCTTCCTATCTGTTCCGAGAGGGTGTGGCGCCCGTGGCCGAACTCTCTTACGTCGCCTTGGCAGGCGATGACGTGGTCGGCACCATCCGCTATTGGCCGATCCTGGTCGGCGCCACCAACCACCCAGCCCTGCTCCTCGGCCCGCTCGGCATCACGCCGAGCCTCGCCGGCAAGGGCATCGGCCGTACCCTCACCTTCCGCACCCTCGAACGTGCCGCCGACATGGGCTTTGACCTCGTGCTGCTGGTCGGCGATGTCGATTATTACAAGCGCTTCGGCTTCGTGCCGGCGACGCCCCATGGCTTTGTCATGCCCGGCGAAAAGCGCCCGGAACGCCTGCAGGTGGCGCCGTTGAAGCGTGACGTGCTGGGCCGCATCAGCGGCGAGATTGGCCACATCAACGCGGTCCGCACCACGCCGTCAGCGATGCTGGAGGATGGCTTGCCGGTGGGTGATCGAAGCAGCACCCTGATCACCCCCGCCCTGCAGGCCGGCGCCCGTTAGCAGCGTTATTTAGCGAAGCATTCGACCAGGACCGAAACGGCAGCGGCATGACGCTTCATGTCCGCTGCCGTCTTGGGCACGGATCCTTGCGCCACCGTGCGATAGGCGATGCCATGGCGGTCGAGAAAGGCACGCACGACCCCCGCCCGCACCGCCATGCCTTCCTTGAGGCCGACGGGAGCGCTCTTCTTGACGATGCCCGTCACCGGCAGTTCCGCCGCGACGACGCCAACGACGCGGCCGCTCGCATCGATCAGGGGGCCGCCACTGTTGCCGGGGTCGATCTGGTTGGTGAGCAGCCAGTAGAGATCCATGTCATCACCGGTAACCTTGCGCTCCGACCGGCGGCCGGTGGTCATGACGAAGGTCGGCTCAGCGGTGCCGACGCCCGGATAGCCGCCGGTATAGAGGTCCATCTCCGCGCTCAGCGTATCATCCGGTGCGATGGCCGCCGGATCGCCCAGCGGAATCCTGGTCTTGATGACGGCGAGGTCCGACGCCGGATCCGTGGCCACGATCTGCGCCGGCAAACCAGGCGCCACGGCCATCTGGCTGCAGCCCGCCACCACATGCTCATTCGTCAGCACGACCCCGTTGCCGATGACGATGCCTGAGCCGAACTTGCTGAAGTCGTCATCGCTGCCGAGGCTGGGGTCGATGATGATCGTGTATTCCGCCGCCGCAAAGACCGCGGCGGGGTCCTCGATCCGCAGGCGGAGCAGAGCCTCGGCGGCCCGCGCGTGGCCCTTGAGTGCCGCACGGCTGTACCAGCTCAAGGCAATATCGTGCTTGCCCTGCGCCTCGGCTATTCGCCCGATCGCAAATTGCGCCAGGGATTGTGCCTGGGGTTGACCCTTGCCTGCCGCCTTGCGGTACCAGCTTTCCGCCTTGCCCGGGTCCTTGGCCGTGCCGATACCCTGTTCCAGCACCAGACCGGCGAGATAATAGGCCTGGACGCTGCCCCCGTTTGCAGCGCCGAGGCAGGCGCTGGCAACCTGGGCCGCGTCGGCGCCGCTGTGCAGCTTGCCGTCAAGCGAAAGGCTCGCCATGCATTGCCCGGCCTGATCGGCGCGGGCGGCCGGGGTGAAACCGTCCAGGAACGGGATGACGAGGAAGAGAGCTGCGGCAGCGGTCAAACGTGGATTCACCTGGGGGATCCTTGGTCTGTGTCGCGAGAACAATTCCTGCTCCCGCCGCCTGCAATTCTATGACGTAGACAATTTGCCGATGCAAAGAAAAAGAGTCGCGCGCCACCTGTGGGCGACCGAGACATCCGAGGTCCAGATGCTGGCGGCGAGTCCATTGATCGACAGGCAAAATGGGTGGTTCCCTGCTTTCGCGGGGATGACGGAATGAACGGCGCTTCCGCCAATATCTGGAACGTCCTAGATCCGCCACTCCATCAGAACCGATCCATCTTGCGGCTCGAGCACGGCGCCAAGTTCTTCATAGAAGCGGATGGCATCATGGTTCCGGCGCCACACTGTCCAGAACAGCCTGGAAGCACCCAGATCCTGCGCAATCCGGCGCGCTTCCAGCATCAACGCTTTCCCGGCACCGCACCGTCGATGCGGCTCGCTCACAAAGAAGTCGGCAACGTGCAGCGTCGGGGTCGCATCATCCATGAAGACGCCGATGAAATAGGTGAGATAGCCAATTGCCTCCCCCTCCAGCTCGGCGATCAGAACCGTACAGATCGATTTCGGGCCAAAGGCAAAGGAAGCCAGCCGGGCCATGGCAGCGGCGGCAATTTCGGCGGCGTCATCTGCGGGCGCAGCACCGTGAAGCATATCCAGATAATCGTTGAAGGCGCGCGTCATGGCCGTGAGCGCCGGGAGATCGGCTTCCGTCGCCAGGCGAATGCAAAGATCCTCGCGCATAGCCGCTCCTCGCAACTGTCGGGCCGGCATCGCCCGCTATTCCATGGCTCTTGCCCCAATAACGGGCGATGAGTTGGGCGGCAGGTTGACCTGCCGCCCTTCTCCCTCGGATCGATTTTGCAGCGGGTCAGCCGCCGATATGCATCCAGACCGATTTTGTCTGGGTGACGGTGGTCAGCGTCTCCAGGCATTTGTCGCGGCCCATGCCCGATTGCTTGAACCCGCCCCAGATCGACGTCATGTCGCCATGGTCGAAGCAGTTGACCCAGACGATGCCGGCCTCGATGTCGCGCGCCGCCTTGTGGGCGACCGAGACGTCCGAGGTCCAGATCGAGGCAGCAAGACCATAGATCGAATCATTGGCCATCTCGATCGCCTGGTCGAGCTTCTTGAACGGCAGGATGGTGCCGACCGGGCCGAACACTTCTTCCCGCGCGATGCGCATCTTGTTGTTGACGCCGGTGAACAGGGTGGGCGCCACATAGCAGCCCTTTTCCATGCCCTTGGGCACGGCGCCGCCGAGGCTGAGCTTGGCGCCTTCCTTCTTGGCGATGTCGATATAGCCGAGCACGCGCTTCTGCTGCTCCTTGGTCACCAGCGGACCCATCGTGGTGGCGGGGTCGAGCGGATCGCCCGGGCTGAAGCTGGCCTTGGCCTTCTCCAGGAACTTCGCCACGAATTCGTCATGGATCTTGGCATCGACCAGGATGCGAGAGCCGGCATTGCAGACTTCGCCCTGGTTGCCATAGATGCCGTTGACGGCGTATTGCGCGGCCATGTCGAGGTCCGGCGCGTCCCTGGTCACGATCTGCGGAGTCTTGCCGCCGCATTCCGTGGTGACGCGCTTCATGTTGGACTGGCCGGCATAGATCATCATCAGCTTGCCGACTTCGGTGGAGCCGGTGAAGCCGATCTTGTCGACATCCATGTGAAGCGCCAGCGCCTTGCCGGCTTCTTCGCCCAGACCCTGCACGATATTGAGCACACCGGCCGGACCGCCTGCTTCCATGAACAGTTTGGCGAGCAGATTGCCGGAAAGCGGCGATTGTTCGGCCGGCTTCAGGATGACCGAGTTGCCGGCGGCCAGCGCCGGGGCGATCTTCCAGGACGCCATCATCAGCGGATAGTTCCACGGCACGATGCAGCCAACCACACCCAAGGGCTGCCGCAGGATGTAGTGGAATTCCGTCGGCGCCGTCGAGGTGACGGTGCCTTCGATCTTGTCGATCGTCTCGCCGAAATACTGGAAGGTCATGGCGGCGCCGGGAATGTCGATGTTCAGCATTTCGCTGATCGGCTTGCCCATGTCCGTGGAATCGAGGAGTGCAAACTGGAGCGCGTTTTCCTCGATCAGCTTGCCGAACTTTTAGATCACAGTCATGCGCTCGCGCGGCGCCATGCGGGACCAGACACCCGACTTGAAGGCCTTCCTCGCAGCCTTCACCGCAAGGTCGACATCGGACGCATCGGAACGCGCGACCGAGGTGATGACCTCACCGGTCGCCGGGTTGATGGTCTCGAACTTGCGGCCTTTCTTCGCGTCGACGAACTTGCCGTCGATGAAGTTGCGCGTTTCTAATTTCAGCTTGTCGGCGTATTTGCGGAACGCCTTCTTGTCGAGTTTCTTCGCTTGATCGAGGTTCATGTCCTCATCTCCTCCGTTGCGGCGCAGGCTTTTGCCCGGCCCTGAATTGGCTATCGGCTTTGCGCGGCTCTTATCGGCCAGCCTTGGCTCGGGATCGCTTATACCATCGGCGCCATTTGGGCGGCTAGGGGTGCCCGGCATCCATCCTGCGGTGACAAATCGCCGCGTTTTGCGGTGACGCCTATTCCTTTGGAGATAGGGTTTCGGCCTCGATCTTCGCCAGTCTTTCCCGCGCCCGGATGCGTTCGCGGTGGGCCGTATAGATGCCGGTCGCAATGATGACAGCGCCACCAATCCAGGTGGTGACCGCCGGCAGCATGTCGAACCAGGCATAGCCAATCGCCGTCGCCCACAGCAGCTGCAGATAGATGAAGGGTGCGATGACCGAGGCCGAGGCATAGGAGAAGGCGCGGATCACCAGCGTATGGGCGAGCCCACCGGAGAGTCCCAAGGCCGCCAGCAGCAGCCACTGGTTGAAACTGGGTGCTTGCCAGAGGAACGGCATGAAGCAGCTCAACACCAGGCAACCCACCAGCGCCGCGTAGAACAGCGACGTGGCGTTGCCGTCATGGCGCGCCACGACCCGGGTCAGCACATTGTAGCTGGCCCCGGTCGAAGCGGAGAGCAACGGCAGCAGGATCGCCAGATGCACCATGCCGAAACCGGGCCGGATGACGATGAGGACGCCGATGAAGCCGATTGCGACCGCGGCCCAGCGCCGGATGCCGACACGTTCGCGCAGGAAAAAGTAGGAGAGGATCGTGATGACCAGCGGCTCGACGAAGGCCACCGCCGTGGCGGACGCCAGATCGACATAGCTCACCGCCAGGAAGAACAGCAATGTCGTCGCCAGCATGAGGAGCGAGCGCAGAAACTGGAGACCGGGCTTGCGCGCCCGCAGCATGTCGCGCCAGGGCTGGGTCCAGCGCGACGGGGTTGAGACCTGAGGTGCTGTCACCGCCGGCTCGAAGCGAGCTGCGACACCGGCATAGAGGATGGCAAAGACCAGGTGGAAGACATAGCGGCCCCAGGCCACTTCCATCACCGGCATGCCCTCGGCACTGAGATGCTTGACGATGGCATTGAAGAAGGAAAAGACGAAGCCAGCCGCCACCAGACACAGAATGCCGAACAGTGGCCGGTCGCCGGCGATCTTGCGCTCGCGGGCCGAGAGCGCCTTCACCGGCTCGACGGCGAGCGGGTCAGACATGGTTGAGGCGCTCCTTGGCGACCTGCTCGATGCGCGCTTTCAATCCGGCGTCCTGGCCGAGCAGGGCATGGAAGTCGCGCGCCTTCAGCTCGAGCAGCTTGCAGAAGCCGAGCGCCACCACGTCGGCGTTGCGCGGATGGCCGGTGAGCATCGCCAACTCGCCGAAGAAATCTCCGCTGCCCAGTTCGACGCTGGGCTCGACCATGACGCGGACGGCGCCGGAGGCCACGAAATACATGGCGTCACCCTTGTCGCCGCGGCGCACCACCTTGGATTCCGGCAGCACCAATTGCGGCGCCAGCAACTGGGCGATGGATTGCTGCCGCTTGATGTCGAGATCGCGGAAGATCGGCACGCGGCTCACCAGATCGATGGCGGAAAGTTCGGGATCGAGCTTGCAGCGCTTGTCCAGCCCGGTCCAATGGCGTTCCAGCTCGGCCGTCAGTTCGCGCTCGACCTCGCCGCTCACCACCAGATTGGCGGCAAGCGACTGATAGGCGGCACTTTCCCGCTGGCGGGCGATGCGCCCCAGATACTGCCGTTGCAGGGCCGCCGCATAGGCCGGGTATTGCAGCTTCAGGGCGAGGAGCGATTCCTCGACCGCCTCGATGCGCCGCGAGGTGAGCTTGATGATCTCGACCGACGGCTCCTCGCCGATCAGGGGCTGCAGCCGGTCGCGGCTGAACGGCACCAAGCCGGCCAGCACCTGGCGCTGGGCCATGAGGAATTCAAACCGGTCGGCCAACGCGTCGGTCAACAGCCGCTCAAAGCGCGTGGTCCGCTGCAGCCACAGGGCAAAGCGGAAGGATTGGGAAAAGCCCAGCCCGCGTTCGGCAGCGGCGACATAGCCGCGGCGTCCGGACCCGCGCACCGCTTCGCGCACATGCTGAGCTTCGCGCAACAGCAGTTCGGCAATGCGCCGGTCGACAATGCGGCCGTTGAGGAGCGCAAAGCAGCGCTCCACTTCATGCGCCGCGGCGACGGTCAGCCCGACCTTGACCATCTCGTCGGCCATCAGCTCGACACCCCGATGGGAGCGGGCACGCGCCACGGCCAGGCGCGCTTCAAGACTTGAGAGGGCGGCGTCGGCTATTTCGCGGTCGATCCCCTCGGCCCGCGCGATCTCGGACAGATCGGTCGCAACATCGCCCAGCGTCATCAGCTTGGCGCGGTCACGCACGCCGCGCGCCACCGGGTTGAGGCGGTTGAGGCGAAAGAAACCGACCAGCGGCCGCAGGGTGATGCCATTGATGAACAGGGTCAGCAGCACGAAGCCGGTGACCGAGGTGGCGATGAAATCGCGCATCGGCGCCGGGACGGCGGTGTTCTCGATGACAGCCAACGCCAGGGCCAGCGACACAGCACCCCGCAGGCCGCCCCAGACGATCACGGTCTTGATGCGGTTGTTGATCCGCTGCATGAGGCCGGCGCGGGTGAGGAGCGGCAGCAGCAGATAGACGGTGACGCCACGCGCCGCAAGTGTCGCCAGATAGACCAGCAGGATGAAGCCGAATTCAAGCAGGCTGGTGCCCTCCATGATGCGCGGCACGAACATGGCCGCGAGCAGGAAGATCAGCGAATTGGCCCAGAAGCCGAGCTGGCCCCAGACACCTTCCATCTGTTCGAAGGTATGCGGCAGCATGCGGATCTTGCCGGTCGAGCCCAGCACCAGGCCGGCCACCACGCAGGAAACGACACCGGAAACATGGAAGTAATGCTCCGGTACGACGAAGCTCAAGTAAGCCAGGGCGATGGTGACGGTGATCTCCGCTTTCGGCCAGCCGCCGAGGAACGGGAACAAGGCACAGGCCGCGCGCGCCATGATGAAACCGGCAAGGGCGCCCCCGATGAAGCTCACCAGGAAGCGAAACACCGTATCGCCGATGCTGCCGTCGCCACCGCTCAGCAGCATCTCCAGGAGCAGGGCGAAGAGGGCGATGGCGGCTGCGTCATTGAACAGGCTCTCGCCTTCGACCAGGGTGGTGAGGCGCTTCGGCACACCCACTTCGCGGAAAATGCCGACGACCGCGGCCGGGTCGGTGGTGGCGACGATCGAGCCCAGCAGCAGGCAGGTGATGAGGCCGAAGGGCGAGGCCGCTGCCAGGGCAAAGCCGACGGCCAGCGCGCAGATCACCACCGCCACGACCGCCATGGTGAGGACAGGTGCGAGATCATCAAGCAGGCGCCGCACGTCGATGGCGAGCGCCACTTCGAACAGCAAGGTTGGCAGGAAGATGAGGATGAAGGCCTCGGATGAGATCTCGACGCTGGCCAGGGCATCGATGATGTCATGCAGCATCGGCGACGGGACGGCGAGGTCGGGGCGCAGAGACACCACCGCCCCCAGGATGAATCCGATGGCCGCCAGCAGCACCGAGTAGGGCAGGCGCAGTTTCGCCGCCAGCGGCGGCAACAGGCTCATCAAGGCGAGCAGGCTGACAAGGCCGAATACCACGAGGCCGGTTGTAGTCATGAAATCGGGGCTGCCTTCAGGCGGGAAACCAATCTGTCCCGGTCTTATAGCCCATGACCCGGGCCCGGGTCCAAAGCCGTTCCTGGGGTTTTGTGATGCCGGCCACATCAAATCCCCTGCCCCGCTTGACAAGAATCAGCGCCGGCCCCAATCGATGGACATGCGCATCCTGGGTCTCACCGGTTCCATCGGCATGGGGAAATCAACCGCGGCCCGGATGCTGCGTGCCCTGGGCTTGGCCGTCCATGACGCCGATGCCGCCGTCCACCGGTTGCTGGCCAAGGACGGCCGGGCGGTGGCTGCCGTCGACGCGGCCTTCCCCGGCGTGGTTGCCCAGGGTGCTGTCGATCGCAAGGCATTGGGCGCCAAGGTGTTTGGCCAACCGGCGGAAATGAAACGGCTGGAGGCCATCCTTCACCCGTTGGTGCGGGATGAGGAACGGCGCTTCCTGCAACGCTGCCGTCGTGCGCGGCGAGACGTCGCGGTGCTCGATATACCGTTGCTGTTCGAGACCGGCGGCGAAAAACGCTGCGATGGCGTGGTCGTGGTGACGGCGCCACAATTCCTCCAAAGTCAGCGCGTGTTGAAACGCCAGGGCATGACGCCAGCGCGCTTTCGCCAGATTCTCGGCGCCCAGATGCCGGACCGGGAAAAACGGCGCCGGGCGGATTGGGTGGTCGAAACCGGCCTTGGCCGTCGACCGACCCTGGCTGCCCTGGCGCGGGTTGTGCAGACTCTAAGGAAATGATCGAGAATTTCGATCAAATATCGGAGGTTGATCGCTAAAATCGATGATTGGCGTGTTTGATTCCGGCCATGGCGGCCTCACCATCCTTTCCGCCCTGCAGCAGCGGCTGCCGCGCCAGGGCTTCATCTATCTGGGCGACCACGCCAACGCCCCCTATGGCCAACGCTCGCCAGACGAGATCTACGCCCTGACCCGGCAGAATGTGGCAACCCTGTTCGGCCTGGGCTGCACCCTGGTGATCCTCGCCTGCAACACGGCCGCCGCCGTCGCCTTGCGGCGCCTGCAGCAGGAATGGCTGCCGCAGCATTTTCCGCATCACCGCTGTCTCGGCGTCCTTGTCCCAATGATCGAGGAGATCGCGCACAATCCCTGGCATGCAGTGGCGAGCCAGAGCGATTGGGACCGGCAGCCGGAAACTTTGGGCGTGTTCGCCACCCGCGCCACGGTGGCGAGCGGCGCCTATGTCCATGAAGTGGCAAAGCGCGCACCGCGCCTGCGGGTATTCCAGCAGGCCTGCCCCGATCTTGCCGGGATGATCGAAGCCGGCGCCGAAGATGATGTCCTGGCGCCGATGATCGCCCGCTATGTTGCTGAGTTGCAGGCGCAGTTGGGCGATGCAATCCTCGACAGCGTGGTGCTTGGCTGCACGCACTATCCGCTGATCGAGCATCTGTTCCGCGCCGCCTTGCCCGAGAACACGCGCTTGGTCTCGCAGCCACAGCGTACCGCCGACTCGCTCACCGCCTATCTCTTCCGCCATCCGGAGATGAAGCGCTTCGGTGCGCTGCCGGCGGAGATCCGCGCCTATACGACCGGTAATGCGGATCAGGTGACGATGCTTGCCAGCCGCTATTTCTCGCGGCATCTTCGCTTCCAGCCGCTGCCCGCACATTCCGACCGGATGCACCATCATGCGTGAGATCGTCCTCGACACCGAAACCACCGGCTTTGATCCGGTGACCGGCGACCGCCTGGCCGAAATCGGCTGCATCGAGCTCGAAAACCACATTCCGACGGGCCGCAACTTTCACCGTTACATCAATCCGGAGCGCGAGATGCCGGATGCGGCCTTCCGCATCCACGGCCTCTCCACCGCCTTCCTCGCCGACAAGCCGACCTTCGCGACCGTGGCTGATGAGTTCCTGGCCTTCGTCGCCGAGGACCCGCTGGTCATCCACAATGCCGAATTCGACATGAAGTTCATCAACTTCGAACTGGAGAAGTCGGGCAAGCGCGCGATCCCGTTCCAGCGCGCGATCGATACGGTCAAGATGGCGCGCACGAAGTTCCCGGGCTCGCCGGCTTCGCTGGATGCGCTGTGCAAGCGCTTCAACATCGACAATTCGAACCGCACCCTCCATGGCGCGCTCTTGGATGCGCAGCTCCTGGCCGATGTCTATCTGGAATTGCTGGGTGGCCGCCAGACGGGCCTCACCCTTGCCGCCGACGATGCCGGCACCAGTGACATGAACTTCGCCAGGCGTGCCGCACCCGCCTCAAGCCGCCCGGTGCGGGAGCCACGCCTGTTCGCTCCCACCCCGGAAGAGCTCGAAGCCCATGCCGCGTTCATCGCCAAGTTCAAGGATCCGGTCTGGCTGCAATAGTCATCGTTCAAGCCGTCCACGGATCATAGGTCCCGAACGACCAGAGATGTCCGCCGGCATCGCGGGCTGAATATTCCCGAGCGCCGTAGCTGGTGTCGGCCAGCGGCCGCACGATCTCGGCACCCGCCGCCTTGGCGCGGGCGTAATGGGCGTCGATATCGGGGACGTGCATGTAGATCCCCATGCGCTCGGTCGACCAGGGATTGGCAGGGTCGGGCTTGCCGGTCGAGCCGAACATGATCATGGCATTGCCGAATTTCATCTCGGCATGGGCGATACCGCCATCTGGGCCTTTGTGGACAGCGTGCTCCGCGAAGCCGAACGCCTTCTGCAGCCACGCCACGGCTGCTGGCGCATCATCATATTTGAGGGCGGGGAAAAGGGTCGCTTGCTCGCTCATGGCATCCTCCTGATGAATGGATGACCCACTCTAAGGCGCCAGCCGAAACCCGGTCTTGGATAAATTTCCCGATTAAATGCCGTGCTCGGCGAGATAGGCGCCGGGCGCCATGCCGGCGAAGTCGCGGAAGTCACGGTTGAAATGCGCCTGGTCGTAATAGCCGCAGGCGTCGGCAAGTTCGGCAAGGCTGGGTCGGCCCCCGCCTTTCGACACTGGCCGTTGCAGATGCGCCAGCATCCGGTTGAAGCGATAGATGCGCCCGATTGTCTTGGGCGGCAGACCAATCTGCTCGTGAAAGCGGTTGATCAGGCGCTTGCGGCTGATCGAAAGGTCGTCGGCCAGCCGGCCGATGGCGACCCTGCCATGGCTACGCTGCAATTGCTGGAGCGCCCAGGCGATGTCATTCGCCAGCGGCACGCGGTCCATGATGCGCGCGAGCAGAAAGCTATCCAGCAGGTCGAAGCGCCGGCGCCAATCATCGGCATGGCGCAGTTGATCGATGAGGCCAGCACCCGGCGAACCCAACAGATCGGAAAGGTCGACCGTGCGATTGGCGATCTCATGCATCGGCAATCCGAGCAGGCGATAGGCGCCAAGCGGTGTCAGATTGAGTTGCAGGCAGGCGGCGTCCCCACCCGACAACGTGTCGGCCGATTGATCATGCAACCCGGCAATGAAGGAATCGAACGGCCGGAGGGCGCCCTTGTCGGTGCGCGGCGATCCGACTTCCCAGCCGGGCCCGAAATTGAGAAGGACCGGCACCATGATGACCGGCATCTGCCGGCGGAAGACAGGCATGGGCGCCGACTCGACCCAGCCTTGATACTCGCCGACGACCGCGTTTTTGAGGCGTGGATCAGGCGTCGCAAAAAATGCCTCCCACCGCGCCTGGTGGGTTTCGCCGGAAAGCCTGCGTAGGGTTCCGCTCACAGATCCCCGTCGACGACGATGACGTGGAGCTTCTTGGGCCCATGGGCGCCCATCAAGAGGATCTTGCCGATATCGGCACTGCGCGAGGGACCGGTCACGAAATTGACCGTGCGCGGCAGGGCGCCATCGGGGCCGCGTTTGACGCGGGCCAGCGCATCCTCATAGGTGCCGACGATCTGGCTCTTGCTAATCACCACCACATGCTGATCGGGGAGGAAATGGAGCGTGGTCGGCGTGCCGTCCGAGGATTGCAGCACCATGGTGCCGGTTTCCGCCACCGCCGCCACGGCAGGTGTCACACTGGTCGGGTCCTTGCCATGGGAGCGGCCGCTGGAGGTTTCGACCATCGGCGCCTTGTCCCAGGGCAGGCTGCTCACCCGCGCATCGGGCGACAAGCGCACGCGCGCCTCGAAATTATTGTTGGCGAGATAGCGCGCGACCGCCGCCGGCACATCGTCGCGGCTGGCGACTTCGTCCAGGGTTGACTTGGCGTTGGCGAGCTGCGTCTTGAAGAGGCCGACGACATCGACGCCCGGCGCCGTGGCGCGCGCTGGGATGAGTGGCGTCGGCTTGGCCGGTGCCGGTTCACCGTGGCGACGATCCGCCTGGCGGCTGATGCCGGCGCGGATCGAGGCCAGCATGCGGTCGCGGCCGGTGCCAGAGGTACTCATGACCGCGCTCCCCTTTTGGCTTTCCATTGTTCCTGGAAGGTGCGGCCCTGGGTTGCTGGCAGATCGCGGTGTTTCGTCCAACCGGAGGCCAGGGGCGCTGAACTCAACCGGCCGCGCTGGCCGGCGAGATTGAACAAGGCACGCGCGCCAATCCTGGTCACCAAGCGATAGAGCAAAGGCCGTTTCGCCATGAAGGCCCAGAACCACAGGCCGGAGCGTTCCGTCTGCGGGGTAATGGCGCGGGAGAATTCGCGTTCGCGCCAGTTGCGCAGCAATTTGGGGATCGGGATGCGCACCGGGCAGACCGATTCACAGCGCCCGCACAGGGTCGAGGCATTGGGCAAGGGCTTCGCGTTCTCGACACCGATCAGCATCGGCGTGAGGAGCGAGCCGATCGGCCCCGAATAGACCCAGCCATAGGCATGGCCGCCCACCGAATGATAGACGGGACAATGATCGAGACAGGCGCCGCAACGGATGCAGCGGAGCATCTCCTCCAGATCGGAGCCGAGATAGGCCGAGCGGCCATTGTCGATGAGCACGACATGGAATTCCTCCGGCCCGTCGAGACCGGTGGGCCGACGCGGGCCGCTGGAGAAGGTCGTGTAGACCGATTGCTCCTGGCCCGTGGCCGAGCGCGCCAGAATGCGCAGCAGGGTCATCGCGTCCTTGAGGCTCGGCACCACCTTCTCGATCGAGGCCAGCACGATATGGATGCGCGGCAGGGTCTGCGTCAGATCGCCATTGCCTTCATTCGTGACGATGGTGGTGGCGCCTTCATCGGCGATGAGAAAGTTGGCGCCGGTGATGCCGACATCTGCCTTGAGGAAGCCGGCGCGCAGTTTCTCGCGCGCTTCCGCCATCAGGCTCGCCGGGTCCTCAAGATTGCGCGCGGGATCCAGATCGGTATGGGCTTCGCGGAATGTTTCCTCGACCTGGGCCTGGGTGACGTGGAGGGCCGGGCCGATGATGTGGCTGGGCGTCTCGCCGCGCAGCTGGATGATGTACTCGCCAAGATCGGTTTCGACCGGTTCGATGCCGTTGGCAAAAAGGAAATCGTTGATGCCGATCTCCTCGCCGATCATCGTCTTGCCCTTGGTGACGGTCCTGGCGTTCACCGACCGGCAGATTTCCAGCACCTTGGCGCGGGCAGATTCACCATCCGGGCACCAATGCACCTTGCCGCCGCGGTCGATCACCGATTGTTCGAACTGCAGCAGGTAATGATCGAGATTAGCGATGATGTGATTTTTGAGATCGCGGCCGATATCGCGCAGCGTCTCGAATTCCGGCATCTTGGCCACGGTGTTGAGTCGCGTCTGGATCGAGTGCTGCCGCGCGATGCCGAGTGCTTCCTGCAGCGGCTTGTCTTTCAGGGCACCGGTGGCGTTTTCCTTGAAGGCATTGCTGGTGGGGACGAAGGTCATCAGCTGCGCTCCTCGCCGATGGCCGGTTCATCCATCATGCCCGCCAGCACTTCGGCGACATGGCGCACTTGCACATTGCTGCCGTCGCGCTTCATCTTGCCGGCAAGGTTCATGAGACAGCCGAGATCCCCCGCCAGCAGCAGATCGGCGCCGGTCGCATCGATGGTTTCGACCTTGCGGGCCGCCATGGAATTGGAGACATCGGGGAACTTGATGCAGAAGGTGCCGCCGAAGCCGCAGCAGGCATCGGTCTCCTCCATCTCGGTCAAGGTGAGGCCAGCGACCTTCTTCAGGAGATCGCGCGGCGCCGCCTTCACCTTCATCTCGCGCAGGCTTGAGCAGGAATCGTGGTAGGTGCAATTGGCGGACAAAGCTGCGCCGAAATCGGTCCGGCCACATTGCTCGGCCAGGAACTGGGTCAGTTCAAAGGTGCGCGCGGCGAGGCGTTCGGCGCGTGGGCCCCATTGCGCATCGTCGCCCAGCAATTGCGGATAGTGATGCTTGATCATGCCGCCGCATGACCCACTTGGGGCCACGATGAAGTCAAACCCCTCAAAGGCGGCGATCGTCTGCCTGGCGATATCGACCGCGGTGTTGCGATCACCGGAATTGTAGGCAGGCTGCCCGCAGCAGGTCTGGGACGGGGGAACACTGACCCGGCAGCCGGCTTCCTCGAGCAGCTTCACCGCCGCAAAGCCGACGCTGGGGCGGAAGAGGTCCACGAGGCAGGTCACAAAAAGGGCGACATTGGCGCCCGCACTAATTGGCCCCAGCTTATTTAGTTCCTGGGGGTTTGGCTGGGCCGTTCCGGGCTGGCTGGTCACGCGCACTCACTTCAGGCTGCTGACGATATCGACGACGTCGAGAGTTTTGCGCGCTGCCGCGGTCACTGGCAAGAGCATGAACCAGTTTCCGGGATTCTTCATGCTGCCGGCGAAGGTGAGCGCCGCCTCGCCGCTGCCCCAGAAGAAGTCACCGCGCACCGGTCCATTGATGGCCGTGCCGACATCCTGGGCCATCATCAATCGGCGCAGGGGCGAGCCTTTCTTGGCGGGACCATGATCGATCGGCCAGGACGTATCGAGCCAGAGCGGCAGGCCCAGCGGCACGAAGGCGGGATCGACGGCAAGGCTGCGGCCCGCGGTCAAGGTCACACCCATGGCGCCGACCGGCCCGTTTTCCTTTACCTCGCGGAAGAAGATGAAGCGTGGGTTTCGGTTCATCATGGCCTGCGCTTTTGCCGGATTGGCACGCAGCCAGGTTCGGATCGTCTGCATCGACGCCGATTTCCGGTCGATGATGCCTTCCTCGATCATGATCTTGCCGATGGCGACGAAACCTTGCCCGTTATTGCCCGCATAGCCCACGCGCATTTCGGTGCCGTCGGTCACCTTGACGATGCCGGAACCCTGGATCTGCAGGAAGAAGGCGTCGACCGGATCCTTCAGCCAGAGGAATTCGAGACCCTGGCCGCGCAGGGCACCCGCTTCGATTTCGGCCCGCGTCAACTTGGTCGGCGATTTCGGGGCGCGATAGAGCGGGTACATGTGGAGCGAATCGGGCTGGCGGGCGGCCTCGATCTCGGCCTCGTAATAGCCGGTAAAGAGCCCGGCTTTGCCGCGGATATCCTCGGCCACGAAGGGTACGAACCAGCGCTCGAAGAAGGCCCGGGCCAAGGCCGGGTCCGACTTTCCCTTGAGCTCCACGGCCGCGGCACAGGGCGCCTGCCAATCGCCGGCGAGCCCACCCAGGGCCTTTGGACCGATCGGTTCATCCTGCGGCTTCTTGAGGAGCACCTTGCAGGAATTGAGCAGTGCCGGCAGGGCTTCGTCGAGCCGGTCATCATCCCAGCCAGGCAGCATCGAATAGGAACTGGGACTGACTTTGAGGCCGGGCGGTGATTCCGGCGGTGTGCAGGCCACCAGCAGCGAGGCAAGCGCCAGCAGGCAGACACCCGCCAGCAGCCAGGATACCGCGCCTTTGTCTGGAACGCCGTCTATCTTCCCCTGCATCCCCGCCAGCTTCCCCCGACGTGCCGTCGATTGCCGTGCCTATTGTGGTGTTTCGGTTGCCACCAACTGCCAATTGGGGTCTCGCGACGAGGTATCGCGCGCAAATGTCCAGATGTCGATCAGGATATCGACATGGGTCGGGTCGCCGTCGATCACCGTGCCGCCGGCATCTTCGGTGACGCTGATCTGTTCGCTGACGAACTTCACCGACACGCGCGCTTCCTTGCCGACCAGCTCGGCGCCGGTGATCTGCGCCTGCGTGATGCCGATCAGCGTGGTCTTGAGGCGATGGCCGAGCCGGTTCCGTTCGGCAATCGCGGCCGCAAAATTGTCATAGACGCTGCGGGCGAGCAGCGCCTGGAGCGCCTTGACTTCGCCAGCCGCGAAAGCCTGGACGATCATGTCGAAGGCGATCTTGGCGCCACCGATGAATTCCGGCGCATCAAAGGTCGGGTCCGCCTTGGTGATGGCGGCGATGCCATCGCGGACAGCTTCCGGCGCGCGGCTGATCTCACCCTCGATCTGGCGCCGGTCGCGCGGCGTCAGGCCACTGCGCGGGCCAGCGTCACGTGGTTGCGCCGCTGGCTCGGGCAGCACGTCCGGCTCATTCCGCACCACCGTCGGGCGACGGCTGCCGATCTGGATCGGTGCCTCGGGCTCATCGCGCCCCGCCTGGCGGCGGGCGGCAAGATCCTTCGGATCGGGCCGGGCAAAGGGATCGATGCGACGCTCATTGCCGGTA
>NZ_CAMDRA010000008.1 GCF_945906275.1 Dongia mobilis
ATGATCTCGAAGAACACCGGCCCCAGCAAGGTCGTGGTGAATATCTGGATCAGGATACGTGGGTCGTTATTTTCCGTGCTGCCATCGATCAGCAGGCCGCGTGACTGCAGGGCGCCGACATCCTCGCCATGACCGGGCAGGCGCTCCGCCAGCATGTCGTAATAGGTCCCCGGCGGGGCCTTCATGAAGGGCACGCCATTCTGGCGCAGGCGATCCACCGTGCCATAGATGTCATCGGTCGACAGCGCGATGTGCTGGATGCCTTCGCCGTTGAAGCGCATCAGGAACTCCTCGATCTGCCCGGTCTCCTTCGAGGCCTCTTCATTGAGCGGAATGCGAATGCGACCATCGGGTGCCGACATGGCCTTGGAATGAAGACCGGTATATTCGCCTTTGATGTCGAAATAACCGGACCTGCCGGAAGTTGAACAGGCGCTCGTAATAGCTGGCCCAGAAACCCATGCGCCCCTTATAGACATTGTGGGTCAGATGATCGATGTCGGTAAGTCCGAGACCCACCGGCTGCCGCTCGTCACTGACATAGCGGAAGTCGATGTCATAAATGCTGGCGCCTGGCGCATAGCGATCGATGAGATAGATAGGCGCGCCGCCAATGCCCTTGATGGCCGGCAGTTTCAGCTCCATGGGTCCGGGCGCTATGTCGATCGGCTGGGCGCCTCGCTGGAGCAATTCGGCGTAGGCGTGATGGGCGTCTGCCACGCGGAACGCCATGCCGCAGGCGGCAGGGCCGTGTTCCTCGGCGAAATAGTGGGCGAGGCTGGTTTTTTCCTGGTTGAGGATGAAGTTGATCCCGCCCTGGCGATAGAGCTGGACGTTCTTCGACCGGTGCTGTGCCACAAGGGCAAAACCAAGACTGCGGAAGATCTGGTCGAGCTGTCCAGGATCCGGGGCCGCGAACTCGACGAACTCAAAGCCGTCGAGGCCGATAGGGTTGTCACCATCGCCGTCCATGCGCGCTCTCCCTGCATATCGACCGTCTCTACAACACCGTCCATGAAGCTAGGATCCGATCGCAGCCGGGCCTAGACAGTTGTGTCACCTGGTGAAACACTATTCCCCATGATCAAGACCAATCGCAGCCTTGAGCGGGGGTTGCTGCTGCTCGATATCCTGACGCGCCGCGGTCCCAACTCCCTGGCGACGCTGGCTCGCCATGCAGAATTGCCCAAGGCCACCGCCTATCGGTTGCTGCTGACGCTGGTCGAGCAAGGCTGGATCTATCGTCGCCACAATGATGGGCGCTATGTACCGACCTTGCCAAGCCCGATGGCCGCTGCCCAACCAGCCCTGGGGGCCGCCGTGGCGCGATTGGCGTTGCCGCATCTGGTGGCGCTCAGCGAAGCCACGGGTCTCGCGGCCGATCTCACATGGGTGATCGAAGACGGTGTGCTCGAGGTGATCGAATCGACCCGCCAACCGGGCGCTGGCCATGTCGATCCAAAGGTTGCGGGCTTTCGCCCCTCTTTGGCCTTTTCCGCTCCTGGCCGCGCCTTGCTGGCTGCCAGCAGCGATGACGTTGCCGCACGGCATCTGCAACATCTGATGCGGACCGATTCCCCCGCCGAGCGCCACGCCCTCACCAGCGGACAATTGGCATCGGAGATTCTCGCCACCCGACAGCGCGGCTATGGTGTGCGCGCGCGGGGCTACTGGCCGGATTCCTCCGACTATGGCGCCGAACCGATGGACATCGCCGTGGCGCTCGCGATCAAGGGCCACGCTTTGGGCTGTCTCAGTCTGGTCTGGCCGTCTGCAGAGCACACCGCATCCGAGATGGCAGGGCGTCATCTGGTTGACATGAGAGGATCGGCCAGGAAGATTGCCAGCAGTGTGGCCAAGCTTGAATTACCCTCGCTCAAATTGGCCTGACCGCCCAGGGGCGCTGCGGCGTGAAATCCAGACGGAAAAGATTGTCTTCCTAGGTGCATTGCCACCTGCGGGGCCAGCCGGCAATGCGATTGCCATAAACCATTTCCTAACCATCTTGCTTCAGTCTGGGGGCGACCGAGATCCGCTGCATGTGCGGGGGACTCAGGAAAGGTTTCAGAATGCAGGTCCAGAATGCCCAGTCGCTGCCGCGGCTGACTCTCAAGAACATGCATGTAATGGTCGATCGCAAGGTGCATCCGATCATCAACATGAACATCCAGGACGTTCTGATCGGCGGCATGCCCGATTGGATGGCAGTCGGCCAGCGCGTGGAATTCTCTTTTGTCATCACGCTGAAGGAATGGGAGCGCAGCTTGCCCACCTACGGCGTGGTGCTGAAGAATGACGCCTCCGGGCTCGATGTGCGCTACACGCCGCCGACGCCGAGTTGGCGCAATATTCTGATGAAGCTGGTCACCGACGAAGCCCGCGCGGCGCCCGCAAAGAAATAATCAATCCGATCTCGTCTCGGCCGCCCACTTCGCGGCGGCTTCATCGTCACTGTCCTTGGCAGCGACCCAGCGCTGTTCGCTGCCATCGTCCTCCAGCTTCCAGAACGGCGCCTTGGTCTTGAGCCAATCGATCAGGAAGGCGCAGGACGACAAGGCTGCCTCCCGATGTGCCGAGGCCGTTGCCACCAGCACAATCCGGTCCCCGGGCATCAACCGGCCGAAGCGATGGATGATGAGGCAGGCATCAAGGGGCCAGCGCTCCATGGCTTCCCGCGCGATGGCGCTAAGCTGCTTCTCGGTCATGCCGGGATAATGCTCCAGCGTCATGCTGGACGCCGTGGCCATGGGGCCAGCGATGTCACGCACCAACCCCGTGAAGCTCGCGATCCCACCAATCTGGGTGTTTCCGGCGGAGAGCGCCGCAAGCTCGGCGCTGATATCGAAATCCTCCGACTGCACCTTGATCGAGATCATGGCATCAACCGCCGGTTACCGGTGGAAACAAGGCCACTTCATCGCCTGGCTGCAGGGCATGATCCGCTGCGACATATTCCTGGTTGACGGCAACCTTGACCACGCTGCGTTCCTTCAGCGCAGCAGCGTAATTCCCGCCACGCGAAGCCAGCCAGTCGAGCAATTGCCCGACATTGCGCACGTCGGGCGGTAAGGTCACTTGTTCTTCGGCCATGCCGATCTTGGCGCGGATCCAGGCAAAATAAAGCAGCTTCATGAGCCATCATTTAGGACGGCTTGCGGCGCGCGTCCAGTTTCTTCCGCGCTCAGCCACAATTCGCGAAAATGGTCCGGCTGGCCGGCGATGAACTCATAATAGGCCAGCAACAACAGGTGCGATACGCGCTCCCGGTCATCGGAAAGGGGCAGCCCGACGCGCCGTACGCGTCGCGACAGGCGCGGCTGGATATGGGCCGAAGCATCGAGAAAATGACCCTCTCCCTGATCCACCATGCGGTTGAGCGAGGCGAGAATACGCCCGGAATGTTGGCCCCAATCGAGATTCTCGAGATATTCGCCGGCCAGGCTGCGACCGTAGATGCGTTCAACCTGGGTACCCGCCAGGCGCACGCGCAGGCGCGTCGTGTCACTGCTTAGCGGCCGACGATCCACTTCAATGATCCAGATGTTGGGAAGCAGCATCGGGATGTCGCTGGGATCGATATCGGTCCGGGCCGCCCAGCGATTCTCCCCGCGCTTGCCGGCGATATAGCTCAGCAGCCGGCCAAAGCGTGGATCGGCGTGCAATCCCGCAATGTCCATGATCTCCGGCAGTGTAGCTGGCAAGATGCCTCCGGCGCCGCTAGGATGGATTGATTCCGAAACTGCGGCACAGGAAGATCAGAGGTCGCCTCGCATGCCAATTGATGTTTATCATAATCCGAATTGCAGCACGTCGCGCAAGGTGCTTGGCTGGCTGTGTGAAAAGGGCCACCAACCGCGCGTGATTGAATACCTAAAGACGCCGCCCAACGCTGCCGACCTGAAGAAGATACTGAAGGCGATGAGTGCCGCTCCGCAGGATATTGTGCGGCGCAAAGGCGACGCCTATGAAGCGCTTGGCAATGTCGCCGCCATGGACCCAGACGTCCTGCTTGCGCGAATGGCAGCCGAACCCGTCCTCATAGAACGCCCGATCGTCGTCAACGGCAGCCGTGCGGTGCTTTGCCGTCCGGCCGAGAGAGTCTGGGAGGTGGTGGATTAGGCGACACGCTGTGTCGATGTTCCCCGATCGGGGAGCAGGAAGACGCGCCGCGCCAAGGGGTTTGCCAGGCGCTCTGGCGTGTAGTGGGCGGCAAGCGGCTGGCCGGTTATGAGGTCACCATTCTGCCCCTCAAAGCTCGGCCAATCGGCCGCCTCAACCATGCTGGCCATGCGCTCGTTGATCAACGTCATGAAAGCAACGGTTATGGTCTCGTGATACAATTCCGCTTTGCCGATGCTGGCGGCAAAGGCCATGATCGTCCGGCGCATGGCGCCGAGCGCTTCGGCGTAATCGTGGCGCTTGAGATAGAGAAAGCCGGCGCGCACATGTGCTGCGTGCGTGAAATCGGCGGCCGGAAGCCGGCAACTCTCCAGCGCGGCGAGGAAGTCGTCATCGCTCATCTTTCGTCTCCAGCCGAGACACGCTCCTGGAGGTGGTGGCTCGCCTCCGCCGTCAGCGTCAGGTCATAGATTTTCTTGAGGTCAGCAATCTGCCTTACGGTCTCCGGCCCGAAGGCGCACTTTCCCTCAAAGGCGTGCAGCGTCATGCCCTCAATCAGGTCGCCGAGCGAGATATCCTTCAACTCGGCCACCGCCTTCAGAACCTTCAGCAACCGCTTCTCCAGCCGCACCCCGGTCTGAACACGTTCGATGGTTTCCATGCTGACGCTTCATATTTGATATTGGTACTTATGTACCAAAGTAACATCTCTGCTAAAAAAATTTTTATAGTTGTATATATAATACATTAATGTACTTTAAGGCGTATAGAACAAACAGGGAATTTGGCCATGAAGCGTGCGCTGCGTTGCCTGCTCATCGCTCTTACGATCTGCGCCGCGCATCTAGGGTGCCGCGCGCCGGCCCGCGCGGACCTTCTCGACAAGCATTACGAAGGTGTCTGGCTGGTTGAGGCCTTCACCTTCGATAACAACACAGCGTTCAGTCACTGCACCATGAGTGCGAGCTATGACGATGGCGCGTCGCTGATCTTCTATCTCGACAACGAGTTCTATTGGGGCATCCGGCTTGTCGGCGAAAGCTGGCGGCTCAAATCAGGCGATGAATATGACGTCAAATTGACCGTCGATGACGCGAAGCCAACGCGTCTTGTCGCAGAGGTGTCCGACACCCGATGGGTTCATATCTCGGTCAAGGGCAATGATCGCTTGTTCGACCAGCTTCGTGCCGGCCACATGCTCTATATCGAAACGTCTGCCCAGTTGCTTTCTTTCAACCTGCAAGGGACATCGCGCGCCTTGCTGGCGCTGTTCGATTGCGTGGACCGGCGCGTGCGGACGGCCTCCCGCACCAATCCGTTCGAGCCGGCAAGCACCCTTGAGGATTCGGGGCAGGATCATGGGGGAAACGCCGACTATCAGGCCGAGGCCAACGACATGACGAACAGGCTGCTGCAGCGGTCAGGTATCGCTGGTTTCCAGATCAAGGCCGGTGTGGACGAGATCGCCGGATTCTCCACGATCTGGCGCAACGGGAAGGGCATCGTCGGCGCCTTATTGTCGTCCCCGAAGGCGGTCGAGAAGCCGCCGAAGAGTCGCTGGCGATCATGATGCAGGGCTCGGGCGAGGATTGTGCGGGAAGGTTCGTCAGCAATCTGGATGCGTCAGTACGAATGCATGGTTCCTACATGCCACGCGCTTACTCCGGTTGCAGCGATGGCAGCAAATCGATCATGAAGTATCTGTTTGCCTTCCAAAGAAGGCAGGGCGGCTATTATTTATTTTACACGGCAACCGTCCCCGGCGGACCAGCCAGCACGGCTGCCGAAATGGATGAGCGGATTCGTGAGGCCGCTTACCAGACCCAATAGCGCCATCTTAGCGGATGACCAACCCGCCATCGACATGGAGGATCTGGCCGGTCATGTAGCGTGCGGCGGGCGAACAGAGGAAGGCTGCCGTCGCAGCGACGTCGCTGGGACTGCCCAATTCACCCATTGGAATGCGCGCCTTCAGGCGCTGCCATTCCTCCGGCGACAAGGTTTGCTCGCCACTCTCCTTGTCCTTGGCGATGAGACCCGGGGCGATGGCGTTGACAGTGACGCCATCGGGAGCCAGTTGCAGGGCCAGTGACTTCACCATGGTCTCGAGCGCTGCCTTGGCCGCAGCCGAGGCCGGGAAGTTGAGATAGCCTGGCAGAAAGAGGTGTGCGTTGTGGGTCGAGATGGCGACGACGCGGCCGCGGGGGCCGGCGGCTCTTAGATGTGGCAAGGCAGCGCTGGTGAGGGCGAAGAATCCGCCGGCAATGACGGCATAGGCATGATCGAGCTCATCCCGCGTCAACATGCCGATCAAGGGCCGCAGGGGGAAACCCGCATTGCTCACCAGGATCTCCAGGCCTCCGAAGGCCGCGACCGCGGCCTCGACCAGGCGCGAGCCGGTGGCGGCGTCAGCAAGATCTCCCAGCGCCAGGACAGTGCGGCTACCCCGTGCTTCGACCTCGGCCGCGATCGACTCAAGGCCAGCGCGATTGCTCTTGGTGTGGAGCAGCATTTGGCGACCCGGTCCCGCCAGGGCCTGCGCCGTGGCGGCACCGATTCCGGACCCCGCGCCCGTGATCAGAATTGATGTGGATGTCACTTCGCCCCTCCCTCAGCCAGACGGCGAAGCTCGCATGGCAGCGGCATCGCGGCAAGTGCGTGAGGTCGTTCAGCGGACCTTGGGCAGTGTCAGGCTTATCGTTGTCCCGACATTGGGGGTCGATTGGATGTTGAGTGTACCGCCATGCAGTTCCACCAGCGACGCAACGATCGGCAGGCCGAGACCGGTGCCGACCTGGGCATAGGGGCTTTCGGTTGCCACCTGGCCAAAGGGCTGCATCGCAATCTTGATCTGGTCCGGCGTCATGCCAATGCCGGAATCGGCGATGTCGATGACGATACTGGCCTGCTCCTGGTGGGCGGTGATCATCACCATGCCGCCGGCCAAGGTGAACTTGATGGCATTGCTGACGACATTCATGACCATCTGCCGCAGTCGGCGACGATCGGCCACCAGCGACAAGGGTGAACGGCCAAGATCGACGACCAGCTGCACGCCACGTTTTTCAGCCATCGGTGTCATCAGCTGCACCGAACCGTGGATCAGCTCCTTGAGCTCGATCGGCTCCAGGGTCAGCTGCAACTCGCCGGCCTCCACCTTCGATAGGTCGAGAATATCGTTGATCAGCGCCAGCAGATGGGCACCGGCCTCATGGATGTTCTTGGCGTAATCCTCATAGCGGTCGACACCCTCAGGCCCGAAGACCTGTTCGGCGATGACCTCGGAGAAGCCCAGGATGGCGTTCAAGGGCGAACGCAGCTCATGACTCATGCGAGCGAGGAAGTCGCTCTTGGCCCGGCTGGCGGTGATGGCGACCTGGCGCTGGTTCTTGAGCTCGCGATTGAGCTGCGCGGTCGCCGCCGCCTGCGTGCGCAACTGCTCGGTCGCCTGCGCCAACTGCACCTCGCGCGCCTTCTGCGCGGAGATGTCGACAATCGATGCGAACACAACGTCATCGCCGTTGAAATCCGTGACTTGTCCCGAAAGCAGCCCCCAGAACCGTCGACCTTGATAGGTCACGAACTCGATTTCCAGGTTGGTGGCCTCTCCATCTTGCTGCAATCGCCGGATCAGCTCAGACCGTGCCAGCGGGTCCGCATAGTAGTTCTCTGTCGGGCGGGTCTGGTTGTTGTCTTCAGGCAGTTCGAACAGTCGCCGGGCCGCGACATTGGCATAGACAATCTCGGGCCTGGCGAGATGCGTGATCACGACCGGCGTTGTCACGACGTCAAACAGAACCAGTCCCTCAGTCGACAGGGATGCTCCCTGTCGCGGAAAGGCACTGCGCGGTCGCAAATTCGGATCGTTCGTGTTGGGCAAGTTTTCTCCGCCCGCCGTTGATGGTTGCTGCCAAAACCAGATAGATAGTGTGAGTGAGATTGACAGCAGGTAAATAAGATCGGGTAAACATTATGACAGTAGATCACACTATAGTGTAACTACTCGATTATTCCATTTTGACGGGCCCGGTTTGATAGCGTCCGCGGGGCAAAACCTTGCTGGCAATGCCGCATGGCTTTGGCTAGGTTGACGCCCGATCGCAGTGAGGGAAGCCGGTCAACCGTGGCGACACAGTGATTCCGGCGCTGCCCCCGCAACTGTAGGACCGTTGTCTCAATATTGGGTTGGGGCACCATGGGTTAGGGCCACTGGCTGGCGACAGCTGGGAAGGCGACCCGATGGATCGGTCGAGCCAGGAAACCTCGGCGATCGTTCGATTTCGGCAACGACCTCGGAGGGAGGTGCGCGTCATCTTGTCTACGCAACCCTTGTTGGGCACCGGCCTATCCGGTTTGATCACCCCGCTCCCCGCCATCACCCTGGTGCTGGGCGGCGCGCGTTCGGGCAAAAGCCGCTATGCGGAAGAGCTGCTCGACCGCCATACCGGGGCCCGCACCTATCTCGCCACCGCCGAGATCCGCGACGCCGAAATGGCCGAGCGGGTGAAGCTGCATCGTGACCGGCGCGATCCCGATTGGCGCCTCGTCGAGGAGCCGCTGGCCCTCGCCCAGACATTGGTGTCGGAAACAGAGAAGGGCGCGGCGGTCCTGGTGGATTGCCTGACACTCTGGCTGACCAATGTGATGCTGGCGGAGCGCGATGTGGTGGCGGAATGCACCGCCCTCGAACAGGCGCTCGGCCAATGCGGCGGACCGATCATCTTCGTCGCCAATGAAGTGGGCCTCGGTATCGTGCCCGACAACAAACTGGCGCGTGATTTCCGCGACCATGCCGGGCGGCTCAACCAGCGCCTGGCGGCCCGCGCTGATCATGTGCTGTTCGTGGCGGCTGGCCTGCCGCTCATTCTGAAATAACGACGCGAACGCGCGTCAGCCGATTAAGGAAACATCATGTCAATCACAACAGCAAAGACCGGTGGCAAAATTCCCGCCACCATCGTCACCGGGTTCCTGGGTGCTGGCAAGACCAGCCTCATCCAGCATCTCCTGAAGAATGCCGGCGGCAAGCGTCTGGCACTCATCATCAACGAGTTTGGCGAGCTCGGCGTCGATGGCGAAATCGTGAAGGGCTGCAAGATCGAAGGCTGCCCGGAGGAGAACATTGTCGAATTGGCCAATGGCTGTATCTGCTGCACGGTGGCCGACGATTTCCTGCCCACCATCAAGGCGCTGCTCGACCGCCCCAACGCACCCGATCACATCATCATCGAAACCTCCGGCCTCGCTTTGCCCAAGCCGCTGGTGAAGGCCTTCAACTGGCCGGAAATCCGCACCCGCGTCACCGTCGACGGC
Organism: Dongia mobilis; assembly: GCF_945906275.1. GTDB lineage: Bacteria > Pseudomonadota > Alphaproteobacteria > Dongiales > Dongiaceae > Dongia > Dongia mobilis_A. The sequence continues at coordinate 9,433 of NZ_CAMDRA010000008.1, forward strand.
GTCATCGCCGTGGTCGATGGTCCGGCGGTGGCGGCGGGTCGCTTTGCCGACAACCCGGCAGCGGTCGACAACCAGCGGAAGATGGATGACGGGCTCGATCATGACAGCCCCTTGGCCGAACTGTTCGAAGACCAGATCAATTGCGCCGATCTCATCATCGTCAACAAGGCCGACCAGATGTCCGGGGCCGAGCATGAATCGGCGCAAGCCCATATCATCAAGGAATTGCAGCGCCCGGCGAAGATGATCACCGCGCGCTTCGGCGAGGTAGACCCCCGCGTGCTGCTGGGGTTGGATGCCGCCGCCGAAGATGATCTTGCGGCGCGCCATTCGCATCACGAACTGGAAGGCGAGGATCACAATCACGACGATTTCGAAAGCTTCCACATCGACATCGCCGAGTTGGCGGCGCCGCAGGACCTGCTGGCAAAACTCGGCCCCGTGATCGAACAGCATGACATCCTGCGCGTGAAGGGCTTCCTCGCGGTGGCCGGCAAGGACATGCGCCTGGTGCTGCAAGGCGTCGGCAACCGCCTGCAGCATTATTACGACCGTGCCTGGGAAGCGTCGGAAGGCCGCCGCGGCCAGATCGTCATCATCGGCCTGCATGGTCTCGACCGCGCCGCCATCACGGCAGCTCTCTCAACGCCGCTCGGCAAAGCCGCCTGATCCATGCATCTCCTCGCCGCCAAACCAGGAACCATCAGCGACGGCGGCGAGGCCGTAGATCTCGGCCAGTCACCGGCCGAGATCGTGGTGCTGAGTGCGGCCGATACGGAGCTGGCGGCGCTCGCTGCGGCGCATGCGGCGTTGCCCGAACCCAAGCCGACCTTGCGTCTCGTCAACCTGCTGCAGCTGCAGCACAACATGTCGGTCGATCTCTATCTTGACCAGGTGATTGCCGACCCCAGATCGCCCGCCAGGCTGGTGATCCTGCGTCTCATCGGCGGCGAACGCTATTGGCCCTACGGCGTCGAGCAATTGGCGGCGATCACCGCCGCCCATCATATCCAGTTCGCCTGTCTATCGGGCGACGATCAGCCCGACAGCGAATTGTCGCGCCGCTCAACCATAGATGACGAAGCAGCCCACCGCCTGTGGCAGTTCCAGGTCCATGGTGGCCAAAGCAATGCCGAAGAATTTCTGAACTATGCCGCCAGTCTCATCGGCTATGACACGGTCTGGCAGGAACCACGGCCCTTGCTGCGCGCCGGCCTCTATTGGCCGGGCGCCTCGGTGCTCAGTCTTACCGATCTCACGCCGCATTGGCAGGAAGGCGCACCGGTCGCCGGCATTGTCTTCTACCGGGCCCTCCTGCAGGCGGGCACGCTGGCGCCGATCGATGCCCTGATCAAAGCCTTGGCCGCGCGCGGCCTCAACCCGCTGCCGATCTTCGTCAACTCCTTGAAGGAAGCGGTGGCGGCCGATCTCATCCGCGCGCTTTACGCCGAGGCGTCGCCCGACATCACCCTCAACTGCACCGGCTTTGCCATCTCGCAGCCGGGTGCGGTTAATTTCTCGACGCCGTTCGACGGCGCCGATCATCCCGTGCTGCAGGTCATGCTGTCGAGCGAAAGCGAGGCGCAATGGCAAACCAGCCTGCGCGGCCTCAGCCCGCGCGATCTCGCCATGCAGGTGGCGCTGCCGGAACTGGATGGTCGCATCATCACCCGTGCCATCTCCTGGAAATCGGCAGCGCGCTATGACGAGGCGACGCAATGCACCATCGTGGCGCCGCAGCCGGTCGCGGACCGCGTGGACTTCACTGCCGATCTCGCCGCCAATTGGGTGAAACTGCGCCGGACAACTGCGCCCGACCGGCACGTGGCCCTGATCCTCGCCAATTATCCCAACCGCGATGGCCGCATCGGCAATGGTGTCGGCCTCGACACGCCAGCCGGCACGATCGAAGTGCTGCGTGCGATGCAGGGCGCTGACTATGGAGTCGCCGATATACCACAGGACGGCGAGCAGTTGATGAACCGGCTGCTGGCGCGGCCTGCCGGTGCCTTCCGATTGGAGGGCGCCGATTACGCCGACTTCTTCAGCACCCTGCCGGCCGCGATGCAGGCCGCAGTCATCACGCGCTGGGGTGCGCCGAAGGACGACCTGCTCTACAGCAACGGCGCCTTCGATCTGCCGCTGATGTCACTGGGCCAGGTCGTGATCGGCATTCAGCCGGCGCGCGGTTACAACGTTGATCCCACGACCAGCTATCACGATCCCGACCTCGTTCCGCCGCATGGCTACTTCGCCTTCTACGCGTTCCTGCGGCGGCAATTCGGCGCGCATGTGATCGTGCATATGGGCAAGCATGGCAATCTCGAATGGCTGCCGGGGAAGTCGCTGGCGCTCTCGGCGGATTGTTATCCCGAGGCGATCTTCGGCCCTCTGCCGCATCTCTATCCCTTCATCGTCAATGATCCCGGCGAAGGCGCGCAGGCCAAGCGCCGCGCCCAAGCCGTCATCATCGATCACATGACGCCGCCGCTCACCCGTGCCGAAAGCTACGGCCCGCTGCGCGATCTCGAACGCCTGGTCGATGAATATTTCGAGGCGAGCCAGGTCGACCCTAGGCGGTGCCTCGATCTCAAACGACAGATCCTGGATCTCGCCATGTCCAGCGGCCTTGCCGCCGATTGCGGCGTGCTGCCGACCGACGATACCGATGCGGCCCTCGCCAAGCTCGACAATCATCTCTGCGAGTTGAAAGAGGCGCAGATCCGCGACGGCCTGCACATCTTCGGGAAGGCGCCGGAAGGTGCCATGCTCGACGAATTGCTGGTGGCCTTGACGCGCCTGCCGCGCGGCAAGGGCGAGGGCCGCAGCCAATCATTGATCCGCGCCCTCGCCGCAGACCTTGACCTCGGCCTCGATTTCGATCCGCTGAACACGAAGCTGGGCGACCCGTGGAGCGGCCCCAAGCCCGCCGCCTTGCAGAAGATCAGCGACGATTCGTGGCGCCTGCACGGCGACACGGTCGAGCGGCTGGAAATCCTGGCACTGGGTCTTGTCTCCGGAGCCCACGTCATTTCGGCCGACTGGCCGCGCACCCGCGATGTGCTGAGCTTCATCGACGAAGATCTGCGGCCCCGCGTCGCCGGCTGTGGCCCGGCCGAGATCAACGCCATCCTGCGCGGCCTCGATGGCCGCTTCATCGCCCCCGGCCCCTCCGGCGCACCGACCCGCGGTCGCCTTGATGTGCTGCCCACGGGCCGCAATTTCTATTCGGTCGACACGCGTTCCGTGCCGACGCCGACCGCCTGGGCGCTGGGCTGGCAATCAGCGTTGCTGGTGCTTGACCGCCACCGCCAGGAACACGGTGCCTGGCCCAAGGCCATCGTGCTCTCCGCCTGGGGCACCGCCAATATGCGCACGGGGGGTGACGACATCGCCCAGGCCTTGGCGCTGATGGGTGTGAAGCCGACCTGGGATCCCGGCGGATCTGGTCGCGTCGCCGGTTTCGAAATCCTGCCGCTCTCGGTGCTCGATCGGCCGCGTGTCGACGTTACCCTGCGAGTCTCCGGTTTCTTCCGCGATGCCTTCCCGGCACAGATCGACCTTTTCGATTCCGCCGCGCGCGACGTCGCAGCCCTCGACGAGCCGGACCATCTCAATCCCCTGGTTGCCCGCGTGCGGAGCGAACGCCAATCCTTGATGGCCGACGGCATGTCCGATATCGACGCCACGCGCCGCGCTGGCTACCGCGTGTTCGGCTCGAAGCCGGGGGCCTATGGCGCCGGACTGCAGTCGCTCATCGACGAAAAGGGCTGGACCGAAACCGGTGATCTCGCGCGCGCCTATCTCGCCTGGGGCGGCTATGCCTATGGCCAGGGCTCCAGCGGCGAAGCGCAGCAGCAGTTGTTTGCGCAGCGTCTCACGGGCGTCGAGGCGGTCTTGCATAACCAGGACAATGCCGAGCACGACATTCTCGACAGCGACAATTACTACCAGTTCGAAGGTGGCCTCGCCGCTACCATCAAACACCTCACGGGCAAGCGCGCCGTGGTTTGGCACAACGACCATTCGCGGCCCGAGGCGCCCAAGGTGCGGGCGCTGGACGAAGAGATCGCCCGCATCGTCCGCGCCCGCGTCGTCAATCCGAAATGGATCAGCGGCATCATGCGCCACGGCTATAAGGGCGGCTTCGAACTTGCCGCGACGGTCGATTATCTGTTCGCCTTTGCCGCCACCGCGGATTGCGTGGCGGATCATCATTTCGACGCGGTCTTCGACGCCTATCTGGTCGATGACGAGGTCCGCGCCTTTCTCGAGCGGCACAATCCGGCGGCCCTCAAGGATATCGCCGACCGGCTGTTGGAGGCGCAGACGCGCGGCCTGTGGCAGGCAAAATCAAACTCGGCCGGCATGCAGCTGCATGCCTGGGCGAAAGGGAGTGAAGCAGCATGACCGAGCAACTTGAGACCGACGATTCAAACCAGCGCGCCAATGAAAAGGCTGCCCGCCGCAAGGAAGCCCGCGACCGCATGATGGCAGAGAAGACCCGCGAGAAGGGCCTCATCATCGTCAACACCGGCAAGGGCAAGGGCAAATCCACCGCCGCCTTCGGCATGGTCATGCGCTGCATCGGCCATGGCATGAAGGTGGGCGTCATCCAGTTCATCAAGGGGAAATGGGATACCGGCGAACGCACAGTCCTTGAACGCTTCCCGGACCAGATCGAGATCAAGGCTCTCGGCGAAGGTTTCACCTGGGAAACCCAGGACCGCGCCCGCGACATCGCCTTCGCCCGCGCCGCCTGGGAAGAAGGCAAACGCATGATGCTTGATCCCAGCTTCCAGTTCGTTCTGATGGACGAGATCAACATTGCGCTCCGCTACGACTACCTCCCGATCGAGGAGGTGGTCGAGTTCCTCAAAAACAAGCGGCCTGACCTTCATGTCTGCGTCACCGGGCGCAACGCCAAGGAAGAGATCATCGCCATCGCCGACCTGGTGACCGAGATGGAAATGATCAAACACCCGTTCCGCGATGGGGTGAAGGCGCAGGCCGGGATTGAGTTCTAGTCTGTGAAAACTGCCCCCACCCTCATGTTCCAGGGCACCGGCTCCGACGTCGGCAAATCGATGATCGTCGCGGGCCTCGCCCGTGCCTTCACCAATCGCGGTCTCAAGGTGCGGCCGTTCAAGCCACAGAACATGTCGAACAACGCCGCCGTCACCGCCGATGGCGGGGAGATCGGCCGCGCCCAGGCGCTCCAGGCGCGAGCAGCCCGGGTGGCAAGCTCGGTGCATATGAACCCGGTACTCCTGAAACCGCAAAGCGATGTCGGCTCCCAGGTCATCGTACAGGGCAGGATCTTCGGCAACGCCAAGGCCGCCGATTATCACCGGCTGAAGCCGCAATTGCTGCATTCCGTTCTCGACAGCTACCGGCATCTGGCGGATGAAGCTGATCTGGTCCTGGTCGAAGGGGCAGGATCACCCGCCGAAATCAATCTCCGCGCCGGCGACATCGCCAATATGGGCTTTGCCGAGGCGGCCGACATTCCCGTGGTGCTGGTGGGCGACATCGACCGCGGCGGCGTCATCGCCAGCATCGTCGGTACCCTGCAATTGCTGGCACCGGCAGAGGCTGCGCGCATCAAGGGTTTTCTCATCAACAAATTCCGCGGCGATCCCGCGCTCTTTGCCGACGGCATGAAACTGATAGCCGACAGGACCGGCCTTGCAGCTCTTGGCCTGATACCCTGGTTCGCCGGTGCCGACCGCCTGCCACCGGAAGATGCCGTGGCGCTCGACAGCTACCGAGTCAACACCAAGGCGCCGATCAAGATCGTGGTGCCGCAATTGCCGCGGATCTCGAATTTCGACGATCTCGACCCCTTGCGTGCCGAACCCGATGTCAGCGTCGAGCTCGTGCGGCCGGGCCGCGCTTTGCCTGGCGACGCCGATCTCATCCTGCTGCCGGGCTCGAAGGCCACCATCGCCGATCTACGCGCCCTCTATGACACCGGCTGGGATATCGACATTCGCGCTCATCACCGCCGCGGCGGTGCCGTCCTCGGCCTGTGCGGCGGTTATCAGATGCTGGGCAAGCGCGTCGAGGATCCCGGCGGCATCGAGGGGCCCAAGGGTGGCATCGATGGCCTGGGCCTGCTCGATATCGTCACGACCCTCACCGCCGATAAATCCCTCATCGAGGTTCGCGCCCGCGCCGCCGGTCACGACATTCACGGCTATGAAATGCATGTGGGCGTCAGCGAAGGTGCCGATTGCGCGCGGCCGTTCCTCACCATCGGCAACCGCCCGGACGGCGCGGTTTCAGCGGATGAACGCGTCATGGGCTGCTACGTTCACGGCCTCTTCGCCGCAGATGCCTTCCGCCACGCGTTCCTTTCCGGGCTGCGCCCGCGAGCGGAAACCGGCATCGCCTATGAGCAGGGCGTCGAACAGGCCCTCGATGATCTGGCAGCGCATCTTGAGCGCCATGCGAATCTCGATGCCATGCTGAAGATTGCAGGTCAAAAATGATCGTCATCCTCCGCGAAAGCGGAGGACCCACGAGTTGCTTTCTTCAGTCGCAAACGAACTCGTGGGTGGTCCGCCCCAGCCGACGAATGTCGGCCTTCGCCGACGGCGGACCATGACGATTTAGGTAAGAGCTATGGCGAGGACACCGGCCCCCAAAACTGCACAAGCCCGCCAGTAAAGCCGCAGCGACTGCCGGATGTCGGCTGCGGTCAATTGCCAGCGCCCGCCATCGTTCATCCACGGGTCCGACACCAGCCTGCCGTGATAGCTGCGCGGGCCAGCGATGGCAAAGCCCAGCGCACCCGCCATCGCGGCCTCCGGCCAGCCGGAATTGGGCGATTTGTGGCGTGCCGCATCGCGGCGCACGGCGCGGATCGCCGCGCGCGGGCTGGCGCAACGCAGGACCACTGCCGCCAGCACCAGCAGCACTGCCGACAGCCTTGAGGCTGGCAGGTTCACCACATCATCCAGCCGCGCCGCCGCCCAGCCGAAGGCCTGGTGCCGCGGCGTCTTGTGGCCGATCATGCTGTCCATCGTGTTGATGACCTTGTAGGCCAGCATGCCGGGCAGGCCGAGGACGAGTCCCCAGAAGATCGACGCCACGATGCCGTCGGAAAAATTCTCGGCGAGGCTTTCGATGGCGGCACGAGACACGCCACCCGAATCCAGCGCCTCCGGATCGCGCCCGACGATGCGCGCCACCGCGATGCGGCCGCCTTCCAGGCCGGAAAGTTCCATGGCCTTGGCGACATCCGCGACGTGCACGTAAAGGCTCTGCTGGGCGATGAGCGTCGACATGGCAAGCCCCAGCCATAGCAGCCCCAGCGGCAAGGCAAGCAACGCCGCCTGGATCGCCCAGCCCAGCCCCAGGGCGGCAAGCACCAGCACCGCCGTTACGGCAATACCGCGCTGCTTGCGCCGGGCCTCCCCGTCGCTCTCCCGGTTGAACCGGCGGTCGACCCATGCGATGACAGCACCGATGAGCACGATCGGGTGGGCCATGCGGCGATAGAGCCAGAACGGCTCGCCGAGCGCGGCGTCGGCCAGCACGGCGATGAGGAGGGCGGCAGGATGCAGAAGTTCGTCGGACATATGACCGCGATCCTGCCGATTGGCGCGCCTGCGTCAAGCGCGCCGGCGTCGCCGACGGCCGATTTTGCGCCATGGACGCAGGAGGGACTTTAATGATCCGGCATGAAGGTGGCTGCCTGTGCAGCGCGGTCCGCTTCGAGGCGCTGGGCGCACCCCGCTCGGTCTTCCATTGTCATTGCTTCTCCTGCCGCCGGCAGACGGGTGCCGCCGTGGCGAGTTTTGCGGCCTTCAAGGTCAGCGACGCCTTCCGCTGGACAAAGGGGACGCCAGCCGCCTATGCCTCCTCACCCGGCGTCACCAGAAGGTTCTGCGCGCACTGCGGCACCCCGCTCAGCTACGAGGCCGAGAAGTATGAAGACGAGATTCATCTCAGCATCGGCTGCTTCGATCGTGCCGGCGATCTCGTCCCCGTGGCGCACTGGCATGTCGAGGAAAAGCTGCCCTGGTTCGAGACGGCCGATGATCTGCCGCGCCAGCGCGGCGACTAGGTGAAACCAATGACCGCCACGCATTGCCTGGGAATTGGCCATGAGACGGACGCCGAATTCGCGGCCGCCCTGGCCCTGGTGCAGCAATGCTGCCGGCAGGCCGGGCTTGGCGCGCATGAGATCGCGATGATCGGCTCGCTGGAGGCCAAGGCGACAGGAGATATCGTCGCTGGCCTCGCCCGCCATTTCGGCTGGCCGGCGCAATATTTCACGGCAGCGACACTTGAAGCCGAGACGCCGCGCCTGCTCAATCCATCCGACGCGGTCTTTCGCGCCGTCGGCTGCCATGGGGTGGCGGAAGGCGCCGCGCTGGCGGCGGCCGGGCCACATGCAAGCCTGGTCATTCCCAAGACATCGAAAGCCGGAGTCACCTGCGCCATTGCGAGGCGCGGGGGCGATGGGCGATAAATGATCATGAGCATCGTTCATTTCATCGGCGCCGGCCCGGGCGACCCCGACCTCATCACCGTCAAGGGCAGGCGCCTCATCGAACAGGCCCCGGTGGTTCTCTATGCCGGTTCGCTCGTGCCACAGGGCATCGTCGATCTGGCGCGGGCCGATGCCCGTGTCATCGACACGGCACCCCTTCATCTCGACGAGATCGTCGCCGAGATGGAACGCGCCCACGCGGCCGGCCAGGACGTGGCGCGGGTCCATTCCGGCGACCCTTCCATCTACGGTGCCATCGGCGAGCAGATGCGAAGGCTCGATGCGCTGGCCATCCCCTATGATATCGTTCCGGGCGTGCCGGCCTTTGCCGCCGCCGCCGCCCTGTTGAAGACCGAACTCACTTTGCCCGGCATCAGCCAGAGCATCGTGATCACGCGCGTGCAGGGTTCTGCTTCGCCGATGCCGCCGCGCGAGGATCTGGCGACACTGGGCGCGGCCGGCGCCACCTTGGCCCTCCATCTTTCGGTCAAGAGCCTCGCAAAAGCCGTGCGCGAATTGACGCCGCATTACGGCGCCGATTGTCCGGTGGTGATTGTCTATCGCGCTTCCTGGCCGGATGAGGCCGTGGTCCGCGGAACTCTCGCCGATATCGAAGCCACGCTGGTCGGCTCCGATATTGCCCGCACCGCACTCATCCTGGTCGGTCGTGTCTTCGGTGCCGGCGACTTCAAGGACAGCCAGCTCTATAACGCCAGCCACCAACACCTGCACCGGCCGGCCTGACGCCGATGCCGGGCCGTGGCGATGGGCGTTCGATCTGGCGACAGGCAGATTTCCGCAACCTCATCGCGGCCCTCGGCATTTCGCAACTGGGCGCCAGGCTGGCGCGCGAAGCATTGCCGCTGACCGCCGTCCTCGTGCTGGGCGCTGGTCCCCTGGCCATGAGCGGACTGACCGCGGCAAGCGCCTTGCCGACCTTGCTGATGGCGCTCCATGCTGGTGCGTTTCTCGACCGTGTGCGGCGCCGCCCGGCGATGATCCTTGCGGACCTGCTGCGCTTCCTGCTGCTGCTGTCTGTCCCCGTGGCTGCCTTCCTCGATCTGCTCAGCATCGGCCAATTGTGCGTTGTCGCATTCTGCGTTTCCGCGGCGACCCTCGCCTTCGACATTGCCGATCAGGCCTATCTGCCGGGCCTGGTCGGGCAGGACCGCATCCTGCACGCCAATGCGGCCAAGGAGGCGACCGATGCGACGACGGAGATCGTCGGCCCGCCATTGGGCGGCGTCCTGGTGCAGACGATCGGCGGGCCGCTCACGATCCTGCTCGATGCGGTGAGCTATCTGTTTTCGGCCCTGTTCCTGTGGCGCATCGGTATGGGTGAGCCACGGCCGGCACCGCTGCCGACGCCGAACCTGCGGCGTGAGATCGGCGACGGGCTGCGCGTGATGTGGCGCGATTCGGTGCTCCGTCCGCTGCTCTATGCGCGCTTCGTCCGGACTTTTTTCGGCGGCATGCTGGGACCGCTCTATGTGCTCTATCTGGTGAGCGATCTCAAATTGTCGCCGGCCATGCTGGGCATCGTTGTTGCGGTGGGCGGCGCTGCCAGTCTTGTCGGCGCTGCCGCCGTGCCTCGCCTGGCAAAGGTCCTGCCGGTCGGCCCCGGCCTCATCCTTGCTTTTGCCGTCAAGACTCTCGGGCTCGCCTGCATTCCCCTCGCCGGCAGCCTGGGCGGCGTTGCGCCATTTCTGATCATACCGCTTCTGTTGGCGCAGCAGATCCTGGCCGATGGCAGCACCGGTCATTTCGCTGTGGTCGAGCGCAGCTTGCGCCAGCGGCGCGTCCCGCCCGACCTACTGGGCCGTGCCGGCGCCACGACCCGCCTCGTCAACGATGGGCCGATCCCCTTCGCTGCCTTGCTGGGCGGCGTCATCGCCGAGCATTACGGAATCACCACTGTGATGTGGCTTGCCGTCGCCGGCTATGCGCTGTCCCCCATCGTGACGTTCTTTTCTGGTGTCAGACGGGTCCGCGACATCTGACTGGCCCTGGCGCGAGCCGTCAGGCGAGCATTGAGAGTGGCGACCAAAATCGTCAGCGCGGCCTGAATCCAGCTTCACCCACCAGTTGGCCCTTGCGGTCGAAGACCAGCAATTCGATGTCGACCTGGTGATCTGATTCGGCAAGGGCTACCTCGCGTGCCGACCGGGCGATGTCGTTGCCAATTGGTATGCCGGCCTGGGTGCACAATTCCAGCGCCTCCATCGCCGTGTTGCCGCCCCGGACTCGCTCGGCCAGTTCGGCGCTGCCGCCCAGCGCCGTGGCGCGCGCGGCAAGGCGCGCGAGATCCACCTGGCTGCGCCCGGAATGAAGATCGAGATGGCCTTCGGCAAGCTTCGCCATCTTGGCAAAACCACCAGCGAGTGTCAGGCGCTGGATCGGATGATGGCGCAGATATTTCAACACGCCGCCGGCAAAATCGCCCATGTCGATGAAGGCAAATTCTGGCAGGCTGTGCATCTTCGCCACCGCTGCTTCCGTGGTCGAGCCGGTGCAGGCGGCGGCATGGTTGAGGCCGGCGGCACGGATCACATCGATGCCGCGATGAATGGAAGCAATCCAGGCGGCGCAGGAAAAGGGATGCACGATGCCCGTGGTGCCGAGGATCGAAATGCCGCCGACGATGCCGAGGCGCGGATTCCAGGTCTGCTTGGCGATCTCCGCGCCGCCGATGACGGAGATGGTGACCTCGGCATCCGGATGCGTGTCGTATGCGGCGGCCACCTCCGCCAGCACGGCGGTCATCATGGCGCGCGGGGCGGGATTGATGGCTGGTTCGCCGGGGGGAATCGGCAGACCAGCTTTGGTCACGGTGCCGACACCCTCTCCAGCCTTGAACACGGTGCCGGATCCGGGTGCCAAACGACGCACACATGCCTGGATATGGGCGCCATGGGTCACATCCGGGTCATCACCGGCGTCTTTTATGATGCCAACCGACGCAAAACCGCCCTCCAAGACCGGTTCAAGGAGTGGAAAGGTCGGCTTTTCACCCTTCGGCAGCGTTATTGTCACTGAATCGGCGAATTTTCCGGTCAGAATAGCCGAAAATGCCGCCTTTGTGGCGGCCGTGGCGCAGCAACCTGTGGTCCAGCCCCGCCGCAATTCACCTTCAGGCCGCCGGGCATTGCCGGATATCGTCTTTTTGTCGCTCATGACGCTATTTTATGGGGCGATGTCTTTTGCTGGCTAGTGCGGCCGTGATACTGCGCTAATTTAGCATCCATGAATAAGCTATTCGCGACATTGCCCGATCTGGAGCCGGGCTGGGTCTGGTTGACCGGCGCCGGTCCCGGCGATCCGGGTCTTCTGACCATGCTTGCCGTCAAGGCACTGAGCATGGCGGATGTCATCGTCTATGACGCACTGGTCGACAAATCCATTCTCGATCTCGCCCGTCCCGGCGCCTTGCTCGAATATGCCGGCAAGCGCGGTGGCAAGCCGTCGGCGAAACAGCCCGACATTTCGTTGCGCCTCGTCCAACTGGCGCGCGAGGGCAAGCGCGTGCTGCGCCTCAAGGGCGGCGACCCCTTCGTCTTCGGCCGCGGCGGTGAAGAAGCGCTGACCCTGGTCGATCACGGCATTCCCTTCCGCATTGTGCCCGGCATTTCCGCCGGCATCGGTGGCCTTGCTTACGCCGGCATTCCGGTCACCCATCGCGACTGCAACGCGGCCGTGGCTTTTGTCACCGGCCATGACGCCACCGGCGAGATTCCGGATTCGGTCGATTGGGCGTCACTTGCCAAGGGCGCCCCGGTGATCGTGCTCTACATGGCCCTGAAGCATATCGAGCGCATTGCCGAACGGCTGATCGCGGGTGGCCGTCTTGCCAGCGAGCCGGTCGCCGTCATTGCCAAGGCGACGACGGCCGAGCAACGCGTGATCGAGACCACTCTGTCGCGCGCGGCCATTGACGTTGCCGAAGCCGGCATCGAACCACCGGCCATGGTGGTGGTGGGCGAAGTCGTGCGCCTGCGCGCCGCCATGGATTGGCTGGGTGCGCTGGATGGCAAACGCCTGGTATCGGACCCGCTCGGCCAGCGCCAGCGCGACCGGACCGGCTAAGGCACGAACTTGGCCAGTGGCCTCATCATTGCCGCCCCATCTTCGGGCAGCGGCAAGACCGTCACGACCCTGAGCCTGCTCTCCTTGCTGAAGGCCAAGGGTGTGGCGGTGGCGAGTTGCAAGGCCGGCCCCGACTATATCGATCCCGAGTTCCACGCCGCGGCAACGGGACTGCCCTGCTTCAATCTCGACATCTGGGCCATGCGCCGGCCATCGCTCGATGCGCTGCTGGCCCACCAGGCGGCGCGCGCCGACCTCATCATTGCCGAAGGCGTCATGGGTCTGTTCGACGGCATCCCGGGAAAGGATGGGCGCAGCAACGGCTCGAGTGCCGAGCTTGCCAATCATCTCGGCCTGCCGATCCTGCTCGTGCTCAATGCCAAGGGCCAGGGTGCGACCGCGGGTGCCATTCTTGAAGGGCTGATGCGCTACGACCCGCGGCTCAAATTCGCCGGCGTGGTGTTCAATCATGTCGGCGGTCCGGTGCACCGCGAGATATTGAGCGAGGCGGCCGGCGCTGCGGGCATCAAGGTGCTGGGTTTCCTGCCGCATGTCGAGGCGCTCAAGGTGCCGGAGCGGCATCTCGGCCTCGTCCAGGCACGCGAGCATCAGGGTCTGGCTGGTTTCTACGCCACGGCACGGGCAAGCTTCGCCAAGGCCTTTGACCTCGACGGCATCCTGGCAGCAGCCGGGCCAATCACCTCGCCTGCCACGCCATTCACACCACTGGTGCCGCCGTTGGGGCAGCGCATCGCCATCGCCGACGATGTGGCCTTCGCCTTTTCATACCCGTTCCAACGTGAAGCCTGGGCAGCGGCGGGGGCCGAGATACTGCCCTTCTCGCCGCTCGCCGACGAGGCGCCGGATGGATCGGCCGATGCCGTCTATCTGCCTGGCGGCTACCCGGAACTCCATGCCGACCGCCTCGCCGCCAACGGCAAATTCATGGTCGGCCTGCGCGCGGCAGCAGCGCGCGGTGCCTTCGTCTATGGCGAATGCGGCGGCTACATGACCTTGGGCACCGGCATCACCGATGCCAAGGGGCAACGCCATGCCATGGCCGGGCTGCTGCCGGTTGAGACCAGCTTTGCCGCCAGGAAGCTGCATCTCGGTTATCGGCAGGTAAGTCTGTCGAGTGCTTCGCCGCTGGGTGCCGCCGGAGCGGGCTACCGCGGGCACGAGTTTCACTATGCGACGATCCTCTCGGAAGGGGCGGGCGAGCCACTCTTCAAGGCGGCTGACTCGCGCGGCCAGGATCTGGGCTGCCTTGGTCGCCGTGCTGGCAGCGTGATGGGGTCGTTCATCCACCTCATTGACCGCATGGCGGATTGAACCGCTTGCCAAGGGTCGGCAGTTTCATGCACCTTGAGTGTCTCAGTTGATTGAGACGCGACGCGACCAATAAACGCGCTGTCAGGGATAAGGCGCCCGCGGATCTGTCACGAGGCAACCATCATCCGTTTGCCGAGGACATATCATGACCAGGACCCTGACCCGCCTCGCGGCAATTGCCGCGCTCATCTTGCTTGCAACCCCCGCTTTCGCCCATACCGGGCTGCACGGTAGCGGTCTTGCCGCCGGCTTCGCCCATCCTTTCAGCGGACTTGATCATCTGTTGGCCATGGCCGGCATCGGCGTCTGGGCCGCGCAACTGGGCGGCCGCAATCTGTGGCTGGTGCCCATCGCTTTTGTCGGCATGATGCTGCTGGGCGCGCTGCTGGCCCTGATCGCGGTTCCGTTGCCGCAGGTCGAACTCGGCATCGCGGGCTCGGTCCTGGCGGTTGGCCTGCTGGTGGGCTTTGGCGCCAGACTGCCAAGCGCCGCGGCTGCGGCGCTGGCGGCCCTCATGGCTCTCTGTCACGGCCATGCCCATGGCAGTGAAATTCCGGCAATGATGTCGGCCTGGGGTTATGGCGCCGGCTTCGTGCTGGCCACCGGTCTGCTCCATGTTGCGGGACTGGGGATCGGTTTGCTTTCGTTCCGATACGCCCGACCCGCGTTACTGACATTTGCCGGCCTGGGAACGGCGCTGGTTGGTGGCGCACTGGTCGCGGGCTTCTGAACCCCCGCTGCAATGCGGCTATCCGCCCATCGCGGTGCGGATGGCCGCCATGCAAAGGCGTGCGTCGCTTCGCCCGGGACAATTGCTATGATGCAGCGGTCAGGTAAATCAGAACCGCGATAAAGCGATCATTCCCTTCTCATGCGTACCGTAGCCCTCGCTGCCCGGCCCCCTCTGGGTCGACCCCCTTGGCACGCCCCCGTGACGCGCCCGGGTCCGGTATTGTTTGCTACATTGTTCACCCTCGATTCCATCGCCCGCGCCATCATCGCGCCGGTCATTCCGCTGGAAGCACTGCATCTCTTAGGGTCCGCGCGCAATGTCAGCGTGGCGGTGACGGTGGCCGGCATTGACGGCGTCTGCATGTCCCTGGTACTGCCGACCATCATCCATCGCTGGCGGCCGCGGGCGAGCTATCTGCTGGCAATCGCCCTGCTCGGCATCGCCTCGCTGATGATGGCGTCGCAGACCCTGACCGGCTTTGGTCTCGGCTGGATGTTGCGGGCGATGGCGGCCGCTGGTCTACTCGGCCTTCTCAACATCTATATCGCCGGCTTCATCGAGAAGCGCGACCTTGCCAAGTCGGAGCCGCTGCGCACCTTCTTCTCGGCGACAGCCTGGGTCGGCGGGCCGTTTCTCGGCATCCGGCTCTATGAATGGTCGCCGATCCTCCCCTTCCTGGTCTCGATCGCCGCGGCAATTATCCTGTTCATCTATTTCCGCGCTCTCAACCTGCAGGCGCCGTCACCGTCCCTTAGTGGAACCAGCTTCACCCCGTTGCGCAACATCAGCCGGTTCTTCGTGCAGAAGCGTCTGGTGCTGGCCTGGGTACTCAATTTCGGTCGCGAGATGTGGTGGGTGACCCTGTTCACCTATGCGCCGATCTATCTGGTGCAGGCCGGCAAGCCCAATGTCGAGGCCGGCGATCTCATCTCCTCCTGCACGGCCTTGCTGTTCGTCAGCCTGTTCCTCGGCTGGCTGGGTCGTCGCATCGGCCTCAGGCGATTCATTGCCGGTGCCTTCATCTGGGTGTCGGCCGCCACCTTTGCTGTGGTCTGGTTCAGCGATGATCCGGATCTGGTCAGCCACCTGCTGATCGTCTCGGCCGTGGGCGCCGTCTCGCTCGATTCAGTCTGCGTCGTCACGTTCCTGCGCGCCGTGCGTGGCTGGGAGCGGCCGCAGATGACCATGGTCTTCAGCATCTACCGGGACGCCGCGGCCCTCATACCTCCCGCCATCTTCGCCCTGTTGCTGAGTTTCTTTCCACTGCCCGTGGTGTTCCTGGTGAACGCGACCTTTGCCTTGTTCTGCGGCCTGCTGGCCCTCAAACTGCCGCGCGGCCTCTAGGAAGGGAGCGGATAGAGCAACTCGAAGCGCTCGCACACGACCAGCATGTCCGGCTGCCATACCAGGCCCAGCCGCGCACAGCTCCTGCGGAAGAACCGCTCATGGGCATCCTGCCAATAAGCGAGGCTGCCATCGCCTTCGCCTTCCACGGCGGCGAATTCCGCATCGACTTCCTGGTATGGCAGTACGTCGACGCGGGTCGAACGTAGGACCATCAGCGGCTTTCCCTGAAAATCCGTGACCAGACTGAGGCCGCCGACCTTCGGCAGGGGCAGGCCTTCGGCTTCCATTTCCGCCAGCAAGGCTGTGGTCGCCCGCTTGGGCCCGCTCAGCACGAGTTCGGCCAAAGCGGCGGCCAGTTCCGGGCTATCGCCGAAGAACCAGATGTCCGAAGGCTTGTCGGGCGGAAGGGTCTGGACCCCGCGCCGAGCTATGATCCAGAACTCATCCAGGTCCGCGGTCCGCGGTTCAATCAAACTCATGTTCGGTAGCTCATCCAAGTGCCGGGAGTGGACTATGCCAGAATGTCAGACCATCACCAGTGGCGATCGTGTTATTCTTCACACACAAATGCCTGTGCCGAAGGATGGCCGACCGATGAACGGTGGAAGCTCAAAAGGTGAGTGAGCCATTTCCGGATTTTTCGCTGACTAGCGACTTCATAACGTCTGACCCTATCCAGCGCCTGTTTTCCTATTGGTTGTCCCGCCGCGGGCAACGGCATGTCCCTTTGCGCACGGATATCGATCCGGGGGATATTCGTGATTTGCTTCCCAACATCGTCATGGTCGATATCGAAGCCCCCTTTCGCGTGCGTTACCGCCTGGTCGGCACCAAGGTAGTGGACTTCAATCGGCTCGATTTTACCGGCAGATATCTCGATGAACTGCGCTGGGACGTCGATGGGCGCTATACGCGTGCCTATCGACTGCTGGCTGAGGCCCGCCAGCCGACATTTGGCATTGATGCCTGGCCCCTGGCGGGTTCCATGACCGGGCGTAGCGAAGTCGTGATGCTGCCTTTGTCGACCGATGGCGAGCGTGTCGATCGCTGCTTGTCGATGGAGGATTTCATGTTCTCCGAGCATGAGATGTCACATCACAGGCCCGGCTAAGCGCAGCCATTTAAGCAACCAGTTTGTCGATATCCTGGGCGAGCCTGACATCCCGCGCACTCAATCCCTTGCAGTCATGGGTGATGAGCGTGATCTCGACGCGGTTGTAGACATTCGACCATTCGGGATGATGATCCTGCGCCTCGGCCAGCAGAGCGACCTTGCTCATGAAACCCCAGGCCTCGATGAAATTCTTGAAGCGGAAACTGCGCTGGATGGCATCCTTCCACTCGGCTGTTTGCCAGCCGGGCAAGCCCGCGAGGGCATCTCTGCGTTCAGTCTCCGTCAGCTTCGCAATCATGTCAGCGTTCCCGATAATGTTCAGCGGATGAGCGGCGCCAGGTATTGCGGAATGCTCTTCTCAAGACGCTGGTTGAGGTCCTTCATCGCCGCATCGAGCAGGTTGAACAGCATGGCCTCGCGCTGGTTGAGCGTCATGTTCTCCGGCACGGTCTGCGAGCGCGTGACCGTTTCCGTGACGGTGCCGGATTTGCCGCTGATCGGGTTGCCGGCATCGAGGCGCACGGTGATGGCAAGGTCGTAGCGGTCCGACTGTTCCGTCTTGAGAGCCGCGCCGATGCCGCTTGAGCGGGGCAGGGGCACGCGCACGGCTCGAGCCTGCACCACAGTATAGGTGGCCTGGCCGCGCTCGCCAGCCGCCTGCAGCCGCTCGCGCGCCCAATCCGCCACGAGGGTCTCAGGCGCCTCCGGGTAGTCGCCGGCGTTGTCGTCGGGGTGGTCGGCGCTGCGATATTCCGACTGGATCTCGATCTGGGCGACATCCAGCCGGATCGGCGCCAGATGCTGGAAGGTGATCTCGGGGAAACGCTGCCGCTGGGGCGGCGTATCGCAGGCAGCGACGCTGAGCGACACGAGTGCGCCCACCAGCAGAAGACCGATCTGGCGCGGAATGGTGGATCGAACAGTCATGGCGGGTGGCAACTCGTCTGCAATGGTCGGGTGACCGCCTGCAGAACCTGATTCATCCGGCAGGGTTCCGCAGCGGTGGAATGCGACCCTGCCAGCGACGATTGGCGGGGGCAAGAGCAGTAGTTGAATGCAATTGCAAATCATTTGCAATTGCATTCAAGCTTATCTAAGATACGCGGCAGGGGGTAAATCTCATCAGCCACAAGGATCCCGTATGGCCGCCAACGACAATGCCTGCACAGATCGCACGGACCGCCTGCTGGCCGAGGATGCCAGCGAGACCTTTATCGAATCGCTCCCCTTCGCCAGCCAGTTCGCGATCTGGGCGGCCCGCAGCTGGGTGACCGCTCTCAAGCTCGATCAGCCCTTCGAAGCGGTGAGCGGCGATACATTCCGCCGGCTGGACCTGATGCCTGCCCAGGCGGCGCTCGATGGCTTCTTTCGCGTGGTCGCCAGTTCCGCAACTCAGCTGATCGATATTCGCTGCATGAAATGCCGCTATGCCAGCGCCGACGAGATGACCTTCCATCAGGCCCTCTCGGTTGCCCAGCAGGGTGATGCCTTTGCCGCCTACCATGTCCTGCGCAATTGGCTGCCGCCGGCCGCCGCGCGACTTGCCTTCACATCCCTGGCGACGCTCGCCAACCAGTTGGCACGGGTCGACCTGCGCCTGGCGCCCCGGGGCGCATCCGGGCCCCAGCTCGCCAAGCGGGACTTCCCGGATGCGCGGACAATGCCGTCGCTGGCACTGCATTAAGCTCACTGACGGGATTCTTCTCCCAACGAGATATCGCAATGGATCTAATATGTTAGCAATCACTTAACCTTGTACCGACTGGCGTCGAGTCACATGATCACGATATGTCAGTCAGGGCCCTTACGATCGCGTCTCGCCGTCAAGCTTTCGAGGCTGGCCGTACTGCTCTCCATGTCGTGCAGTATGGGCAGTGGCGGCTGCCATCATGATGCAGATTGTCGAGCATGCGTCGCAGCCCACGGTCCCGGCAAAGCCGGACCCCGCTGGTGCTGATGGACGAAAGCGACCCGCCGGTCGAACCTCGCCCCTGCTGATCGTCATTCCACTGACGATTCTGCTGGTGGGCAGTCTCGCCAGCTACGCGGTCTATCGCGAGTTGCTGCACCGGGCCGAAGACTCGTGGCGTGAAGCGGCGCAGAACCAGACCGAGCGTCTTGATGATGCGTTTGCCGACGCGCTCCGCGCAACCCAAGTGCCATTGCGAGCTGTCACCGGCCTGTTCCTGGGATCGGAGACCGTGACCAGGACCGAGTTCGAGCGTGCTATCGCGGCCCTTACCCGAAATGACCTGGCGCCCAGCGATATTTCCATCGCCCATCTCCTCTCCGATGAAGGTGGCGACTATCATATGCCCTTTGGTATCGGTCTCGAACGCTATGGCAGTGTCAGCCGGGATCCGGTTACCTGGTCTGGCCTCGGAGCCGCGGCGGCGACGGCGGCGCAGCGACCGCAACATCTGCTGCTATCGCCCCAGCCGGTGTTCGAAGACGATATCGGTCCGCGCTTTGCCCTGGTGGTTGCCCTTGACGCAAGCGACAAGCCGCCATTGCTGGTGGCGCCCCTCAATCTCGAGGAAATCCTGGCGACCTTTGTCGCGACCAAAGTGCCGCCCGGCCTTCATCTGAATGTTTCCCATGGTGGCTTGATCGAAGGTGACCTCTATCCGATCGCCTACCGCCCGCTGCCGGCCGAATCCGGTTTCAACATGTTTGACCAGTTCCAGGTCGCGGCGATGCAGACTTTGAGCTCCCGCATCGTCTATGCAGGTGTGGAGTGGCAGCTTACCTGGGCGGTGGCGGCGACTTATCAGGGGGGCCCGAATCGCAATCTGGCCAATTCGGTGCTCATCGGCGGGCTCTGCTTCTCGGTCCTCTGCGCGCTGCTGTTTCTCCTCGCGCGCCACGAGATCAAGCGCGAGCGCGCACTATCGGCGACCGCCAAGCAAGCGGCAGACATGTTCCGCCGGCACATGATGCAGCTATCTCTCGCGCGCGATGCGGCCGAACAGGCCAATCGCGCCAAGTCGCAGTTCCTGGCCAACATGAGTCACGAGCTCCGTACACCTCTGAATGCCATCATCGGCTTCTCCGACATGATGAAGCTTGGCATCGGTGGCCGGCTCGAGAACGAGCAGCATCTGGAATGCGTCAAGCATATCAGCGACAGCGGCACGCTGCTGTTCAAGCTCATCGATCAGCTGTTCGACACGGCGAAGATCGAAAGCGGCCAGGTCGAACTCTCGGAAGAACTGCACGATCCCGCTGTCCTGGCGCGTGAGGCGATCGCACTGGTGCAACCGGCAGCCAATACCAAGCAGATCCGCCTTTCACTGGAAGTCGGCCCGGACCTGCCGGCCTGGCTGGTCGACTATCGCGCGGCATTACAGATTCTCAATAATCTCCTCACCAATGCGGTGAAGTTCTCCGGCCGCGACAAGGTTGTCGAAACGCGTCTGCAGCGCGTGGCGGATGGCGGCCTCATCATCGCGATCACCGATCATGGTCCCGGCATCGCCCCTGAAATCCTGCCTCGCATTTTCGATCGCTTTTCGCGCGGTGATCCGATGGTCACCGGCAAGGAGGAGGGCCTGGGGCTCGGCCTCTGGATCGTGCGCAACTTGGTCGAGATGCATCGCGGCGGCATCAGAGTGGAAAGCGTGGTGGGGCAGGGCACCACCATTCGGATGATCTTCCCGCCCCCGTCCGGAGCCCAGGGGGGACTGGATCCGGCAACCATTCCGGCCGACTGACGCGGGAGTCCGGACCTCGGATCCGGCATTCGACAATCCGGTTCAGGCGCTCGGTGTCACGTCGCTCAGTGCAAAGCGATACTCGCTGTTGCAGAATTCACAAGTTACCACCAGCGCGCCATCGATAGCGAGATCCTGGAGTTCGTCCGCAGCCAGGGATCTGAGGACATTTTCGACGCGGTCGCGCGAGCATCGGCACTGCGCCTTGAGGTCGTGCCCACTGAACACGCGCACGCCGTCTTCGTGGAACAGGCGATAAAGCAGGTCGTGCATGCCGGTATCCGGCCCCAGCAACTCCTTGTCCTGGGCGCTGGCCATCAGCACGACGGCACGGCGCCACGCATCTTCGGCCTCTTCGGTGCCGGCATCGAAGGAATCCTCGTTGCGGCCATGCCAGTCATGGGGCGTCGAGCCGTCCGGCGTCCAACCACCTTGCGACGAGCCCTGCATCGGCAGGCGCTGCAGCATGATGGCGCCGGCGCGCCAGCCGCCTGCGTGATGCTCGACCGCCAGCTTGAAGGCCGCCTGTAGCTGTTCCGATTGGCGGAAATAATGATGGATGCATTCGACCAGGCTGGTGCCTTCCAGTTCAACGATGCCCTGATAGCGTTCGGCATGCTCGCCCTGGTCGACCGTAAAGGCGAGATAACCGCCCCCGGTGAGGCGCATGAGGCTGGCCGAGGCAGCCGGAATGGCCAAAACAGCCTTCTCGTCGAACTGGGCATAGCCGCGCACATTACCGGCCGACGTGACGTCCGCGACCAGCACCTTGACTGCGCCGTTGCCCTTGGCCTGCAGGGTGAAGACCCCCTCATACTTCAACGTCGCCGCGAGTATGGCCGCCAATGCCATCATCTCGGTGAGGAGATGCGCCACCGGTTCCGGATAGGCGTGCTTGGCAATGATCTCGCTCGCCACCTGGTCGATGCGGATCAATCGGCCACGAACACCATGGCCTTCGATCTGGAACGGTTGGACGAAATCGCCGGCAGGTGGGACTTGGACGGTTGCTTCCATGGACGTCATATTAAAGCAGACCGAGGCACCAATAAAGAATCCCCTGCTGGGCATGCAATCGGTTCTCGGCCTCGTCCCAGACCACTGATTGCGGACCGTCGATCACGGCGGCGGTCATTTCATCGCCGCGATGGGCCGGCAGACAATGCATGAAGATGGCGTCGGATTTCGCCAGCTTCATCAGCTTCTCGTCGACCTGGAAACGGCGCAGCTGCTCGGTGCGATCGAAGGAATCGGCATCGCCCATCGAGACCCAGGTATCGGTCACGATGCAATCGGCGCCCTTCACCGCTTCCTGCGGGTTGTCGGAGATCCTGACCTTGCCGTTCTGCTCATGGGCCCAGTTGATGACGTCGCGGGGTGGTGCAAGGTTGGCAGGGCAGGCGATGTTGAGCTCGAAATCAAAGCGGACCGCCGCATGGATCCAGCTGGTCGCCATGTTGTTGCCGTCGCCCGACCAGGTAACGCGCTTGCCCTTGATGGGCCCGCGATGCTCCTCGAAGGTCATCACGTCGGCCATCAGCTGGCAGGGATGGGTGCGGTCAGTGAGGCCGTTGATCACCGGCACCGTGGCATGTTCCGCCAGTTCCATCAGCTTCTGCTCGCGCGTGGTACGAACCATGATGCAATCGACATAGCGCGACAGCACGCGGGCGGTGTCAGCCACGGTTTCTCCGCGACCGAGTTGCGAGCTCTCGCGCTCCAGCACGACAACCTCGCCGCCCAGCCGCTTCATGCCGATCTCGAACGAAACACGGGTGCGGGTCGAGGGTTTCTCGAAGATCATGGCCAGCGCCTTGCCGGCGAAGGGCTTCGCGTTGCCGTCCGGAAAATTCTTCGCCTTGACGGCTTTCGACGTATCGATGATGCGCCGCAGATCGGCCCCTGACATGATGTCGAGGTCGAGGAAATGCTTTGGTGTCGTGGATTTGGTCATTTTCAGGCAGCCTTGGCTTGGGCCGCGACGGCGGCCAGCATGTCGATGGCGGAATCAATCTCCGCGGCGGTGACGATGAGCGGCGGCAACAGGCGGATGGTGTTGTCGGCGGCACCCACGGTCAGCAGACCGACGCCGCGCAGGCTTTCCACCATCTCCGTATTGACCACACCGTTCGCGCATTTGAGGCCGCGCATCAGACCCTTGCCGCGCTTGGCCTCGAATGCGCCCGGGAATCGTCGCAGCAGCTCGTCGATGTGCGCATCGAGATGGGCGCTGACCTTGTTCACCGCCGGCAGGAAATCCTCGGCGAGGATGATGTCGAGCACGGCATTGCCGACGGCCATGGCGAGCGGGTTGCCGCCGAAGGTGGTGCCGTGGGAACCCGGACCGAAGGCGGCTGCGACCTTGTTGCTGGCAAGGCACACACCCATCGGGAAGCCGCCGCCGATGCCCTTGGCGGTGGCGACGATATCCGGGCTGACGCCGGCCCATTCATGGGCAAAGAACTTGCCGGTCCGCCCGACGCCCGACTGCACTTCGTCGAACATCAGTAGGAGGCCGAATTCGTCGCACACCTTGCGCAGCCCTTGCAGGAAGTCGATATCGGCGGCGCGCATGCCGCCTTCGCCCTGCACCGGCTCGATCATGATGGCGGCGGTTTCCGGACCGACCTTGGCACGCACTTCGTTGAGGTTATTGAAGGCGCAATGATCGAATCCGTCCACCACCGGGGCATAACCCTTGAGGTATTTCTCATTGCCCGCGGCGGCCAGGGTGGAGAGGGTGCGGCCGTGGAACGAGCCTTCGAAGGCGATGACGCGGTACCGCGCCGGATCGCCGAAATCGTCCTGGTATTTGCGGATGAGCTTCAGGCCGCACTCGATCGCCTCGGCGCCGGAATTGGCAAAAAAGGCCTGGTCGGCGAAAGTGGCGGCCGTCAGGCGCTCGGCCAGACGCGTCTGCCCCGGTACTTGGTAGAGGTTCGAGGTGTGCCACAGCTTCTGCGCCTGATCGACGAGTGCCTTCACAAGATGCGGATGGCTGTGGCCCAGCGCCGTCACCGCGATGCCGCTCGCAAAATCGAGGAAGCGTCGGCCGTCCGCCGTGAACAGATAGGCACCTTCACCGCGCTCGAAGGCGAGTTCGGAACGGGCATAGGTCTGCATCAGGCTGGAAGGCTTCTGGGCGGTCATTTTAGGGCCTCAATGGGTGAAAATCGCTGCTTGATGGTGAAATCGACGCCGGAAACGGGCGACTATCGGGAGATGCCCCCCGACTGTCAACCGCAGCCATCAATTTGGGGCGGATTGGTCAGGGTTTCAGGCGGTAGCCGCGTCGGAACCAGGCATGGGCCAGGGTAAAGAGGCCGGCATTCACCAGAAGGAGCACCACGGCGCCGACCCAGGGGTTGGATGAGCCGGTGCCGGTCATGCCGAAGCGGAAGCCGTCGATGATGTAGAAGACCGGGTTGAGGCGCACCAGTTCCTGCGCCAGCGTCGGCAGGTTCTCGACCCGATAGAACAGGCCCGACAGGAAGGAGAGCGGCAGCAGCAGGAAGGTGTGGACGGCGGCGTAGGAATCCCATTTTTCCGCCCAGATGCCGACCAGGATGCCAATGAGCCCATGCATCATGGCACCCATGATGGCGAAGAACACCAGCGCCACCGGCTGCACCAGACTGAGCTCGGCAAAGAACAGGGTGATGAGGGCCACGGCAAGGCCCACCGCGAAACCGGCAAGACAGGCGCCGGCGAGATAGCCGCACACGCGCTCGATCGAGGACAGGGGCGCCATCAGCAGGTCGGCCATGACCCGTTCATGCTTGTCGAAGATGAACGAGCCACAGGCATTCTCGAACGCCTTCTCGCAGGCGACGAAGATGATGAGACCGGGGGCGATGAAGTCGAGCAGATCCGCATTGCTGCCATTGTCCCCGCCGACCGTGCGGATCGCCAGATGGAAGACGGCGAGATAGAGCAGGCTGGAAACCACCGGGCCGAGGATCTGGTAATTGTAATCCTTGAGGCCTCGGCTGGTCTCGCGCCGCGTCAGCGTGAACAGGCCCAGCCAATTGACCGCGCCGAAGCGCCGCAACCGGCCGCTATGGGTCGGGATGGCCGGCATCATGCCTTCAACCGGCTGCCGCGTTCAAAGCTCAGATAATTGGCGAGCAGCAAGGCTGCGTTGACAGTAGTGAGCGCCAGGGCGCCCAGCAGCAGCGATCCGTCGGCATGGCCGATGAAGCCATAGCGGAAGCCGTCGATCATGTAGAAGAACGGGTTGAGATGGGCGAGGATCTGTCCGAACTCGGGCAGGCGCGCCGTCGAGTAGAAGGTGCCGGACAGGAATGCCAGTGGTGTGATGATGAAGTTCGTCACTGCCGCCATATGGTCGAATTTCTCGGCATAGATTCCGGCGATGATGCCAAGCTGCGCCAGCATCAGGCTGGCCATGACGCCGTAGAACAGCAGGGGCAGCAGATGACTGACCTGCAGTGGTACGAACAGCCAGATGGCGGCAGCGGTCGCGACGCCAACCACCAAGCCACGAGTGAGGCCACCCAGGGCGAGGCCCAGCGTGATCTCCAGTGCCGACAAAGGCGGCATCAGTAGGTCGACGATATTGCCCTGGATCTTGGCGATCATCAGCGAGGAGGAGGCGTTGGCAAAGGCGTTCTGCGTCATCGCCATCATGATGAGGCCGGGCGCCAGGAATTCCATGTAGGGGACACCACCCACCAGTTCGACCGAATGTCCCATGGCCAGTACGAAGATCGCCAGGAACAGCAGGGTCGTCACCATCGGCGCCAGCACGGTCTGCGTGCCCACGGCCAGGAATCGGCGCACCTCCTTGCGATAGAGGGTCCAGAGGGCGATCCAGTTGACGGCGCCGTAGCGGCGTGGCGTAAGGGTGGGAGTCATGATGGCGTGAAGGTAAGGTGGTGTGCCGGCCTGCGCAAATGCGTTCTCTGCAAGGGGCCCGTGCTACTGCGCCTTCACCACATCGCCGTTGCCGTTGAAGGCGGCAGTTGCCAGTTCGATGAACTTGTCCATGATTTCGTCCGGCGACTTCAGGCTCTGCGGATCTTCGCCGGGATAGGCCTTGGCGCGCATGCGGGTGCGGGTGCGGCCGGGGTCGATCATGTTGGCGCGCACCTTGGTCTGCTGGATTTCCTGGGCATAGATGCCGACCATCATCTCCAGCGCCGCCTTGGAAATGGCATAGGTTCCCCAATAGGCCCGGGGCCCGCGCGCGGCGCCCGAGGTGAGAAAGATGGCCCGCCCGGCATCGGATTGCCGCAGCAACGGATCCAGCGAGCGCAGCAGTCGCCAGTTGGCCGTGAGGTTGATGTCGATGACTTCCTGGAATTCCTTGGGCGAGATATGCCCCAGCGGCGACAGCGTGCCAAGGATACCGGCATTCCCGACCAGCACATCAAGCTTGCCGAAGCGCTCATAGAGTGCTGCGCCCAGCCGGTCGATCGCGTCGAAATCCTTGAGGTCGAAGGGGACGAGCAGGCTGGTCCTGCCGCTGATGCTGCGGATCTCGTCATCGAGCTCCTCAAGACCGCCGGTGGTGCGGGCGGTGAGGATCAGCTCGGCACCTTCTTTGGCATAGGCTCTTGCGATGGCGGCACCGATGCCGCGCGAGGCGCCGGTCACAAGGGCAATCCGGCCCGCAAGCCTTTCACCGGCAAGTTTGCCGGTTGTCACAGCCGACGCGGTCATGGCTTACGCGCTCTTTTCGGCGAGCAGCGAAAGCTGCGTGATGTTCTCGTTGCTCTGGTCGGTAAGCTCGGTCGGATAGTCGCCGGTGAAGCAGGCATCGCAATATTGCGGCGATTTGCTGTCGCGGCCTTCAGTGTGGCCCATGGCGCGGTAAAGGCCATCCAGGGAAATGAAGGCGAGCGAATCGCAGCCGATGAAGTCGGCCATCTCCTGGACGCTCATGCGGGCCGCCAGCAGCTTGCTGCGTTCCGGCGTATCGATCCCGTAGAAGCAGGAATAGGAGGTGGGCGGGCTGGAGATGCGCATATGCACCTCGGTGGCGCCGGCCTGGCGCATCATCTCGACGATCTTTTTCGAGGTGGTGCCGCGCACGATCGAATCATCGACCAGGATAATGCGCTTGCCATTGACCTTGGCGCGGTTGGCATTGTGCTTCAGCTTGACGCCGAGATGGCGGATCTGGTCGGTCGGCTCGATGAAGGTGCGACCGACATAGTGATTGCGGATGATGCCGTATTCGAACGGAATGCCGGACCCTTCGGCATAACCCAATGCCGCCGGCACGCCGGAATCCGGCACCGGAATGACGACATCGGCATCCACACCGGCTTCCTTGGCGAGTTCCGCGCCGATGCGCTTACGTGCATCATAGACGCTGACACCTTCCATGACGGAATCGGGCCGGGCGAAATAGATATATTCGAACACGCAGAAGCGATGCTTGGTGGGCGAGAAGGGACGCAGCGAGGTGACGCCGTTCTTGTCCAGGATCACCATTTCGCCGGCTTCGACATCGCGGATGTAATCGGCGCTCATGATGTCGAGGGCGCAGGTTTCCGAGGCGAGGATGTAGCCGTCGCCGAGCTTGCCCAGCACCATGGGCCGAACACCCAGCGGATCGCGCACGCCGATCACCATGTCCTTGGCGATGGCGACGATCGAATAGGCGCCTTCGACCTGGTGGAGCGCATTGATCAGACGGTCGACCACATTGCCGCGCAGATGCGTCGCCATCAGATGCGGAATGACTTCGGTGTCGGAGGAAGCCTGGAAGATCGAGCCGCGCTTCACCATCTCGCGCCGGATGGCCGCGGCATTGGTGAGGTTGCCGTTATGGCCGATGGCGATGCCGCCGAAAGCGAGTTCGGCGAAGAAGGGCTGCACGTTGCGCAATGCCGTCTCGCCGGTGGTGGAATAGCGCACATGGCCGATGGCGGCACGGCCCTTCAGGCGGCCGACCACGTCATGATGCGAAAAGTTGTCGGCGACATGGCCCATCGCGCGGTGGGCGTGGAAATCCTCGCCGTCATGGGAGACGATGCCAGCTGCTTCCTGGCCGCGATGCTGGAGCGCATGCAGGCCGAGGACGGTGCGGGTGGAGGCTTCTTCGACACCAAAGATGCCGATAATGCCGCACTCCTCCTTCAATTTGTCGTCATCGAAGGGATTGGTCGTGAGCATCGGCATTTACCTTTTTCCGGCCGGGCTATTCGGAACCCTGGATGAGTCGGTTTAGGTCGTTGCGTTCGGCGTCCTTATACCCCGATCCGTCGCCTTGTCCACCCGGTTCTTGGCCGCCAGCACCTTCGTTTGTGCTGCTTGGCTCTGTGCCGGTTGCATTGGTGCCATTCGTATTCGACAAATCGGGCGTAATCGTCTGCAGGGCATTGCCGATCTGCTGCCCCTGTTCGACCGCTTTCAGGCTCTCATTGATCGCATCCTCGCCGGTCTTCAGGATGTCGTCCGGCAGCAGGGACAGGATGAAGGCGGCGCCCCGCTCGACCGCCGGCAGGCTCCGCGCTTCGTTCATCATATCTGGGCGCTCGGCCGCATTCGGCAGGGCCCAGGCCATCAGGATATAGGCCGCGCAGACCACCACAGACCCGCGCACAAGGCCAAAGACCAGGCCCAGCGACCGGTCGAGCGCGCCCAGGCCGTTGCCGCGCACCTGCGCCGAAATCCAATGGTTGAGCATGCCGCAGAGGACCAATGTCACAACGAAGATGCCGATACCGGCCGCGATATCCGCCAGCAGCGGCTCCGCGATGTATTGCCGCATCAGGGTCCGGCCCGGGGCGAAGAAGGCCACGGTCGCAATGACGGCGCCGATCCAGCCCAGGATCGAGAGCATCTCCTTGATGAAGCCACGCGAAAAAGCGAGCAGCGTGGAGAGGCCGATGACGCCGAGGATGATGAGGTCGAGGAAATTCACCGCGGCCCTTCCTTTGTTGAAGACCTGTCTCCTGCGCGCTGCTGCCGGCTGGCGTCCACCGTCGCCTGCAGCGCGTTCGAGCGGACCTCATTATAGAGCCAATCGATCATTTCTTGGAGATGCCCGATTTCAATGAGTTCCAGCCCTTCGACCTTCAGCTTCTTGCCGCTGGGCTGACTGAGGCGCTTGGGCAGGATCGCGCGCTTGAAGCCGAGCTTGGCGGCTTCCTTGAGGCGCGTTTCGGCCTGGGTCACCATGCGCACTTCGCCCGACAAGCCGATCTCGCCGAAGGCGATGAGGTCGGAGGGCACCGGCCGATCGGAGAGCGAGGAGATGAGCGCCAGCGCCACCGAGAGGTCGGCTGCCGGTTCCGTGATGCGGAGGCCACCGGC
This sequence comes from Dongia mobilis, assembly GCF_945906275.1. Taxonomy (GTDB): domain Bacteria; phylum Pseudomonadota; class Alphaproteobacteria; order Dongiales; family Dongiaceae; genus Dongia; species Dongia mobilis_A. The sequence continues at coordinate 38,547 of NZ_CAMDRA010000008.1, forward strand.
GATGTTGAGATAGACTTCGCTGCCGGCAAGCCCCAGGCCGCAGCGGGTTTCGAGGACAGCCAGCGTCATGGCAAGCCGCGCACTGTCCCAGCCGACCACGGCGCGGCGCGGGGTGGCGAGCGGCGAGGGCGAGACCAGGGCCTGCACCTCCACCAGCACCGGCCGCGTACCCTCGATGCCGGCAAAGACCGAGACCCCGGAAATATTGCCGTGGCGTTCAGCCAGGAACAGCGCCGATGGATTGGGCACTTCGGCAAGGCCCCGATCGGTCATCTCGAACACGCCGATCTCATTGGCCGGCCCGAAGCGGTTCTTGACGGAGCGCAGGATGCGGAAATGATGGCCGCGCTCGCCTTCGAAATAGAGCACGGTATCGACCATGTGCTCCAGCACGCGGGGGCCGGCGATCTGGCCTTCCTTGGTCACGTGGCCGACCAGCAGCAGGGTGAAGCCGCGCGATTTCGCGAGACGGATGAGTTCGGCCGAACAGGTGCGCACCTGCGCCACGGTACCGGGCGCCGAATCGAGACTGTCGAGATAAAGCGTCTGGATGGAATCGATGACCACAACCTGCGGCGCATCCGGCCGGTCGAGGCTCGCCATGATGTCGCGCAGGGATGTGGCGGCGGCAAGCTCGGTGGTGATATCGGCAGGTTTGTGTCCGTCGGGTCCGAGGCCCAGGCGGCGCGCCCGAAGCTGCACCTGTTCCACGGCCTCTTCACCGGAAATATAGGCGACGCGGACGCTGCGCAGCATGGTGGCTACCTGCAGCATCAGGGTCGATTTGCCGATGCCCGGGTCGCCGCCGATCAGCACGGCCGAGCCGCGCACCAGGCCGCCGCCGGTGACGCGGTCGAATTCCGCCATGCCGGTCGGGCGGCGGATGGTCTGCGGCACGTCGCCGTCGAGCGCCACGAATGTGACCCCCTTGCCGCGTTTGCCGGAAAGGCCCTTCGGCACGTCGCCGCCGCCAACGGGCTCCTCGACGATCGAGTTCCAGGCGCCGCACGCCTCGCACTTGCCGGCCCATTTCGGGAAAGCGGAGCCGCAGGATTGGCAGACATAATTGCGCAGGGCCTTAGCCATCACGCCGCCTCAAAGCGGCCGGACAGGCATGCGGATCGGGCCTTCGGCACGGCCTTGCACGAACTGGTCGACGAAATCATTGCCGCAGCGATCGATCTCCCTGGCGTCGCCCGACCAGATGATGCGGCCTTCATAGATCATGGCGGCCCGGTCGGCGATGGCGCGTAGCGAATGCATGTCGTGCGTGATGGAGAGCGCCGTGGCACCAAGCGATTTCACGCATTTGACGATCAGCTCGTTGATCACCTGCGCCATGATCGGGTCAAGCCCGGTGGTCGGCTCGTCGAAGAAGATGATCTCGGGTTCCGCGGCGATGGCGCGGGCAAGGGCCACGCGCTTCTGCATGCCGCCGGAAAGTTCGGAGGGCACCAGTTCGCCTACCTCCGGTCCGAGGCCGACGGCGGCGAGTTTCCGCAGAGCCACCTCCTTGGCGGCCTTCCGGTTCATGCCGCGGCCGGCGATCAGGCCGAACCCGACATTCTCCCAGACCGGCAGACTGTCGAACAGGGCAGCTCCCTGGAACAGCATGCCGAATTTGCGCATGATCTCTTCGCGCTTGGCGGCCGGAATGCCGACGGTCTCTTCGCCGTCGATCTCGATCGAGCCGGCATCGGGCTCGACCAACCCCAGGATGCATTTGATCAGCACCGACTTGCCGGAACCGGAACCGCCGATCACCACCAGCGACTGCCCGCGCGGCACATCGAGGTCGACGCCGTTCAGCACCTGCTTGGGCCCGAACGCCTTCTTCAAACCGCGCACCTTGATCTTGAGATCGCTCATCGGCTGAAGAAAATCCCGGTGATGATGAAGTTGGCGGCGAGAATCAGGATCGAGGCGCCGACCACCGCATCGGTGGTGGCCTTGCCGACACCTTGCGCACCGCCCCGCGATTCGAAGCCGTTATAGGTGCCCATGAGCGCCACGATGAAACCGAACGCCGCCGCCTTGACCAGGCCGGAGACGATGTCGATCGTCTCGACGAAATCCACCGTGTTCTTCAAATAGATCGAAGGGCTGAAATCGAGCTTGAACACGCTCACCAGGTAACCGCCGAACACGCCGATGATGTCGGCGATACCGACCAGGACCGGCAGCATCAGGACGGCGGCGATCAGCCGTGGCGCGATGAGGTATTTGAACGGGTTGGTCGAAAGCGTGCGCAGGGCGTCGATCTGTTCGGTGACGCGCATGGTGCCGATCTCGGCTGCCATCGCGGCACCGACGCGTCCGGCCAGCATCAGGCCGGCCAGCACGGGCCCCAGTTCGCGTGTCAGTGAAATGACCACCACATAGGGGATGGTGGATTCGGCGTTGAGCCGCGACACGGCGACATAGGTCTGCAGCACCAGCACCATGCCGGTGAAGATTGCCGTCATGCCGATCACCGGCAACGAATAATAGCCGATCTCGATCATCTGCTTGAAGATGAGGCGCGGATAGAAAGGGGGTGTTACGCAATGCAGCACGGCACGAAGGGTGAAGAGTGCCAGGCGGCCGATTGCTTCGAGGCTGCTGAGAAAGGTGCGGCCGATGGGTTGCAGGACCGGCACGCTCATCCTCCGGCACCTGCATAGCGGCGCTGGAACCGCGTGCCGAGATTGGTCAGGATTTCATAGCCGATGGTACCGGCATCGCGCGCCATATCGTCGACCGATTGGTCGGGGCCGATCAGATCGACGGTCATGCCGGGCTGACAGGAAGTCTGGGGTAAATGTCCGACATCCACCGTGATTAGATCCATCGAGATGCGCCCCACGATCGGGGCCCGCTGGCCGGCCACAAAGACCGATCCCCGATTACCCAGCGACCTGAATATCCCGTCTGCATATCCGACCCCGATTGTGGCCAGCACGGACGGCCACCGAACTTGATGCGAGGCACCATAACCAACGGTCATATTCAAGTCAACCTCGCGTAATTGCAGGATTTTTGCCTGCAAACGCAAAGCCGGCTTCAACGGATTCCGAGCGCCCATGACCGGGTTGATGCCATAGAGCGCGGCCCCTGGCCGGGCGAGATCGAAATGATAATCGGCGCCCAGGAAAATGCTCGACGAGGCCGCCAGCGAGAAGAGCGGTCTGGTCCGGCCGGGCAGCTTGAGATTGACGGCAATATCGCGGAAGCGATCGAGCTGAGCCCGGTTGGCCGGATGCTCCGGATCATAGGCGCAGGCGAGATGGCTCATCACCAGAGCGATATCGAGACCGTCCAGCAGATGCGGGTCGCCGATCAGCCGCAGCGCCTCCTCCCGCCCAAGGCCGAGGCGGTTGAGCCCGGTGTCGAATTGCAGGCCGGCCGGGCGCGATGTGGTGGCGCGG
>NZ_CAMDRA010000009.1 GCF_945906275.1 Dongia mobilis
CGCCGCGATCATCGCCCGCTGCCGCATGCCGCCGGAAAATTCATGGGCGTGGCCGAGCGCGCGGCGTGCCGGATCCGGAATGCCCACCTGGCGCAGCAGGTCGATGGCCTGGCGCCACGCTTCGGCTCGGCTGACGCCGCGATGGACGAGGATGCTCTCCGCCACCTGATCGCCGATGCTCATGACGGGGTCGAGATGGCTGGCCGGATTCTGGAAGATCATGCCCACCGAGGCGCCGCGCTCGGCGCGGATCTCCGCCTCCGCCATGCGCGCAAAATCGCGCCCGTCGAACAGAACCTCACCCTCGCTCAAACGAAGATTGGCGCCCGGCAGCAGGCGCAGGATGGCGCGGCAGGTGACGCTCTTCCCCGACCCGCTCTCGCCCACCAGCCCCAGCACCTCGCCACGCCCGACCGAGAAGCTCACCTCTTCCACAATGTCGAAGGATCGTCCATGGCGCCTGGCGGTCACGCGCAGATTGCGGACATCGAGCAGTGGCTTGCTCATTCCCGCACCCCGAGATATTCGCCGAGGCCATCGGCGAGCAGGCTGAAGCCCAGCGCCATGACGACGATGGTGAGACCCGGGAAGGCGGTGATCCACCAGGCGGTGGTGATGAAATTCTGCCCCTCGGCGATCATGATGCCCCATTCCGCCGTGGGCGGCTGCACGCCGAGACCCAGATAGGAGATGGCAGCACCGTTCAAGACCACCAGCACCACGTCCGACATCGAGAACACGATCGAGCCGGTCAGCACATTGGGAAGGATATGGCGGAAGAGGATGCGGAAATGACTGTAGCCGAGGCTCCGCGCCGCCAGCACGAAATCCGCTGACTTCAGCACCAGCACCTGCGCGCGGATGAGCCGCGCATAGGAGACCCAGCCCACCAGCGCCATGGCGATGTAGAAGCTGCTAAGGCCGGGCTTGAGGATCGCGATGATCGCCAGCATCAAGACCAGGAACGGAAAAGCCAGCACGATATCGACCACGCGCATGGCGACGGCATCGACCGCGCGGCCCGCATAACCTGCGATGGCGCCCACCGTCGTGCCGATGAGGAAGGGGAAGGCCACGCCGATCAGCCCCATCTGCAGGTCGATGCGCTCCCCCCAGATGATGCGCGAGAGAATGTCGCGGCCGAAATTGTCGGTGCCGAACGGATAGGCAAGGCTGGGGGGTTGCAGCTTCACGCTCAGATTCTGCGCGATGGGATCGAACGGCGCCACGAAGGGTGCAAAGATCGCGATGAGGATGATGAAACCGATGAGCCCGCCACCGAGATATAGCGGCAGCGGATAGCGGCCGAAGCGCGGCAGCCAGCCCGGGCGCGTCGCAATCGCCGCATTGCTCATAGTTCAACCCGGGGATCGATCGCGACGGTGAGGATGTCGGCGAGGAAATTCACCACCACGGTAGCGCAGGCGAACACCAAAGCGACCGACTGCACCACCATGTAATCGCGCGTGAAGATGCCGCGCACCAGCAGCTGCCCCATGCCGGGAATCGAGAACACGGTCTCGATGACGACGCTGCCGCCAATGAGCCAGCCGATATTGACCGCGAGCAGGTTGATCGCCGGAATGACCGCGTTGGGCAGCACATGGCGCCAGAACACGCGCGACTACGACAGGCCCCGTGCGCGTGCCGCCGTCGCATGGTCGGAGGCCAGCTCCGCGATCATGCTGGCGCGCAAATTGCGCGTGATGACGGCCGAGAGCGCCAGCGCCACGGTGAAGCAGGGCAGCATCAGGTGATGGAGCTGATCGATGAGCGTGTCGCCCCAGCCCGCCACCGGAAAGAGGTCGAGCTTCACGCTGAACACGATGATCAGCATGATGGCGAGCCAGAAGGGCGGGAAGCCGAGACCCGCGGTCGAGAACAGGCGAATGGCATGGTCAGTAAAGCGGCCGCGCTGCGTCGCGGCCAATGACGCCAGCGGAATGGCCAGCAACAAAGAGAGGAGCACGCTGCCGAGGATGAGGGCCAATGTCGGCCCAACCCGCTCGCCCACCAATTGCAGCACGGGGATCTTGTAGAGGATCGACTTCCCCATATCGCCAAGACCGAGATTCTTCAGGAAATAGACATATTGCAGCCAGATGGGCTCATCCAACCCGAATTGCGCGCGGATGCGGGCGATGGCGTCGGGCGTCGATTTCGCCCCCAGCAGCACCCGCGCGGGATCGCCGGGGATGAGCCGCACCAGCACGAAGGTCACAAGGCTGATGCCGAACAGCACTGGCAGCAGCTGCAGCGGGCGCGTCAGGATGAAACGATAGCGATGCAGATTCATGTGCCGCCCAGGCTCATCTGGCGCCGTGGCGTGTCAGAAAGTCGATGAGCACCGGATAATAGGCATGGGGCTCTTCATAGAAGGGCATGTGGCTGCTGTTCGGGAACACATGCAACTCGGCGTCCTTGAGGTGCAGCTTCATGCGCAGCGAGCAGGCCGGCGTCAATTCGTCATGCTGGCCCGTGGTGATCAGAACCGGGCAGGGGATCTTGTGCAGATCCGGCACGCGGTTCCAATCCTTGAGGTTGCCGGTATAGAGGAATTCATTGGGCCCCTGCATGGTGCCGTAAGGTCCCATGTTCCAATCGTCGAGCGAGCGCTTGACCGGCGCCGGCCATTCCTGAAGCCTGCAGACATGGCGGTAATTGAGGATGGTGACCGCCGCCTGGTATTCCGGGTGCGTCAACGTCCCCTGCGCCTCATGCCGCTGCATCATGGCGACCGTTTCCGAGCCCAGCGCATCGCGCAGCCGCATCAGCTCGCCGATCAAATGCGGCATGTCGGCATTGGTGTCTTCGAGGATGAGGGTCTTGAGGTTCTGCGGATGCGTCACCGCATATTCGATGGCGAGCCAGCCGCCCCAGGAATGGCCGAGCAGATGCACCTTGCCCAGGCCCAGCGTGGTACGGACCGCCTCGACCTCCGCCACATAGCGCGTGATGCTCCACAATTTCGCATCGGTCGGCCGGTCCGACGACCCGGTGCCCAGCTGGTCGAAGGTCACGACCCGGAATCCCTGGTCGACAAGGCAGGAATGCGCCTCGCGCAGATAATCGCAGGGCAGGCCCGGCCCGCCATTCAGCAGCAGCACCGTGTCCGGCCCCTGGCCGAAGCTGTAGGTCACGACCTTGAATCCATCGACCGTGATCTCGCGCCGCTCATCGGCCGCCATCTCGCGCCACATGCCCCGTCCCTCTCGCGTCACCCAGCCAGTCACGGCCAACCTGTCATGCCACGCGTTCTTGTTCGACACGTGTGCAGTTGTGATGCTATGGCTTTCGCAGTTGCGAGATCAAGCGCATTCGCGGCCCCGACCTTGCAAGACTAGGTTGCGCGCCTCGCTTCCGCTTGACGCCTGACGCCAAGCACTTGACCGCGGCGGGTCGGGGGCTTACTGCGGCCCCATGAGCTTGAAGCGCGCATCTCTGAGATAGCCGAGTGTCGCCCGCGCCGTTGCCACCGACGCGGGATCAAGCTCGGCGAGGATCACCGCGGGTTCATCCGCCGCGCGCACCAGCACCTGGCCGTCGGGACCGACGATGCAGGAGAGGCCCGCATAGTCCCAATCCGCTTCCGACCCAGCCTGGTTGGCGTAGGCCACGAACAGGCCGTTCTCCAGCGCACGCACCGGGATCATCATCTCCGCGATCTGCGCCCAATGTTTGCGGAGCGCTGTCGGTGCCACCACGAGATCCGCGCCGGCCAGCGCGCAGGCGCGCACGGTTTCCGGGAACTCGACATCGTAGCAGATGATGGGGGCCACCTTCATGCCGCAGAGATCGAAGGTCACCAGCCGGTCGCCCACCGCAAACACCGCCTGCTCCTCGTCGCTCGGCAGATGCAGCTTGCGATAGAGGGCAAGGCTCTTGCCATCGGCGCCGAACACCTGCACCGAATTGTAGATGAGATCGCCGTCTTGCTCGGGAAAGCCATAGAGGATGGCGACACCGGTTTCCTGGGCCAGCGCCGCCACGGCTTGCGCAAAGGCGCCGTCCGCCGGCTCGGCCAGCGCGCGCAGCGTCTCAGCGGGCAGGCGATAGCCGGTCATGAACAGTTCCGGCGTCACCAGGAGATCGGCGCGGCCGGCCAGATGCCGCGCCACTTCGCTGATCGCCGTCAATTGCCAGTCCTTGTCACCCGGCACCGAATCGTTCTGCAGCAGCGCCAGGCGCATGGACATCCCCGAAAAGTCTTGCCCGCCATCAACTCTATGCGAGCCTCTATAGCTTAAGCTTGGCGTCAGGTGACAGGCGCTTATATCTCATCCATGGATATCAGGACGGCATCGGCGGCGGATCTCCCCGCCCTTATCGCGCTGCATGATGCGGCGTTCGGCACCCTGTTCGAGGGAAAGCTGGTGGCCGACCTCATGGCGGCGGACCTTGCCGCCTTGTCCCTGGTGGCGCTCGAAGATGGAAACATCGTCGGCCATATCCTGTTCAGCCCGATGATTGTCGAGATCGATGGGGAAACCGTGCTGGCCCTGGCGCTGGCGCCCCTCGCGGTCGATCCCCGGTTCCAGCGTCGCGGCATCGGCTCGGCCCTGACCGAGGCCGGCCTCGCCCGGGCGGCCCAGGCGGGGTGGGAAGCCGTCATTGTCCTCGGGCACCCGGAATTCTATGCCCGCTTCGGTTTCCGCGCCGACTTGGCGGAAGGCTTCGCAGCCCCCTTTTCCGGCCCGGCCTTCATGGCGCTGGAATTGACAAAATCGTCGCTAAGTGGTAGTAAGGGAAAGATAATTTATCCGGCACCCTTCGGCATTCCGGCTGACGAGGAAGCGCCGGCGGCGGTTTGATAACCAACAGCCGCCCTTTTTGATAAATTTCTTTTATCAGATCATAATAGAGAGCGATTTGAATCCCGGCCTTTGGTTGTGGATTACTGATCCCATGTCGTTTTCAAGACACCAAAGCCGGCATGAAGGTCCTACATCCAAGGGCAATCAATGATCCGGCCGCCGGGAGAGAGAAAAGCCAATGTCGGGATTAGCCGCCGCGAATTCCCCCGCGAGATCCTGGGACAATGATGCAGCCCTCAGCATCGTCCAGGAAAAGAAGAGCCTCGATGGCGCACTCATGCCCATCCTCCACGCCCTCAACGACAAATTCGGCTATGTCGATGCCAGCGTCGTGCCGGTGATCGCCGAGGAGCTAAACTTAAGCCGCGCCGAGGTCCATGGCGTGCTCACCTTCTACCATGACTTCCGCAAGGAACCGGCTGGCCGCCATGTCATCAAGATCTGCCGCGCCGAAGCCTGCCAGTCCATGGCCGGGCGCGATCTTGAGGAGCATGTGAAACGCCATCTCCGCATCGGCATGGGCGAAACCACGCCCGACAAGCACTTCACCGTCGAGGCGGTCTATTGCCTGGGGCTCTGCGCCTGCTCGCCGGCCATGAGCATCGACGGCAAGCTCCATGGCCGCGTGACACCACAGCGTTTCGACGCCCTCATGGCGGAGAAGCGCTCATGAGCACCGTTCTTTATATCCCCGGCGATTCAGCCGCCCTGGCATTGGGCGCCGACGAGGTCGCACATGCGCTGAAGGTCGAGGCCCTTGCCCGCAAGCTCGATCTCACCATCATCCGCAACGGCAGCCGCGGCCTCTTCTGGCTGGAGCCGATGCTGGAAGTGGTGACGCCCGCCGGCCGCATCGCCTATGGCCCGGTCACGCCGGGCGATGTCCCGGGCCTGCTCGCTGACAATTTCCTCCACGGCGACAAGAACCACCCACTCTATCTGGGTAAGCCTGAGGAGATTCCGTACCTCAAGAACCAGGAGCGCCTGACCTTCGCGCGCTGCGGCATCATCGATCCCACCGACATCGAGGATTACATCGCCCATGACGGCTATCGCGGCCTGAAGAACGCGACAGGCATGCAGGGTGCGGACATCGTCGATGCGGTCACGGAATCGGGCCTGCGCGGTCGTGGCGGCGCCAGCTTCCCGACGGGCATCAAGTGGAAGACCGTGCTGGGCTGTGAATCGGACCAGAAATACATCGTCTGCAATGCCGACGAAGGCGACAGCGGCACCTTCGCCGACCGCATGATCATGGAGGGCGATCCCTTCCTGCTGGTGGATGGCATGACCATCGCCGGCTTGGCTGTGGGTGCCACCAAGGGCTTCATCTATATCCGCAGCGAATATCCGGATGCCTACCGGCTGATGGAACAGGCGATCGTCAGCGCCAACCGCAAGGGCTATCTCGGGCCTAACGTGATGGGTTCGGGCAAGGCCTTCGATCTCGAACTGCGGCTGGGGGCGGGCGCCTATATCTGCGGCGAGGAAACCTCGCTGCTGGAAAGCCTTGAGGGCAAGCGCGGCATGGTGCGCGCAAAGCCGCCACTGCCCGCCATCAAGGGCCTGTTCGGCAAACCCACCGTCATCAACAACGTGCTCTCCTTCGTGGCGGTGCCGACCATCCTCGACAAGGGTGCCGCCTTCTACAAGGATTTTGGGCTGGGCCGCTCGCGCGGCACGATGCCGTTGCAGCTCGCCGGCAATATCCGCCATGGCGGCTTGGTCGAAAAAGCCTTCGGCATCACGCTCCGCCAGGTGATCGAGGAATTCGGCGGCGGCACCGCCAGCGGCAAGCCCCTCCGCGCGGTGCAGGTGGGTGGTCCGCTTGGCGCCTATTTCCCCGATGCGCTCCTCGACACGCCGCTCGATTACGAGGCGATGGCCGCTGCCAAGGGCATGCTCGGCCATGGCGGCATCGTCGTCTTCGACGACAGTGTCGACCTGTCGCTCCAGGCGCGTTTCGCCATGGAATTCTGCGCCATCGAATCCTGCGGCAAATGCACGCCCTGCCGCATCGGCTCGACCCGCGGCGTCGAGGTCATCGACCGCATCCGCAACGACGAGAACCGGCAGAAGAATATCGAGCTGCTGGCCGATCTCTGCGACACCATGCTGGACGGCTCGCTCTGCGCGCTCGGCGGCTTGACGCCGTTCCCGGTGCAAAGCGCCATCCGCCACTTCCCGGAAGATTTCAACCGCCCCAGCGCTGCCAAGCGCGCGGCGGCCGAGTAGGAGATAGATCATGCTGATCCAGGAAACCGATTACGGCACGCCGATCCGCCTCTCCACCAAATTGGTGACGCTCACCATCGACGGCCAGGACGTCACGGTGCCCGAGGGCACCTCGATCATGCGCGCGGCGGCCGAGATGGGTACGAAAGTGCCGAAGCTCTGCGCCACCGACAGCATCGAGGCCTTCGGCTCCTGCCGGCTGTGCGCCGTCGAGATCGAGGGTCGCCGCGGCACGCCCGCTTCCTGCACGACGCCGGTCGAGAACGGGCTCAAGGTCTGGACCCAGACCGGCAAGCTCGCGAAGCTCCGCCGCAACATCATGGAACTCTATATCTCCGATCATCCGCTCGACTGCCTGACCTGTCCCGCCAACGGCAATTGCGAATTGCAGGACATGGCCGGTGTGGTGGGTCTGCGCGATGTGCGCTACGGTTTCAAGGGCGCCAACCATCTCGACGCCCAGAAGGATGAGAGCAATCCCTATTTCACCTTCGATGCCTCGAAATGCATCGTCTGCTCGCGCTGTGTGCGTGCCTGCGAGGAAGTGCAGGGGACCTTCGCCCTCACCATCGACAGCCGCGGCTTTGCCTCCACCGTCTCGCCCGGCCAGAAGGAAGATTTCTTAGGGTCCGAATGCGTCTCCTGTGGTGCCTGCGTGCAGGCCTGCCCCACGGCGACGCTCATGGAAAAGACCATCATCGAAGCCGGCCAGCCGGAACATTCGGTCGTCACCACCTGTGCCTATTGCGGCGTCGGCTGCTCGTTCAAGGCCGAATTGCGCGGCACCGAAGTCGTCAACATGGTCCCCTACAAGGACGGCCAGGCCAATCACGGCCATTCCTGCGTCAAGGGCCGTTTCGCCTGGGGCTACACCACGCATCAGGACCGCATCACCAAGCCGATGATCCGCGCCAAGATCACCGACCCCTGGACCGAAGTCAGCTGGGAAGAGGCGATCAACCACGCGGCCTCCGAATTCAAGCGCATCCAGAAGAAATACGGCCGCACCTCGGTTGGCGGCATCACCAGCTCGCGCTGCACCAATGAAGAAACCTATCTGGTACAGAAGCTGATCCGCGCCGCCTTCGGCACCAACAATGTCGATACCTGCGCCCGCGTCTGCCATTCGCCCACCGGCTACGGCCTCTCGACCACGCTGGGTACCTCGGCCGGCACGCAGAATTTCGATTCGGTGCGTGAAGCCGACGTCGTGATGGTGATCGGCGCCAACCCGACCGACGGCCATCCGGTGTTCGCGAGCCACTTGAAGAAACGCCTGCGCCAGGGCGCCAAGCTCATCGTCATCGATCCTCGGCGCATCGATCTGGTGAAGTCGCCGCACATCCAGGCGCAATATCATCTGCCGCTGAAGCCCGGCACCAATGTCGCCATGATCAACGCCATGGCCCATGTCATCGTGACCGAAGGACTGGTGCAGGAAGATTATGTCGCGGAGCGTTGCGACATGGCGGAATTCAACCGCTGGCGCGATTTTGTTTCCGACAAGCGTCATGCGCCGGAGGAAATGGAAAAATATACCGGCGTGAAGGCGGCCGATGTCCGCGAAGCCGCGCGTCTCTATGCCAGCGTCAGGAACGCCGCCATCTATTACGGCCTCGGCGTCACCGAACACAGCCAGGGCTCGACCATGGTCATGGGCATGGCCAATCTCGCCATGGCGACCGGCAATATCGGCCATGTCGGCGCCGGTGTTAATCCGCTGCGCGGGCAGAACAATGTGCAGGGCTCCTGCGACATGGGCTCGTTCCCCCATGAACTGCCGGGCTACCGCCATATCGCGACCGACGCCGTGCGCCACCAGTTCGAAGCGGCCTGGGGTGTGACCCTCGATCCGGAACCGGGCCTGCGCATTCCCAACATGCTGGATGCCGCCGTCGACGGCACCTTCATGGGCATCTACATCCAGGGCGAGGATATCGCCCAATCCGATCCCAACACCAAGCATGTGACCGCCGGCCTCGAGGCGATGGAATGCGTGGTCGTGCAGGACATCTTCTTGAACGAGACCGCGAACTACGCGCATGTCTTCCTGCCGGGCACCACGTTCCTCGAAAAGGACGGCACCTTCACCAATGCCGAGCGCCGCATCAACATGGTGCGCCAGGCCATCCCGCCGATGCCGGGCTATGCCGATTGGCAGGTGACCATGATGCTCAGCAACGCGCTGGGCTACAGGATGGACTACACGCATCCTTCCGAGATCATGGACGAGATCGCGCATCTGACGCCCACCTTCAAGGGCGTCTCCTACCAGCGCCTCGAGGAAATGGGCTCGATCCAATGGCCCTGCAACGACGCCGCGCCCAACGGCACGCCCACCATGCATATCGACAGGTTCGTGCGTGGGCTCGGCCGCTTCATGATCACCGAATTCGTGCCGACCGAGGAACGGGTGGGGCCGCGCTTCCCGCTCATCCTCACCACCGGCCGGATCCTCTCCCAGTACAATGTCGGCGCCCAGACACGGCGCACCGAGAATGTCGCCTGGCATCCCGAGGACGTGCTGGAGATCCACGCCCATGACGCCGAGCAGCGCGGCATCCGCGACGGCGATAATGTGGCGGTGGTGAGCCGCGTCGGCGAGACGAGCCTCAAGGCCGTCATCTCCGAACGCATGCAGCCCGGCGTGGTCTACACCACCTTCCACCATGTCGGCACCGGCGCCAACGTCATCACCACCGACTTCTCCGACTGGGCGACCAACTGCCCGGAATACAAGGTGACGGCGGTCGAGGTGCGGCTCTCCAACCATCAGTCGGAATGGCAGCGCGAGAACGCCCTGTTCCGCGACGCCACCCGCCGCATCCACAAGGCAGCCGAATAGACCGATGGACAAGCGCCTGAAGCAGGACAACAGCGAACCACCCCAGGAAAGCTTATTGGCTGCCGACATGCCGCCGGTCGTGGCGCCTGTGAAGCTGCGGCAGCTGCGCTATGACGGCACCATCCTCGACCGGCTCGACATGCTGGCGGAGGAGGTGCCGGTGGCCCTCGTCTATAACGGCGTCTCCCATGCCGTGATGATGGCGAGCCCCGCCGACCTCGAGGATTTCGCCCGCGGTTTCTCCTTGAGCGAAGGCATCATCGAGCAATCATCCGAGATCCGCGGTGTCGAGGCGATCCCGCACGCGAAGGGCATCGAGCTCATCATCGATCTTGCCCCCGGCTCCTTCTGGCGCTTGAAGGAGCGCCGCCGCACCATCGCCGGGCGCACCGGCTGCGGCCTCTGCGGCCTCGACAGTTTGGAAGCCGTGGCGCGCGATCTGCCCAAGGTATCTGGCGATACGAAGATTTCACTTGGCGCGATCAAGCATGCCCTGGCCACTTTGCCGGCGGCGCAGACCTACAATGCCCAGGCCTATGCGCTCCATGCCGCGGCCTTCTGCGACCGGGATGGCAAGCTGCTGCTGGTGCGCGAGGATGTCGGCCGCCACAACGCGCTCGACAAGCTCATCGGCGCGGTCATGGGATCGGGCCTCGATCCCAAGAACGGCTTCTGCGTCATCACCAGCCGCTGCTCGGTCGAGATGGTGCAGAAGGCGGTCATCGCCGGCATGCCCATCCTGGTCTCCGTCTCGGCGCCGACCCTGATGGCGCGGCGCACCGCTGACGAGGCCGGCATCACCTTGCTCGCCTTGGCGCGCGATGACAGCGCGCTCGTCGTCACCCATCCAGAACGCATTTCGCTTTAGGAGTTTCCGGCCGTGAACAATGATCGCCTCGTCTCGATGGCCAACCAGATCGCCGATTTCTTCCAGAGCTATCCGGAAGCCGAAGCCGTCGAAGGCGTCTCGGTCCATATCCACAAATTCTGGGACCCGCGCATGCGCCAGGGCATCTTCGCGCATCTCAACGCCGGCGGCGCCGGGCTGAAGCCGATCGCCTTGAAGGCCCTGCAGCATCTTGCTGAAACGCAACCCAATCTGTCGAAGAGCGCGTGACCAGGAGGCGCCGGAGCTAGCATGCTCGTGCGCCAGCTCGTCTATCTCGCAGCCCTTGCCCGCGAGCGGCATTTCGCCCGCGCCGCTGCCGCCTGCAACATCACGCAGCCGGCCCTCTCGACCGCGATCAAGCAGCTCGAGGAGGAACTCGGTGTCCCCCTGGTCGATCGCGACAAGCGCTTCAAGGGCTTCACGCCGGAGGGCCAGGAGGTGCTGCTCTGGGCGCGGCGCATCCTTTCCGACTATGATTCACTCCGCCAGGGCATCCAGAACGCCAAGCGGAGTCTGACCGGCACGCTGCGCCTCGGCGTCATTCCCTCGGCGCTCCCCCTGGTGCCCCTGGTCACCGACCCGCTTTACGACCGCCACCCGCAGGTGCGCGTCACCGTCTGGTCGACAAGCTCGGCCGAGATCCAGCAGGGCATCGATCATTTTGAGCTCGAGGCCGGCATCACCTATCTCGAATCCGAGCCGCTGAAGGGCGTATTGCAGCGCCCGCTTTACACCGAGCGCTATGTGCTGCTGACGCCGGAGCATGGCCCCCTGGGCACCGCGCGGGTCGCCACTTGGCGCCAAGCGGCGGAACTGCCGCTTTGCCTGCTCACCCCAAACATGCAGAACCGGCGCATCATCGACGCCATCTTCAAATCGCTGGATTGCAGCCCCCGCCCGCAGCTCGAGACCAATTCGGTGGTCAATCTCTGCGCCCATGTGCGCTCCGGCCGCCTCTCCAGCATCGTGCCCAAATCCCTGATCCAGGTCCTGGGCATGCCCTCCGGGGCGGTCGCCCTCGACCTCACCGAACCCGATATCAGCCGCCAGGTGGGCCTGGTCGTCCCCGACCGCGAGCCCCTCTCGCCCATCAGCCTCGCCCTCTTTTCCATGCAATTTCCGGGCTTTAACGACGCCAGATAGACCTGCGTCAGGATGGCGCAGGCGAAATCTCTTGCGCAGGCCTGAATAATTGCAGATATCTGCAGATATGCAGGTACAAGATCTTCTCGAGACGGCTGACAAGGTGAGCGAGCTGATGAAGTCGCTCGGCAACCCCAAGCGGCTGCTGATCCTCTGCCAGCTGGTGGAGCAGGAGCGCTCGGTTTCTGAGTTGGCGCGCCTCATCGACATGAAGGAACCGGCCGTGTCGCAACAGCTGGCCCTGCTGCGCAAGGACGGCATCGTCAGTGCGCGGCGCGACGGACAGAACATGCTCTATGCCCTCGACCGCGTCGATGTGCGCAAGCTGATCGAATTTCTCTACGCGACCTATTGCCAGCCCTTTTGCGAGGAGGGTGGCGAACAGGGCTGACAGGGGCGCGCGTTAAGCCTCTGAAAGACCTGCAAGATTTAACACTGATTCGGTGGAAAACCGAAGCACGACAATCGACATCCAGGAGGAGACGCCACATGACCGCCAATACGCGCCCCGATGTGAAGGGCTTCTTCGATCCCGAGACCTTCACCGTCAGTTATGTCGTCATCGATCCAGCCACCAAGAAGGCGGCGATCGTCGATTCCGTGCTCGATTTCGATGCACCCTCCGGCCGCACCAGCACGAAATCCGCCGATGCGCTCATCGCCTATGTGAAGGAAAAGGGCGTCACGGTCGAATGGCTGCTGGAAACCCATGTCCATGCCGACCATCTCTCGGCCGCCCCCTACCTCAAGGAAAAGGTCGGCGGCCGGCTCGCCATCGGCTTAGAGATCGTCACCATCCAGAACGTGTTCGGCAAGGTCTTCAACGCCGGCACCGAATTCGCCCGCGACGGCCGCCAGTTCGACCGCCTGCTGAAGGATGGCGAGACCTTCAAGCTGGGCTCGATCGAAGCCAAAGCCATGCACACGCCCGGCCACACGCCGGCCTGCATGACCTATCTCATCGGCGATGCGGGCTTTGTCGGCGACACTTTGTTCATGCCGGATTACGGCACCGCGCGCTGCGACTTCCCCGGCGGCGATGCGCGCATCCTCTACCGCTCGATCCAGAAGATCTTCGCCCTGCCCGAGAGTACGCGCCTCTTCATGTGCCACGATTACCTGCCCACGGGCCGCACCGCCTATGTCTGGGAAACCACGGTCGGTGCCGAGAAGCACAACAACATCCATGTCGGCGCCGGCAAGAGCGAGGACGAATTCGTCGCCATGCGGAAGGCGCGCGATGCCAAGCTCGACATGCCGCGCCTCATCCTGCCCTCGGTGCAGGTGAACATGCGCGCCGGCCACATGCCGCCGGCCGAGGACAATGGCGTTTCCTATCTGAAGCTGCCGCTCAACGCGCTCTGACCTTCGCCGCAAAGGAACGATGCCATGGAACATCTCCGCCGCCTGACGCCTTTCCTCTCGGTCGCCCCCCAAATCAGCGAGGCCGATATCGGCACGCTGGCCGCGCGCGGCTATCACGCCATCATCAACAACCGGCCGGACCGCGAAGGCGACGACCAGCCGGGCTCCGCCGAGCTTGAAGCAGCGGCCAAGCGACATGGCCTTGCCTATCGCCACATTCCCGTCATCTCCGGTCAGGTGACCGAGGCCGATATCGAGGCGTTCCGCGCCGCCCTGCGCGACCTGCGCGGGCCGGTCTTCGCCTTCTGCCGCACCGGCACGCGCTCGACCACCTTGTGGGCGTTGACCGAAGCCTCTCGTCTTGATCCGGCCGTCATCATCGGCGTCGCGGCCGATGCGGGCTACGACCTCAACCCGCTGCGGCCGCGCCTCGAGGCACGCTGGCAGGCCGGCGACAGCGGCACGATCAGCAGCGGCGCCATCGGCACGCCGGCCCGGCCGGCCAAGAGCTTCGACGTGGTCGTCGTGGGTGGTGGCGCCGCCGGCTGTGCCGTCTCGGCGAGCCTCCTGCGCCGCCGCCCCACGCTCAAGATCGCCATCATCGAGCCCAAGGACACGCATTACTACCAGCCCGGCTGGACCCTGGTCGGCGGCGGCGTGTTCGACCGCCGCAAGACCTCGCGCCCGATGGCGGATTGCATCCCCGAGGGCGTCGACTGGATCAAGGCGGCGGTCGCCAAATTTGAACCCGCCGGCAATGCCGTGCTGCTCGAGGACGGCACGCCGATCGGCTATTCGACCCTGATCGCCGCCCCCGGCCTCGAGCTGCGCTGGGATCTCATCGAGGGCCTCAAGGAAACCCTGGGCCGGAACGGCGTCACCTCCAACTATCAATTCGATCTTGCGCCCTATACCTGGGAACTGGTGCAGGGCATGAAGGGCGGCACCGCTCTCTTCACCCAGCCGCCGATGCCGATCAAATGCGCCGGCGCCCCGCAGAAGGCCATGTATCTCTCCTGCAATCACTGGGAGAAGCAGCGCGTCCTCAAGAACATCAAGGTCGAGTTCAACAATGCCGGCGGCGTGCTGTTCGGCGTCAAGGAATATGTCCCGCCGCTGATGAAGTATGTGACGCGCTACGGCGCCGACCTCGCCTTCAACAGCAATCTGAAATCGATCGACGGCCCGAACCGGATGGCGGTGTTCGAGGTGAAGCAGGAAGATGGTTCGGTCGATCGCGTCACCAAGAGCTTCGACATGATCCATGTCGTGCCGCCGCAATCATCGCCGGAATTCATCCGCAATTCGCCGCTGGCCGACGGCGCCGGCTGGGTCGATGTCGATCCCGAGACCCTGCGCCACAAATCATTCGGCAATGTCTTTGCCTTGGGCGATGCCGGCTCGACGCCCAATGCCAAGACGGCGGCCGCCATCCGCAAGCAGGCGCCGATCGTCGCCGATAATGTGCTCGCAATCATCGACGGCAAGAACCCGCGCGCGATCTATGACGGCTATGGTTCCTGCCCGCTCACCGTCGAACGCGGCAAGGTGATCATGGCGGAGTTCGGCTATGGCGGCAAATTGCTGCCGAGCTTCCCGTGGGATTCCACCAAGCCCCGCTGGAGCGCCTGGTTCGCCAAGGTCTCGCTGCTGCCCTGGCTCTATTTCGACCTCATGCTGAAGGGGCGCGAATGGCTGGCAACGCCGACCATCCTGCCGCATCAGCCCCAGGCCCATGAAGCGGCTGCGGCCTGCGTCGATCCCAGCGCCGTCCCGCCGCGTAAATAGGCCAATAGGCAAAGACCATGTCCCGCCTGGAGCAATGGCTGCCCTCGATCGTGTGGGCGCGGCAGTATAACGCGCAGATGTTCGGCAATGATGCGGTGGCGGCAATCATCGTCACCATCATGCTCATCCCGCAGAGCCTCGCTTACGCGATGCTGGCGGGACTGCCGCCCTATATCGGCCTCTATGCCAGCATCCTGCCGCTCATCGCCTATGGCATCTTCGGCACCAGCCGCACGCTGGCCGTGGGGCCGGTCGCCGTCATCTCGCTGATGACGGCGGCCGCCGCCGCCAAGATCGCCGCCCCTGGCTCGCCGCTCTATATCGAAGCAGCCCTGGTGCTGGCCTTCCTCTCCGGCCTCATGCTGGTGGCGATGGCGGTGCTGCGCCTCGGCTTCCTCTCCAACTTCCTCAGCCACTCGGTCATCTCCGGCTTCATCAGCGCCTCAGGCATTCTCATCGCCGCCAGCCAGTTGAAGCATATCCTGGGCCTGAAGGCCGGCGGCGACACGCTGCCGGAAATAGCCATGGCGCTCGCATCGCAATTGGGTGCCGTCAACCTGCCCACACTCATCATCGGCCTCAGCGCCACCCTCTTCCTATTCTGGGTCCGTAAATCGCTGAAGCCGCTGCTGATCAAGACCGGCCTCGGCCCGCGCATGGCCGAAATCATCGCCAAGGCAGGTCCCGTGGCGGCGGTCATCGTCTCGACCTTGAGTGTCGCCTTCTTCGCCCTCGACAGCCAGGGCGTCAAAATTGTCGGTGCCATTCCGCAAGGTTTGCCGCCGCTCACTATCCCGCGCTTCGACGCCGATCTCTGGTCGTCGCTGCTGGGTGGCGCATTGCTCCTCAGCCTGGTGGGCTTCGTCGAATCGATTTCGGTCGCCCAGACACTCGCCGCCAAGCGCCGCCAGCGCATCACGCCGGACAATGAGCTGATGGGCCTCGGCACCGCCAATCTCGCCGCGGCCTTCACCGGCGGCTTTCCGGTGACCGGCGGCTTTGCCCGCTCGGTCGTTAACTTTGATGCCGGCGCCGAGACGCCTTTGGCCGGTGCCCTGACGGCGCTCGGCATCCTCCTCACAGCACTTCTGCTGACACCACTCTTTCACTTCCTGCCGCAGGCGGTGCTGGCCGCCACCATCATCGTCGCCGTCCTGTCGCTGGTCGATCTTGGCGCCCTGCCGCGCGTCTGGCGTTACTCGCGCCACGATTTCATCGCCATGGCCGCGACCATGATCGTGGTGCTGGGCATCGGCGTCGAACCCGGCATCCTCACCGGCGTCGTGCTGTCGCTGGTGCTGTTCCTGTGGCGCACCAGCCGGCCCCATGTCGCGATCGTGGGCCTGGTGCCGGAGACCGAGCATTTCCGCAATGTCGAACGCCACCGCGTCCTGGTGAGCGACACGGTGCTCAGCATCCGGGTCGATGAGAGTCTCTATTTCGCCAATGCCCGCGCGCTTGAGGACCGCATCTATGCCGAGATCGCGGCACGTCCGGCCCTGCGCCATGTCGTGCTGATGTGCCCGGCGGTCAACCTCATCGATGCCAGTGCCTTGGAAAGCCTGGAAGCGATCCAGCACCGCCTGAAGGATGCCGGCGCCGTGTTCCATCTCTCCGAGGTGAAGGGCCCGGTCATGGACGCGCTCCACCGCAGCGATTTCCTGGATCATCTTGGGATGGGCGGCGGGCAGATCTTCCTCAGCCAGTTCGCGGCCTTGAGCGCCCTCGATCCCGACCTCCTCACCGGCCGGCGCGCCGACGGCAGTCCCTATCCGCTGAGCACACCCACTATCGGCACGCCCTTGACAGCCGTCGCCTAGATTCAGCAAGATGGCCCCAAGGGGTTGACCGCGATCGCCCCGTGAGGCCTTGGCTAGAGAATCGCGTCCTGTCTCCCGCTAAGGAGTGGACGTCACATGCCCGGCCCCGATTCCATCACAATCGCCCAGTTCTCGCGCCTCATCGGCCTGCCCGATGCGCCGATCATCATCGACGTGCGCGACGACGAGGATTATGCGAGCGACCCGCGCTCGGTTCCGACCGCGATCCGGCGCGACTATCGGACAGTTGCCGAATGGGCGCCGGATTTCGCCGGCAAGACCGCCATCGTCACCTGCCAGCGCGGCCTGAAGCTCAGCCAAGGTGTCGCTGCCTGGCTGCGCCAGGCCGGCATTCCCGCCGAGAGTCTCGAGGGCGGCCACGAAGCCTGGGTCGCCGGCGGTGGCCTGTTGCGGAACGATGCGGCTTTGCCGGCGCGAAAGGCCGATGGCCGCACCGTCTGGGTCACCCGCGCCAGGCCCAAGATCGACCGCATCGCCTGCCCCTGGCTCATCCGCCGCTTCATCGACCGCGACGCGGTCTTCCTCTATGTCGCGCAATCCGAGGTCCTCAATGTGGCCGAGCGCTTCAACGCGACACCCTTCGACATCGACGGCGTGTTCTGGAGCCATCGCGGCGAGATGTGCAGCTTCGACGTCATGCTGCAGGAGTTCGGCCTCGATGCCGCGCCGCTCAAGCGCCTCGCCACGATCGTACGCGGCGCCGATACCGACCGCCTCGACCTCAGCCCGCAATCGGCCGGGCTGCTCGCGGCCTCACTCGGCTTCTCGCGCATGTACCGCGACGATCTGCAACAATTGGATGCCACCATGGCGCTCTACGATGCCTTCTATCGCTGGTGCCGCGATGCCGTGGCGGAATCACATAACTGGCCCAATGCAGGACCCCGTGACGCATGAGCGATGATCACCCGCGCCTGCCGACATTCGGCACGGCGCTCCGCGTCTGGCTGAAGATCGGCCTCCTCTCCTTCGGCGGGCCGGCCGGGCAGATCGCCCTCATGCACAAGGTGGTGGTCGACGAATTGCGCTGGGTGGGGGAGCGGCGCTTCCTCCACGCGCTCAATTTCTGCACCCTGCTGCCGGGACCCGAAGCCCAGCAGCTCGCCACCTATCTCGGCTGGCTGATGCATGGCGTGAAAGGTGGCCTGGCCGCGGGCATTCTTTTCATCCTGCCCGGTGCCCTTGTCATGCTGGGGCTCTCGCTCGCCTTCGTGCTGCTGGGCCATCTGCCGCTGATGGCAGGTCTGTTCTTCGGCCTGAAATGCGCGGTGCTGGTGCTGGTGGTCGAAGCTCTGCTGCGCATCGGCCGGCGCGCGCTCAAGGGCCGCGCGGCCTATGCGATGGCCGCCGCAGCCTTCATCGGCCTCTTCCTGCTCAGGATCCCGTTCCCGCTGGTGGTGATCGGCGCTGGGCTGATAGGCCTCCTCTTGCCGCGCGCCTTCACTCATCGCTGGCACGAAGCGGGCGATAAGGATGTACCAGCCCTGATCGATAGCCTGCTGTTGCGTGAGCCACGCCGCGCGGCAGAGCTGGCGCGCGGTGCAAGATGGGCCGGCCTGGGTGCCCTTATCCTGTGGCTGCTGCCGGCCTTGATCCTCATCTTCCTTGTCGGCGGGACCTATGGCGATATCGCCGCCTTCTTTTCCAAGATGGCGGTGGTCACCATGGGCGGCGCCTATGCGGTGCTGGCCTATGTGGCGCAGGACGCGGTCGCCACCTATGGCTGGCTGACCTCGGCCGAGATGCTGACCGGGTTGGGTCTCGCCGAGACGACACCGGGGCCGCTCATCCTGGTGCTGCAATTCGTGGGCTTCCTGGCCGGCTATCGCGACGGCGGCGTGCCGGGCGCGCTGATCGGCGCTGCCATCACATTGTGGGTGACGTTTGTACCGTGCTTTGCCTTCGTCTTCATCGGCGCCCCCTGGATCGAGAAAATGCAAGGGAGCCGCCTGCTCGCCGGTGGCCTTGCCGCCATCACCGCGGCTGTGGTGGGCGTCATCGCGAACCTCGCTTTGTGGTTCGCGCTCCAGGTGATCTTCACCGCACAGGAAACGGTCAGGATCGGGCCGCTCTCCATCGACCTGCCGGTGCCGGCCAGCATCGATTTTGCTGCCGGGGCTCTGGCCCTGCTTGCGGCCATCGCCTTGTTCCGCCTCCGCCTCGGCGTGTTCGGCACTCTGGCGCTCGTCTCGGCCTGCGGCGTCGGGCTCAGCTTCATCTAGAGCGTTTCGTCGATCGAGAGAAACTCACCCCTCCCCCCTTAAATGAGGGGAGGGGTAACTGTGGTTCAGGCAAGATCGAAGCGGTCGAAGTTCATCACCTTTCCCCACGCCGCCACGAAATCGCGCACGAACTTCTTTTCCGCGTCAGCGCTGCCATAGACTTCAGCGAGGGCGCGGAGGATCGAGTTCGAGCCGAACACCAGGTCGACGCGGGTGCCGGTCCACCTGACCTCGCCCGACTTGCGGTCGCGGCCTTCATAGATTTCCTTGGCATCGCTCACGGCCTGCCATTCCGTGCCCATGTCGAGGAGGTTGACGAAGAAGTCGTTGCTCAGCGTTTCCGGCCGCCTGGTGAAGGCACCGTGGGGTACGCCGCCGGCATTGGCACCGAGCACGCGCAGGCCGCCCACCAGCACCGTCATTTCCGGCGCCGTCAAGGTGAGCAGATTGGCCTTGTCGACCAGCAGATGCTCGGCGATCGACCCCCGCTTGCCCTTCTGGTAGTTGCGGAAGCCGTCGGCGACCGGCTCCAGCACCGCGAAGGCTTCGACATCGGTCTGCGCCTGGCTTGCATCGGTCCGGCCGGCGGTGAAGGGCACCGTCACGGCATGACCCGCCTTCTTCGCCGCCGCTTCCACCGCTGCGTTGCCGGCCAGCACGATGAGATCGGCCAGCGAGATCTTCTTGCCGCCGCCCGCTTTGTTGAACTCGGCCTGGATGCTTTCCAGCACTTTGAGCACCTTGGCCAGCTGCGCCGGCTGGTTGACCTCCCAATCCTTCTGGGGTGCTAGGCGGATACGCGCGCCATTGGCGCCGCCGCGCTTGTCGGAGCCGCGGAAGGTTGCGGCCGAGGCCCAGGCGGTCGAGACCAATTCGGCGATGGAAAGACCCGAGGCGAGGATCTTGGCCTTGAGATCGGCCGCATCCTTGTCCTCGACCAGCTTGTGATCCACCGCCGGCACGGGATCCTGCCAGATCAGTTCTTCCGTCGGCACGTCGGTGCCGAGATAGCGGGCGCGCGGTCCCATGTCGCGATGGGTGAGCTTGAACCAGGCGCGCGCAAACGCATCGGCGAAGGCATCCGGATCTTCATGGAAGCGCCGCGAGATCTTCTCGTAGATGGGATCGACCTTGAGGGCGATGTCGGTGGTGAGCATGGCGGGCGCGCGGCGCTTCGATTTGTCGAAGGGATCCGGCACCGAACCCGCACCGGCGCCGCCCTTGGGCGTCCATTGATGGGCGCCGGCCGGGCTCTTGGTCAGTTCCCATTCATAGCCGAACAGGTTCCAGAAGAAATTGTTGCTCCATTTGGTCGGCGTCGTGGTCCAGATGACTTCGAGGCCGCTGGTGATCGCATCGGCGCCGACGCCGCTGCCAAAGCTGCTCTTCCAGCCCAGACCCTGTTCCGCAAGATCGGCACCTTCCGGTTCCACGCCGACATGGCTGGCCGGGCCCGCGCCATGGGTCTTGCCGAACGTATGGCCGCCGGCGATGAGCGCCACGGTCTCCTCGTCATCCATCGCCATGCGCGCGAATGTCTCGCGGATATCCTTGGCGGCGGCGAGCGGGTCGGGATTGCCGTTGGGGCCTTCCGGGTTGACATAGATGAGGCCCATCTGCACCGCCGCCAACGGGTTCTCGAGATCGCGCTCGCCCGAATAGCGCTTGTCGCCGCCGAGCCAGCTGGTTTCCTTGCCCCAATAGACATTGTTCTCCGGCTCCCACACGTCGGCGCGGCCGCCGCCGAAGCCGAACGTCTTGAAGCCCATCGATTCCAGCGCCACATTGCCGGTGAGGATGATGAGATCGGCCCAGGAGATCTTCGCGCCGTATTTCTGCTTCACCGGCCAGATCAGGCGCCGCGCCTTGTCGAGGCTGACATTGTCAGGCCAGGAATTCAAAGGCGCGAAGCGCTGCTGCCCGCCACCGGCGCCGCCGCGCCCGTCGCCGATGCGATAGGTGCCGGCGCTGTGCCAGGCCATGCGGACGAAGAGCGGCCCGTAATGGCCGAAATCGGCCGGCCACCAATCCTGCGACTGCGTCATCAACGCCTTGAGATCGGCCTTCACCGCCGCGAGGTCGAGGCTCTTGAACGCCCTGGCATAGTCGAAATCATCGCCCATCGGGTCGGAGCGTTCCGAATGCTGGTTGAGAATTTCCACCCGCAGCTGGTTGGGCCACCAATCCTTGTTCGTGGCGCCGGGATTGGCGGGATTGTGGAACGGGCATTTTGCCTCGGCTTTGACGTCATTCATGGCTGCGGCTCCCTTGAGTGTTGTCGATTGGGTGTGGTCGATGTGTCAGTCAGCATCATGACCCCGTCGGCCGGTGCGGAGAAATGGATTGTCCCGCCATCAGTCATGGATGAAATCGATCAGACCGGCATTTGGGATGTTAAGACATGTTGACGGCGATCATGCCGCGGCACCGGCACAGGCCCATTCCCGGCACGGCCTTCCTGGCACGGGTGCGGCGCAATATGTCGCAGCCTGTTGCGACCTTCGTCGGTCTTCCAGCGCTCCTGCGACTAACCCACCATTAAAACCCTGTCCCTAGAGTGACAGGTGGCAACCGACTTAACCCTTTGAGTACCTATTCCAATGCGCCTCAGCCTTGCCAAGGCCATCATCCTGTTCGGCGTGCTGATCGTCGGCGGCTTTGCGGCCATCCTCGTCACCAATTCCCTGGCCTTGAACGAGTTGAAGGTCGGCGGCCCGCATTATCGGCAGATCGTCCTCGGCAAGGACCTCATCGCCGACATCCTGCCGCCGCCGGAATATGTCATCGAAGCCTATCTCGAGGCGACGCTCGCCGTGAACAATCCGGGCGAGCTTGCCGCGCGGCGCGATCGTCTGGTGCAGCTGCGCAAGGATTACGATCTGCGCCATGAATATTGGCTGACCGCCGATTACGATGCGGGCCTCCGCCAGAAGCTCACCGAGGACAGCCATGCCGAGGTGGTGAAATTCTTCGCCGCCATCGACGCGCTGCTCCCCGCCATCGAGCAGAACGACCAGGCGGCCATCGCTGGCGCCTATGATGCGGTGAGCGCTGCCTATCAGGCCCATCGCAAGGTGGTGGACGAGATCGTGGCCGGCGCCAACGCCGCCAATGCCGGCACCGAGAGCGCCGCCGCCGCCACCGACAGCAGCTACACCGCCATCGTCTGGA
The DNA here is from genome assembly GCF_945906275.1 of Dongia mobilis. Taxonomy (GTDB): domain Bacteria; phylum Pseudomonadota; class Alphaproteobacteria; order Dongiales; family Dongiaceae; genus Dongia; species Dongia mobilis_A. Next base: position 22,314 of record NZ_CAMDRA010000009.1, read on the forward strand.
CCGTCACTGTCATCGTGCTGGCTCTGGTTGCTGCCGGCATCGCCGCCATGGCGCTCTATGTCATCCGCCCGATCATCCGCATGACGGGAACCATGACGCAGCTGGCTGCCGGTCAGAACGAGATCGAGATTCCGTCCTCGGGTCGCCGTGACGAGATCGGCGCGATGGCGCGCGCGGTCGAGATCTTCCGCAACAATGCGCGCGAGAATGAGGAGCTTCGCCGCAAGCAGGAAGAAAGCCGCCAGCGCAATGAGGAAGATCTGAAGCGCGAAATGCTGCAGCTGACCGAGACCCTCGAGAACGAGGTCAAGGAGACAGTGGGCGACATCACCATCCAGTCGAACAAACTCTCCGAGAGTGCCCTGCAGCTGGCGCAGACGGCCGGCCATCTGCGCGACATGGCGCAGGAGGTCAACAATCTGGTGGCGACCACCAATCAAAGCGTCGAGACGGTGGCCAGCGCCACCGCGGAGCTTGAGGCCTCAAGCCGCTCGATCTCCACCCAGATCGGCCATTCCACCAAGCTCGCCAACCAGGCGCGCGAAGGCGCCGAGATTGCCAACAGCGAAGTGGCGGGTCTGGCCCAGACCGCATCCAGCATTGGCAATGTCGTCACCATGATCCAGGAGATCGCCGCGCGCACCCGCATGCTGGCCCTGAACGCCACCATCGAGGCGGCGCGCGCCGGCGAGATGGGCAGGGGCTTCGCGATCGTGGCCGATGAAGTCAAAAGCCTCGCCAAGCAGACCGAGGACGGCATCGCCCAGGTCAACGCCCAGGCCGAGGCGATCACGCAATCGACCGCCAAGGCAGTGGGCATCGTCGATTCCGTGGCTGGCGGCATCCGCGACATCGACGCCGTCACCGTCGAGGTGGCGCGCGCCAGCGAGGAGCAGCGCACCGCCACCGCCGAGATCATGGAAAGCGCCGGCCAGGCCGCGGCCTCGACCCGGTCGGTGGCCGACAATGTCGCCCGCATGCTGGACGGGGTGGAACTCACCGGCGTCACCCCGGGCCAGGTCAACGATCTCTCGGCACTCGTCAACCGCGACATCTCCGCCTTGCAGCAGCGCCTCTATGTCATCCTGCGCTCCTCGGTCGGCGGCAACCGCCGCGGCGCCCCGCGCCGCACGGCCGCCATCGCCTTCCGCGGCAATTTCGGCGGACAGGAGGTGACCGGTTTCACCGGCGATGTCTCGACCACTGGTGTCCTCGTGGTGGCGGATGGCAATGCCGTGCTGAAGCCGGGCGACGGCGCTTGCGAGTTGAAAGGTGTCGGCCATTTCAAGGCGCGCCTCATCAGCCAGGACCCGCTCGGCATCCATATCCAGTTCATCGAGCCCGGCGCCACCGAAGTGGCGGCGCTCGAAGCGCAGCTGGTGCAGTCGGGCAAGGATGACGAGCCCTACATGCAGCTTGCCAACGATGTCGCACACCGCGCCTCGGAAGCGCTCGAACAGGCGATCAAGGACCGCAGCATCACGCCGGACGATCTCTTCGACGTCGAATATGTCCCGATCGCCGGCACCGACCCGCAGCAGGTCATGGCGCGCCACACCAACCTGGTCGAGCGCCTGTTCCCGCCTTTCATCGAGCCACCGCTGGAAAAGGATTCGCGCCTGGTCTTCTGCTGCGTCATCGACCGCAAGGGCTATATCGCCGCCCACAACAAGAAGTATTCGGCGCCACAGAAGCCCGGCGAGACCGTGTGGAACACCGCCAATTCCAGGAACCGCCGCATCTATACCGACCGCGCCGGGACCCTCGCCGGCCGCGCCACCAGGACCGTGGTGCAGACCTATGCCCGCGACATGGGCGGCGGCAAGTTCGTCGTGCTGAAGGAAATCGACGCGCCGATCAAGGCCGCCGGCAGACATTGGGGCGCCGTCAGGCTGGCACTGAAACTGTCGTAAGGGAGAGGTGACTGTCGGTGTAATCCTTCCGCTCGATTGTTTTATAAGCCGTCATGCCCGGGCTTGACCCGGGCATCTGGTTTGACTGGGCTCTGTCCCTCAGTTGCGGACTGATCCCCGGGTCAAGCCCGGGGATGACGACCTAGAGGTTGCCCTATGCGGTTGCCTTCCCTGAAGGGGAGAGGGGGTGTTTGCGCCAGGCTCCACCCCGGCTATCCTCTACCCCATGACCACACCCGCCACCGACGACGCCGGCTTCGGCCGCCTCTCCGCCTGGCTCGCCAGCGCGGCGCTGGGTGATACCGGCAGGCGCAGCGACGGGCAGCTTGCCAACAATCTCGGCGCCCTGCCGTTGATCGATGTCTTTGCCGGCTTCTGCGATCGCCTCCATGATTGGGCTGGTCCCTTCAGCCGCATCTCGCTGGGCATCGAGGTGCTGCATCCGGAACTCTCCGGCGGCTCGATGTACTGGCATGAAGGCACGACCACCGAGCGCGAGATCGCGCGCGCCGGCATCCTCGGGTTCGACGAATATCTGCGCAGCCCGGTCTATGTCGTGGAACAGACCAACCGGCCGTGGCGCTGGCGCGCGGGCGAAACGGTGCCCGACATGCCGCTCATCCAGGACCTCCATGCCCAGGGCGTCACCGATTACTGCCTGTTGCCGCTGCCCATACAAGACACCAGCCGCACCACCACCCTGTCCTTCGCCACGAAGCGGCCGGGCGGGTTCGGGACTTTCGGCGGCGACGAGCAGGGGCTGGGCCTGCTGCGGCGCATGGCCTGGCTGATGACGCCCTATGTCGAGCGGGTGGCGCTCCGCATCATCGCCCTCAATCTGCTCGACGCCTATGTCGGCAAGATCGCGGGCACCCGCGTCTATGCCGGGCAGATCTAGCGCGGCGCGGTCGAGCCGATCGACGCCGCCATCCTGATGGCCGATCTCCGTTCCTTCACACATCTGAGCGAGCAACTGGGCGAGATCGCCATGGTCGATTTGCTCAACCGCTATTTCGACACGCTGGGCGACGCCATCGCCGCCCATGATGGGCAGATCCTGAAATTCATGGGTGACGGGCTGCTCGCGGTCTTTCCGATCAACGATCCGGCACAGCGCCACGCGGTCCATGCGCAGGCGCTGGCCGCGGCCCTCGCCGCACGCGCGAATCTCGCCACCCTCAACGCCGCCTTGGCGCGTGAAGGCAAACCCGCCATCGATTTCGGCATCGGGCTTCATGCCGGCACCGTCGCCTTCGGCAATATCGGCACCAAGACGCGGCTCGACTTCACCGTCATCGGCCCCGCCGTCAACCAGGCGAGCCGCATCCAGGACTTGACCAAGGAGCTGCGCGTGCCGATCCTGGCGTCGGGCGATTTTGCAGAAGCGGCGGATGTCGGCATGCGTCATCTGGGTGCCCGCAGCGTCCGCGGTGTGGCGGCGCCGGTCGACCTGTTTGCCCCTGCCGATGCCCCTCATTGACGTAAGGGCGCATACGCCGCATGCCGCCGATTGGCGGCTTCGCCGCCTGCGGCCAAATGCCGGTTGGGTTTTGCGGCGATGGCCGATTAGAGTGATTCCAGATTTTGTCGTGCCGCCGGTTGCGGCCGCGGGAGGCGAAGATCATGGACGCCATCATTCTGGCCCGGCTGCAATTCGCCGCCAACATCTCGTTCCACATCCTCTTTCCCACCATTACCATCGCCCTTGCCTGGGTGCTGCTCTATTTCAAGCTGCGCCATGACCGGCTCCGGCGCGTGAACCCCAAGGACGATCGCTGGATTCTCGCCTATCGTTTCTGGATCAAGGTCTTTGCGCTCTCCTTCGCCATGGGTGTCGTCTCCGGCATCACCATGAGTTTCCAATTCGGCACCAACTGGCCGGGCTATATGGAAAAGGTCGGCAATGTCGCCGGCCCCTTGCTCGCCTATGAGGTGATGACCGCCTTCTTCCTCGAAGCGGTCTTCCTCGGCATCATGCTGTTCGGCTTCCGCCGCGTGCCCAACTGGCTGCACAGCCTCGCCACCTTCCTGGTGGCCTTCGGCACCACCATGTCGGCCTTCTGGATTCTGGCGCTGAATTCCTGGATGCAGACGCCCACCGGGTACACGATGATCGGTGACGTGGTCCATGCCGAGGATTGGTGGGCCATCATCTTCAACCCCTCCTTTCCCTATCGCCTTACGCATATGCTGCTGGCGTCCGGCGTCACGGTGAGCTTCCTCATCGCCGGCATCTCGGCGCTGCGCTGGTTGCGGGGCGATCGCGCGGCCGACCTCACGGCAGGCCTCCGGACCGGCATCTATCTCGCGGCCATTCTCATCCCGCTGCAGATCGTCGCGGGCGACCTCCACGGCCTCAACACGCTGGAGCACCAGCCGCAGAAGGTGGCGGCGATGGAAGGCAATTGGCAGACCAGCAGCCATGTGCCGCTGCTGCTCTTCGCTTGGCCCGACATGGAGACGCGCTCCAACCATTTCGAGATCGCCATCCCCAACGGCGCCAGCTGGATCCTGCGCCATGGGGCAGAGGGCGTGGTGCCGGGCCTCAACGATTATGCGGGCGAGCATCCGCCGGTCGCACCCTTGTTCTTCGCCTTCCGCATCATGGTGGGCCTCGGCCTCCTCATGCTGGCGGTGTCGTGGGTCGCGTCATTCTATCTCTGGCGCCGGCGCGACCTGCCGCTCTATCTGCAGCGCACCCTCATCGCCATGACCTTCTCCGGCTGGGTCGCGACCCTGGCCGGCTGGTACGTGACCGAGATCGGCCGCCAGCCTTATCTGGTGACCGGCATCCTGCGCACGGCGGATGCAGCGAGCGCCGTCCCGGCGCCGATGATCGGCTTCTCCCTCACCCTCTATCTCATCGTCTATGCTGCCCTCATCATCGCCTATATGGGCGTCATCACCCGGCTCGCGCTGAAGGCCGCGCGCGGGCAGAAGCCATCCCCCGACCAACCTGCCGAAGCCGGCACATTCGCAGCGGCGGAGTAGCACCATGCTCAACCTGTTCGGCGATCCCACGATCTGGCTGCCTTTGGCCTTCGCCGGCCTCATGGGCCTCTCGATCCTCATCTATGTCGTGCTCGACGGGTTCGATCTCGGCATCGGCATGCTGTTCGCGCTGGGCGACGACGGCGAACAGGACCGGATGATGGCCTCGGTCGGACCCTTCTGGGACGCAAACGAAACCTGGCTGGTGCTGGCCGTGGGCCTGCTGCTGGTGGCCTTCCCGGCCGCCCACGGCATCATCCTCGGCGCCCTTTATCTGCCGGTGGCCTTGATGCTGGTGGGCCTCATCCTGCGCGGCGTCGCCTTTGAATTCCGCGCGAAGTCGGAAGGCTTCGCCAAGCGGCGCTGGAGCCATGTGTTCATCACGGGCTCGGCTCTCACCGCCCTCACCCAGGGCTATATGCTGGGGGTCTACATCATGGGCCTCCGCCAGGATCCGGCGGCCATCGCCTTCGGCCTCCTCACCGCGATCTGCCTGGTCGCCGGCTACATGCTGGTGGGCGCCACCTGGCTCATCATCAAGACCGATGGGGCCCTGCAGCGCCGCGCCATCGCCTGGGCCCGGCGCGCCCTCATCTTCGCCGCCATCGGCATGGCCGCGATCTCGATCGCCTCGCCGCTGGTCAGCCCCCGCATCTTCGAAAAATGGTTCAGCGGTCCGGCCATCCTGGTGCTGGCCCCGCTCCCCATCGGCTCGGCCGTCATCTTCATCGTGCTCACCGTGCTGCTCAAGAACCTGCCGGATGCGGGCGACCGCTGGTGCCGCCTGCCCTTCATCGCGGTGACTGGCCTGTTCGCCCTCGCTTTCGCGGGTCTCGCCTATTCCTTCTATCCCTTCGTGGTGCCGGACCGGCTCACCCTCTTCCAGGCGGCAAGTGCCCCTGAGAGCCTGCTGATCATCCTCTTCGGCGCCCTTTTTGTGCTGCCGGCGATCATCGCCTATTCGGCCCTCAGCTATCATATCTTCCGCGGCAAGGCGACGCTGCTCAGCTACGACTAACTCATTGTTCCAATTCATTTGCTGCGCAGCATAAATGCGCCACCGGCAACGTCCCTGAACTGATCCCGCCGCCGCCCCGTATCGATCGCAGGATCACAAGCGTACGGGATGACAGGGATATGGGCGGCGTCACGGGCACCACACTCATCTTCGGCGGCACCGGCGGCATCGGCGCGGCCCTTGCGCGTCGGCTGGCATCCAGCGGCCGCAGGATCCATCTCATCGCCCGCGATGGGCCACGCCTCGGCGCCCTCGCCCAGGAGCTGGGCGCCGGCCACAGCGTCTGCGACGTGACCGACCTCGCCACCATCAAAACCTGCCTTGCCGCCATCGAGGGTCCCCTCGACGGCCTCGCTTACGCCGTGGGCTCGATCGACCTGAAGCCGCTCGCGCGCCTGACGCCTGAAGACATGCTGGCGGCCTACCGCCTCAACGCGCTGGTGGCGGCCCTGTCAATCCAGGCCGCCTTGCCCGGCCTCAAGGCAGCGGGCGATGCGTCGGTTCTGTTGTTATCGAGCGTCGCGGTGGCCCAGGGCTTTCCCAACCATGCCGCCATCGCCATGGCCAAGGGGGCGGTCGAGGGATTGACCCGGTCGCTGGCTGCTGAACTCGCGCCCCGCATCCGCGTCAACTGCCTCGCCCCCTCGCTCACCCGCACGACGCTGGCTGAGCCCTTGCTCGCCAACGCGCAGATGGCGGACGCCATCGGCGCGCTCCATGCGCTGCAGCGCCTGGGTCAACCCGAGGACATCGCCGCCCTGGCGGCCCTGCTGCTTTCACCGGATGCGGGCTGGATCACCGGCCAGGTGATCGGCATCGATGGCGGCCGCGCGCGGCTGCGTACCAAAGGCTGAATAAGGGGGGCTGACGCCCGCGCCGAGACATCCGGTCAACCGGCCTGTAAAGCCACCCTTGACAGCCATATGTAACGTGATACTTTACATACGCAGTGGCGGTTCGTTCAGGCATGATCAGATCATTCCTTGCCAAGAGCCTTAAAGAACTGTTTGAGACCGGCCGCGCCAAGGGCATGCGGCCGGACATTCAGAAGCGCGCCTTGTTGCGCCTCGACGCCCTCGACCGCGCCAGCGATGTGATGCAGCTTAATCAGCCTGGTTTCGACTTTCACGGCCTGCATGGCAAACCGAAGCGTTATTCGATGCATGTCAACGGGCCTTGGTGCATCACCTTTGAATGGCGCGATGGCGATGCCTGGCGCGTCATGCTGGAGCAATATCATTGAACGGAGGAATATCATGGCGCCGTCCAGAAAATCCGGCACGCGCGTGACGGCAGAAAAAATGAGGGAATTGAACGTGACCGCCCGGCCCAATCGTGCACCGTCACATCCCGGTCTGCTGATCCGCGAGATTCTGCAGGAGCATCTTGGTGTCAGCATTTCGGAAGCGGCCCGGCAGATGCATATCAGCCGACAGTCACTGCATGCGGTCCTGCGGGGCGCCGTCAGCCTGACGCCGGAAATGGCCCTGCGCCTCGGTCGCCTGTTCGGCGCCGATCCGACCCTGTGGCTCAACATGCAGATGGCCCACGACCTCTGGATGGCAGAACGCACCCTGCGCCTGGAACTGGCCCGCATCCAGGCGCCGAAGGCCGCGGCCTGAGGATCCCGTCATCGACAACTGCCCACTATCCCGTGCTAGCGTCCGACAATTGCAACATCGATCTGCTAGGCCTGTTCGTCGCTATCCAACACATCGCTATCCAACACATCGGGGGATCCACCATGCGCCTGACACGTCTGCTGCCCGCACTCGCACTCTCACTCCCATTGGGCCTCGCGGCGACACTCTCGCCGGCCGCGGCCGAGACGGAGCTCACCATCATGAGCTACAATGTCTGGGGCGGCGGCGGCAATGAGCAGAAGCCGGTCGACGAGACGGTGGCCGTCATCAAGGCGGCGGGCGCCGACATCATCGGCGTCCAGGAAACGCGGCTGGAGCCGGAAGATTGCACCGCCGATGTCTGCCCGGCCGCCGGCGACAGTGTCGCGAAGAAGATCGCCGCGGCACTTGGCTATCATTATTACGACCAGAGCAAGGTCAATGACGCGCTCTGGGCCAATGCCATCATCAGCCGCTATCCGATCGGCCCGGCGACACCCAACGATCTCGGCGTGCCGGTCGATGTGGAGGGCCGCAAGGTCTGGGTCTTCAACATCCATCTCGACGATTCGCCCTACCAGCCCTATCAGCTGCTCGACATCGAATATGGCGCCTTCCCCTTCATCAAGACCGAGGCCGAGGCAGTGAAGTTCGCGCAGGAGACGCGCGGGCACGCGCTGAAACTGCTGTTCGACGACATGAAGGCTGCCGAGGGGGCGGACGCCACCTTCATCTTTGGCGATTTCAACGAGCCATCGTTCCGCGACTGGACGGCGGAAACGGTCAAGGCCGGGCACAATCCCATCCCCGTGCGATTCCCGACCACGGCGGCGATCGAGGAAGCGGGCTTCACCGATACCTATCGCGCCGTCTTCCCGGACCCGGTCGCCAAGCCCGCTTATACCTGGACACCGACGAGCGAGCCCACGGCGACGGACGATCATCATGACCGCATCGATTTCGCCTTCGCCCGCGCCAAGGATCTCAACGTGATCAGCGCCGCCATCGTCGGCGAAAAGCCGGAAGCGGCCGAGATCGTGGTGACGCCCTGGCCCTCCGACCACCGCGCCACCGTGGCCAGGATCAGCTTCTAGGCATCTTCGTCGGGCGTGAAGTTCATGGCGACACCATTGATGCAATAGCGCAGATGCGTGGGCGGCGGCCCGTCCTCGAACACATGGCCGAGATGGCTGCCGCAGGTCGCGCAATGGACCTCGGTCCGCGTCATGAACAGGCTGCGGTCGATGGTGGTTTGGATCGAGCCGGGGACCGGATCGTTGAAGCTCGGCCACCCGGTGCCGCTCTCGAACTTGCTGCCGGAGATGAACAGTTCCCTATCGCAGCCGGCGCAGGAAAAGGTCCCGGCGCGCTTTTCAAAATTGAGCGCGCAGGAGCCCGGCCGCTCGGTGCCGTGGCCGCGCATCACATGATACTGCTCGGGTGAAAGTCGCTGGCGCCATTCGGCGTCGCTGCGGGTGACGGGGAAAACCTGCTCGGAATTGGCCTTGCTCTGCATCGGATCCTCCATCGCCCCAACATGGCGCAACCTCTTGTCGCACCGGGGCGGCCCTTCGGCAAGGCATGGAATGACCCCAAAATAGTTGCGGGCGCCCGATGGGGATGGCATCGGACGCCCGCGATACGAAGCGGGGATGGGGACGGTTGGGTGAGCCCCGCTTCATGGAAAGTACCTTATCCCTGACGCCCTGCGTCGTCTGTGATCCGGGTCACAGATCGTCGGGGGTTAGCGGGGGCCGGGAAAGCTGGCAATCCGAGGGCCGGCGCACCGGCCTCAGATGCCGTTGTTGATCATGTCCAGCCGGCGCTGGCGATAGAGGCTGCGGACCGTGACGTAAAATCGACCGAGCCGTTCTGCAGGTCGACCACGGCCCTGAGATTGCGGGCGCGCGCGTCGAGCCCCTCGAGGGTCAACTGTGCTGGCGCCAGGTAATTGAGGTTGTGGACATAGCCGATCCAGATCAGCGGATTGAGCGCGTAATCGACCAGGCGGCCGGTTGAATCGCGCGGGTTGCTGGGGCCGAGCACGGGCAGCACCATGTAATAGCCTTCACCCACGCCATGGACGCCGAGGGTCTGGCCGAAATCCTCATGGTGATAGGACAGACCCAGCCGGTCGGCGACATCGATCATGCCGCCGAGGCCGACCGTGCTGTTGACAAGGAAGCGGCCGGCCGTGTCGCCGGCCCGATCGAGTTGGCCCTGCATCAGATCGTTGGCAAGGATCGACGGCGTGTCGAGATTGCGCATCACATTGCGCACGGCATCCTTTGCGATCGTAGGCACCGCGATGTGGTAATAGCCGGCAAAGGGCTTCACCAGCATTTCGTCGACAAAGTGGTTGAGCTCGAAGACAAAGCGGTTGAGGGGCTCAAGCGGATCATTGGCCTCTTCATAGGCCGCCATCGCCGCCTCGTCCCGCGGATCCGGCATCGTGGCACAGCCGGCAAGCAGCCACAGCAGAAGAACGGCACCACGCGGCCAGATCCCAGGGCACCCCATCATCCAGCACTCCACCCCCGGAACCCGCTTCCCGCCGCCAAGGCACCGCAATTCTGCCAAGGCATTTCTGGCGCTGCAATCCTGCCAGCGCATTTCTGCCCGGCCTCGACCAACGGATAAGCCGCGATGGCTCCAACTCTGTCAAGATCGGCCAAGGTCTATGGCCTTCCATGACAGCCGAAGAAAGGGCTCTGAGAGCTTCGCCGCGGACAGGGTTGCCATCAGAATTTGTGGCGATCCGTTCCTGAAACCTTGACGGATCTCTCACGCGTCGGCGTTGCTTCTTGCAATGACGGACGCATAAGGGGACCGCTTCGCTCCCCTCACACACCCATGCCGTATTTGTGGAGCAGCTCGCCATAGCGGGGCGAGGCCTTGAGAATCCTGATGGCCTCGTCGAACTGCGCCATGTCGGGCAGCGCCGGCGAGCGTTTGCCGATGAGGAGATGCCAGTCGACGCGCTCGATCACCGTCGGCAGTTCGATCACGTCGGCGGCGTTGGGGTCGCTCTTCAGGATCCAGTTGATCTGCGACGACATGTCGACGATGACATCGCCGCGCTTTGCCAGCAGCATGCGCACCGTGCCGACCGTGCCGCTCGCGTGTTCGGTCCGGATGCCGCGGCTCTCGATGTTGCGCTTGATCCAGCCATTGCCGGTGAAGGCGATGACTGTGATGTCGGCGCGGGCGAGATCGTCGAGGGATTTCACTGCCTTCAGCCGATCGAGAGCCGGGTTGTCGCGGCGTGCGAACATGGTGATGGGACCGGTCATCAACGGCTCGGCGCTGGCCACGGCATATTGCAGGCGCGCCGGGGTCACGACCAGGCACATGGCGTCCGCGCCACCGCTTTCCACTTCGAGCTGCACGCGCGGCAGCGGCCGCGCCAGGGGACGGAAGATGTAACCGGTGCTGGCGGCGACGTCGGCCATGACGTCGACCAGCAGCCCCTGCAGGCGGTTATCTTCATTCTGCCAGGAACTGGGCGGCGACTTGTCCGGATAGGCGATCCGGAGCACGCGTCCAGGATCGGTGGCCGGATTTTCAGCCCAGGCGCCCACTCGCCCGCCCGCGCGCCCGCCCGCCCGATCACCCATTGGGTTACCGAGGGGCAGGGTCGAAAGGAGCGTCGCGCCGCCCAGCAAAAAACCGCGTCGATTCATGAAAGCCAGACTATCTATGTCGCCTTTCCGATTGATTAATAATTTCATTTTGTCGCGCCGCCCGGCGGCTGCTCAAATATTTATACCCGGATGATATTGACAGGATGTTTTTACCCGGGTATTAAGCGCCATGCCCCATCAGAAAGCCGCCACCATGATCGATACCCCCAGCTGGACCGCCTTTACCGGCACAGACCGCCTCATCACCGCCCCCTTGGGCGAGGTGGCCTTGGCGGTCAAGCGCGCCTTGGCGGCGCGGCCGGATGCGACCATTCTCATCTATGACGATCGCACCGGCCGCGCGATCGATCTCGACCTGCGCGGTGCCGAGGCCGAAATCAGCACGCGCTACGGCGCCCCGCCGGTTGCCCCGCCAGCCGCAGAGCCGGAACCGCGCGGTCGCGGCCGGCCCAGGCTCGGCGTGGTGGCGCGCGAGGTGACTTTGCTGCCGCGCCATTGGGACTGGCTCTCCGCCCAGCAGGGCGGCGCCTCGGTGGCGTTGCGCCGGCTGGTCGAGGAGGCCCGCGGCAAAGGCGGCGACCGGCAGCGCCGCCGCGCCGCCCAGGATGCCGCCTATCATTTCATGTCGTCCATGGCCGGCGACCTGCCCGGTTTCGAGGAGGCGATCCGCGCCCTCTATGCCGCCGACCGCGCGACCTTCGCCGCACGGATGGAAAGCTGGCCGCCGGACATCCGCGCCCATGCGATGAAGCTCGCCGATGTCTAGCGCGGAAGATGGCCGCTTCCCCCGGCTCGGCGATCTCATGGCCGGCATCGCGCCACTCAAGCAGCGCAAGGCCTGGCAGAGGGAGCTTGAGAAGATCGTTCTCGAAGACGGGCCGCGCTGGGGACGGGTCGAAGCGACGCTCGCCCGACTACCGGTGGCGGCATGGCAGCGACTTAAGGCCGTCATCCTCGGCCAGGTTGATCTCCGCAATCCGGCGCAGGGCTGGGTGCAGGCCATGCCGCTGCTCAACGAAGCGCGCGCCCATGATCATCTTGTGCGACACGGGTTTCACGATGTCGACTTCCTCGTGGCACAGGCGCACGCGAAATCACCGGACCTGCGCGCCCTGCGCGATGGCAGGGTCATGCTCTGCGAAGTGAAGACAGTGAGGCTCGGCCGCGGCGATGGCCTTGCCGGCACTCTTGATGTGAAGCTCGCCCAGCGCCTTCGCGACGCCGCGCAGCAACTGGGCGCCATCAGCGATCCACCGGACGCGGCACGCATGATCTATCTCGTGCTCGACATCAGCGACGATCTGCAACCGATGGCGGGCGAGATCAGGCAGCAGGTCGACCGCTTTCTCGCCCAGGTCGAATTGGCCGGGGTCGACGTCGTGGTCGACGACAACGCACCTGCATAGTTCAGCGCGGCAACGTTTCTTCGACCTCAAGATAGACGATGACCTTGTCGACGGTGACGCCGTCGCTGGAGAGCGGCAGCATCAGGGTTTCCGACGCCCGCATCAGGCCGCTTCTGGAGATCGTGCCGTCCCGGTCATAGACCAGCACCTGCTCATCGACCACCAGGCGATAGTTTTCGAGAACCTCGCTCAAGGTCGGCCCATGATAGCCATCCTCGACGCGCCGGCCCGTGACGTCGCTCTGGCGCAAGGCCACCGAGCGTGAGCCCACGAGGCGATAGGTGAGCGACCGCGGATTGTGCGTGACATCGACCAGGATGATCCCGGGCAGCCATTCCTTCATCTCGAGGGGATCGAAATCGGCCCGCGACGGCATGCGGCGCCCCAGCCGCTTCGCGTCCCAATGGTGATAGAAGGACGCCACATGAACGGTGCATCGGTCGAGGAAATCGACCGACGTCAGGCGCGGATAGGGTGTCGTATCGCTGGGTGCGGGGCGGTTGGTCGGCATGCTCGATTCCAGGGATTCGCGGGCAGTGGGATGCCGCTTCGATCCTGGATCATTGCAGGCGCCGGTGGCGCCCAAGTCAAGCGTCGCCTGCCGGAGAGGCGCCTAACACATCTGGCGGTGCGGCCGCCGGGCCTTGCCGGGCCGGCGCCGAGCTTGGGCTTTACCTTTGCTTAACCAGCCGGGGCGAGACTGTTGCTCCCGCCCGAAACAGCCAGCACAGGAACCAGATGGCCGACTCCTGGGACATGTCCTTCCTCATCGATCAGGCGACCAGGATCCATGAGGCGCGCGGCAATTTCGGCAAGCATCTCGGCAAGCCGATGCGCGGCCTTGTCGGCGATCATCTGATCAGCTTCGTGGCGCAGGAGGACCGGCTGCTGTTCCTGCGCTTCATGGCGCGGCTGCTGCTGGGTTCCGGCGGTACCACCGCGACGGCGCGCATCCACACCCCCATCATCGGCGAGAAGGTATTCGCCCTCGACGCCCAGACGAGTGCCCGGCCCAAGACCTGGTGGCTGATGCTCTCGGCCTCCAACCTCCGCGGCTACCAGCCCTTGTCGGCCCAGGTCAGCAACGATCCGTTGGCGACCGGCGACGAATTCGGCCAATTGGCGCGGAGCGCCGCCAGGCGCGGCGGCGGCAAGCTCGACGTGACCCTGTTCCACTCGAACGCGGTCGCCGAGCGCAGCTTCGGCAAGATGACCAAGGAACGCCGCGCCGAGCTTGACCAGAAGATCGGCGACGCCCTCATCCACTCCAGCGACACCGGCATCGTCACCAAGCCGGAGGAGGGCCAGTATGCCGTCGTCCATGGCGCCGGCGTCTCGGCCGAGCAGATGTCGGAACGCATCATCGCCGCCGCCTCGGAAATGAATGTGAGCGCCGAGGAGCTCGGCCTCAGCCGCACGACCCAGGCGCTCGAGGAAAATATCGAGGCCGAGGAGATCACCCGCATGATCCGCGGCATGCGCCAGAAGCTCGCCGAGCGCACCGACGATCCGGTGATCGGCACCGTGAGCTTCGCCGCCAACGAGGATGCGGAGAAAAAGGGCCTGCTGAAGACCCTTCTCTCGAAGATCCAGAAATAGGGGGGCGCAGGGCCTGTCCTGCGAAGCGCCGCCAGGCGCGCAGCAGGATGGCGGAGGAAAAGGGCCTAGCATCCAACGCTCTCTGGAGGCGCACCCTCACCCCGCGAAAGGACGCCGGCTGCGATGTTCCGTCGACCGCCAAGGACAACCAATCCGCTCCAGGACCACTCGGTGCAGGCCAGTGAGTGATCCTCTGCGACGTAACCTGCGTAAAAATGACTTGAAACAAATAATGGCTGTTTTACTGTCCCTATCCCTTGCCGGCTGCTCCGGGGTCGGCATCCAGAGCGATATCGAACAGCCTCCCTACGAGGTCGTGGCTTCTCTGTCGGACGACATCGAGATCAGGCAGTACGCTCAGCGCATCGCCGTCGAGGCAACGGTCACAGCTGACGATCCCCACGATGCCCGGAATGCAGCTTTCCGCCTATTGTTCGACTACATCTCCGGCTCCAATAAGGCGAACGCGGAGATCGCCATGACGGTGCCTGTTGAAACAACCAGCGATTCCAAGCGGATTGAGATGACGGCACCGGCCGAGAGCCAGATCGGCGACGCTGGTACCGTGACCATGAAGTTTTTCCTGCCGAGGCGATTTACGCCTGAATCGGCACCCAAACCCACAGACGATCGGGTGCGCTTGGTGTTGATGCCGGAGCAACGCTTCGCGGTCCTGACCTTCTCGGGATCCCGCAACCAGCAGGGCGTCTCGGCGGGAGTAGATCAGCTCCGCGCGGCGCTCAAAGCCCGCGATCTCAATCCCGGGATATCAGCACGTGCCTTCTTCTATGATCCACCTTGGACGATTCCCTGGTTCCGGCGCAACGAGGTCGCAATCGAAGTCACGTCCGGTTCTTGTCCGATTTCGGATGCGATAGTGGAGATGGCCTGATCCGCACGGCAGATCCTTGCGTACAATGAATAGGTGCAATCAGAAGGATCCTTTCCATGTTCACGCCGATCCGCAAATTCGTTGTCCATTGTTGGAATTTTGTCTTCGACCATGAAGTTAGCCCGGTTCGTAACATTCCCGATGTCGCCATCCGCCATTATGTCTTGCAGGCCCTGGGGCTTATGTGGGCCGTGGCCTTTGCGGCGGCGACTGGAAGTTACTCAATCTTTGCCGTTAGCGTGCTCGGCCATACCGTTCTGATAGCGGCCGCAGCCATCACGGTGGCGACCTGGACGGCAGCCACCGTGAAACCTCAACTGTTCACGGGGGGCTACGGTCGCGGCGCTGGCGGCGAGCACGAGTAAGTGCTTACATTGGCGATACACTTGTTGGCCCGTGGCGACGTTAGCGGTTATTTTGCCTTCGCTGAAGAAATCGGATTGAAGCAGGGGCCTCAGCTCAATCTCATGACTTTTGGTCCGGCGTGTCTGTCTAAAGTTTGTGCTGGGAGAATGGATCGTGCGCGTATTGATTATCGGCGCCAGCAAGGGCATTGGCTTGGAAACGACCCGCCAAGCCCTCGATGCCGGACATGTCGTGCGCGCCTTGGCTCGATCCGCTAACGCAATTGCGATCTCGAATGCTAGCCTCGAGAAGATTCGGGGCGACGCTTTGAAGCCCGAGAATGTAGAGGTGGCTCTTGTCGGGGTGGACGTCGTGATCCAGACCCTTGGCGTTGGATTAGGAGACTTGTTTCGGCCTGTTCATTTGTTCTCGGACGCGACCGGAGTGCTGATCGCGGCAATGAGAAGACAAGGTGTCAAGCGTCTGATCTGTGTGACCGGTTTTGGAGCTGGTGATAGCCGCGTGAGCATCAACTGCCTTCAGCGTTTGCCGTTCCAGATCGTATTCGGCCGCGCTTATGACGATAAGAGTTTACAAGAGAAATTGGTCAAGGAAAGCGAGCTTGATTGGACGATCGCGAGGCCTGGAGTTCTGACCGGTGGACCGCGGACCGGCCGTTACCGGATTCTTGCCGAGGCCTCCCAGTGGCGCAATGGGATCATATCGCGCGCGGACGTCGCCGAGTTCCTCGTTCGCCAGATCGGGGATGGCGCGTTCATTCGCAAAACTCCGGTGCTGATCAACTGACGAGTGGACTTTTAGGAGATTAGCGTGGAGTCGGAGCTTTCGAAATCGGCTGTGTATTTTGATGGCTCCTGTCCTCTGTGTCGGGCAGAGATCGGATACTATCAACATAAGGATCAAGACCGCGCTCTCTGTTTCGTCGATATTTCTGAAACCGGCGCCGTACCTCCGAATGGAATTACCCAAGAGCGCGCAATGAAGCGCTTCCATGTTCGTGCAAGCGATGGGCGGGTTCTTTCCGGCGCGGCCGCATTCGTCGAGGTTTGGACCCGTTTGCCCGGATGGCGCTGGGCAGCGCGTGCCGCGTCCCTGCCGGGCGCCCTGATTGTCCTGGAGTGGGGCTACAGGATTTTTCTTCCGGTTCGCCCGTTCATCTCGCATTTCTTTGGGCGAGCTATGGGGCTTAGGGCGGCCATAGGCGGAGCCAAGCGCTGGTGACTGGGCAATTTGAACCGGAAGACGAAACGGCTGACAGGGTTGACCTTGGGTCGTTTCCCCAGGCCGGCGTGGCGGTCGTGTTCGGCGCTGGTGGCGGTATTGGAGGGGCATTGGTCGAAGCCGTCCAGGCCGCAGGAAAGTTCAAACATGTCGTCTCATTCAGTCGCAGCACTTCACCAGCGATCGACCTTCTGGACGAAGGCAGTCTCGAACGTGCCGCGGCGTTCGCCGCTGATTTGGGTGAGCTTCGTCTGGTGATCGATGCGACCGGATTTCTCCATCATGATGGCCAGGGACCCGAGAAGAGCTGGCGGCAACTCGATGCGGCCAATCTCGCGCGCGCCTTTGCGTTGAATGCGATCGGGCCCGCGCTGATCATGAAGCATGTGCTGCCGCGGTTGCCGAGGTCGGGCAAATCTGTCTTTGCGACACTGTCCGCCCGAGTAGGGAGCATCGGCGACAATCGGCTTGGTGGTTGGTATTCCTATCGAGCGTCCAAAGCCGCACTCAATCAGCTCGTGCGAACTGCGGCTGTTGAATTGGGCCGTCGATCGCCAAATGCTGTTTGTGTAGCCCTACATCCGGGCACAGTGTCCACAGCGCTGTCTGCTCCCTTCGCAGCGACCGGTTTGGATGTGCACCCTCCCCCGGCGGCGGCGCGACATCTGCTCGCTGTCGTCGATCAACTCACGTCAGAAGCTAACGGGGGATTCTTCGACTGGCGCGGCCAGACTGTGCCCTGGTGATCGCATGGCTCGAATGCGTCGCAAGGATGAACTGCCGTCCAAGCTCTGTGTAGTTTGCAGTCGGCCCTTCGCCTGGCGAAAGAAATGGGCTCGCGACTGGGCGAACGTGAAATACTGCTCGGAGCGCTGCCGGTCTACGCCGCACCGAACCGCGTCGGAACGCGGACTCGCCCCGTCATGACTATCCTGAGAATTATTCTCGGCGACCAGCTGTCTCTGGACCTGTCCGCGCTGGACGACCTAGATCCAGGCCGTGACGTTGTCCTGATGATGGAGGTTATGGAAGAAAATACCCACGTCCAGCATCACAAGCAGAAGATAGTCCTGGTGCTGGCGGCGATGCGCCACTTCGCCGAGGCGCTCCGCCAGCGCGGTCTGACAGTTGACTATGTAAGCCTCGACGCGTCCGACAATACCGGCAGCTTTACAGCCGAGATCCAACGCGCGGTTGCGCGGCATCGCCCGAGCCGCATTGTGTTGACCGAACCTTCGGAATGGCGTGTCCAGGCGATGGTCGAATGCTGGGAAGCTCTCACCGGCCTGCCCGTCGAAGTCCGCTCCGATCATCGCTTCTTTGCGAGCCGTGCGCGTTTCGCTGCCTGGGCTTCGGGGCGCCACGGCTGGCGAATGGAATATTTTTATCGCGAGATGCGGCGCGAACATAGCCTCCTTATGGAAGGCGATCGACCTGCCGGCGGCGAATGGAACTATGACCGGGAAAACCGCAAGAGGCTTGCTTCAGGTGCTGCTCCACCTGCGAGGCGACGGTTTTTGCCCGACGCCTCGACGCGCGAGGTGATCGCGCTCGTCGAACGCCGATTTCCCGATCATTTTGGCGAGCTGCAAGAATTCGGATGGCCGGTGACGCGATCTGATGCGTTGCGCGCGCTGGGCGATTTCGTCGAACATGGACTGCCGCACTTCGGCGATTTTCAGGACGCCATGAAAGCCGACGCCCCATTCCTGTACCACTCGCTGTTGGCGCCAGCTTTGAACCTCGGGCTGCTTTCCCCCCGCGAAGCTTGCAAGGCAGCGGAAGACGCTTGGAGGTCAGGCGGGGCGCCTCTGAACGCCGTAGAAGGTTTCGTGCGTCAAATCCTGGGCTGGCGTGAATATGTCCGCGGCGTCTACTGGACTCTGATGCCGGGCTATGCGGATCAAAACGCACTGCAAGCGACCCGCGATCTGCCGGCGTTCTATTGGACCGGCGCCACCGACATGCGGTGCCTCCGAGAAGCGATCGGCAGTACGGCGAGACACGCTTATTCTCACCATATTCAGCGGCTGATGGTGACCGGCAACTTCGCCCTGCTGGCTGGCGTCGCACCGCGGCAAATCGAGCGCTGGTACCTCACCGTTTACGCCGATGCGTTCGAGTGGGTGGAGATACCCAACACGCTCGGCATGGCGGTCTTCGCGGATGGTGGGCAGATGGCTTCTAAGCCATATGCTGCTTCTGGAGCCTATATCGACCGGATGTCGGATTTTTGCGCCGACTGCACCTACGATGTGAAGCAGAAGACCGGGCAAAAAGCATGCCCGTTCAATTACCTATACTGGGCCTTTTTGATCCGACAGAAAGACCGACTTTCAGATAACCCTCGAATGGCGATGGCTTATCGTAATCTTGCCGGATGGCCGCGAGAACGTAAGGCAAAGATACTTGCTGAGGCGGACGCATTTCTCGATCAACTAGTCTAGATCCCGCATTTCCCAAGTAGATTACCGATTTCGCTGTCCTGATCGTGGTATTTTCTTTATAAATCATGGTGTTGACGACTTATAGGGGCGTGTTTTATGGATCACCCAGAGGGTGCGGACTTGCAGCGGGCAGATCGGGTGGATTTCGA
>NZ_CAMDRA010000010.1 GCF_945906275.1 Dongia mobilis
CGTCCTTCAGCACGTCATAGGCTTCGTTCAATTCCTTGAACTTGGCCTCGGCCTCGGCATTTCCGGGATTGCGGTCGGGATGGAGATCCATCGCCTTCTTACGAAAGGCCTTCTTCAGGGCGTCCGCATCGGCACCTTTTTCGACCCCGAGCGTTTCGTAATAATCGCGCTTCATGATGATTTCGTCTGGATAAGGTTGGCTTTGGATAAAGGTAGAGGCCGGGACATGTATCACGCGGATACCGGCCCCGACCTCTTTATTGCAGCGACCTTAACAACGGGTTAGGCGCTTTTGCCTTTACGCTCGTCGACTTCCTCGAAATCGGCGTCGACGACCTTCTCGTCATTGGCGGACGCATTGGGCTCACCTTCGCCGGCGGCACCAGCCGCTTCGCCGGTGGCGCCCTCGGCTGCCTGCGCCTTGTAGAGCGCCTCGCCGACTTTCATCAGCGCCTGGGTGAGGGCCTGGGTCTTGGCTTCGATCGCCTCGACATCCTCGCCGTCCTTGACGGCCTTGAGATCGGCGGAGGCAGTTTCGACCAGTGCCTTGTCCTCGGCCGAGACCTTGTCGCCGGCATCCTTGACCTGCTTTTCAGCATTGTGGATGAGGGCTTCGGCCTGGTTGCGGGCTTCGACCACCTTCTTGCGCTTCTCGTCCTCGGCCTTATGGGCTTCGGCGTCCTTCACCATCTTCTCGATATCGGCGTCGGTCAGACCACCCGAGGCCTGGATGCGGATCTGCTGTTCCTTGCCGGTGGCCTTGTCCTTGGCCGAGACATTGACGATGCCGTTGGCGTCGATGTCGAAGGTGACTTCGATCTGCGGGACACCGCGCGGTGCCGCCGGGAGACCGACGAGATCGAACTGGCCGAGGATCTTGTTGTCCGCCGCCATTTCACGTTCGCCCTGGAAGACGCGGATGGTAACCGCGGTCTGGCCGTCCTCGGCGGTCGAGAACACCTGGCTCTTCTTCGTGGGAATGGTCGTGTTGCGGTCGATGAGGCGCGTGAACACACCGCCCAGCGTTTCGATGCCGAGCGAGAGCGGGGTCACGTCGAGCAGCAGCACGTCCTTCACTTCGCCCTTCAGCACCGCGCCCTGGATGGCGGCGCCGATGGCGACGACTTCGTCCGGGTTCACCGAACGGTTGGGTTCCTTGCCGAAGAACTCCTTCACCTTCTCGAGGATCTTGGGCATGCGGGTCATGCCGCCGACCACGATCACTTCCTGGATGTCGGTCGACTTCAGGCCGGCATCCTTCAAGGCCTTCCGGCACGGCTCCATGGTCCGCTCGATGAGGTCGTCAACGAGGGCTTCGAGCTTGGCGCGCGTCAGCTTGATGATGAGATGCTTCGGACCGTTCTGGTCGGCCGTGATGAACGGCAGATTGACTTCGGTCTGCATCGACGAGGAAAGCTCGATCTTGGCCTTCTCGGCAGCTTCCTTGAGGCGCTGCAGAGCGAGCTTGTCTTTCTTGAGATCGATGCCGTTCTCTTTTTTGAACTCGTCGGCGAGGTAATCCATGATGCGCGCGTCGAAATCTTCGCCGCCCAGGAAGGTGTCGCCGTTGGTCGATTTCACTTCGAAGACACCGTCGCCGATTTCCAGCACGGAGACGTCGAAGGTGCCACCGCCAAGATCGTAGACGGCGATGACGCCGCCATTCTTCTTGTCCATGCCGTAGGCAAGGGCAGCGGCGGTCGGTTCGTTGATGATGCGCAGCACTTCAAGGCCGGCGATCTTGCCCGCATCCTTGGTGGCCTGGCGCTGGCTGTCGTTGAAATAGGCCGGCACGGTGATGACCGCCTGCGTCACCTTTTCGCCGAGATAGGCTTCCGCCGTCTCTTTCATCTTGCCGAGAATGAAGGCCGATATCTGGCTGGGGCTGTAGTTCTTGCCATGGGCATTGACCCAGGCATCGGCATTGTCGCCCGAGACGATCTTGTAGGGGACGAGGTCGATGTCCTTCTTGGTCATCGGGTCGTCATAGCGGCGGCCGATGAGGCGCTTGATCGCGAAGAGGGTGTTTTCCGGATTGGTGACCGATTGCCGCTTGGCGGCCTGGCCGACCAGGCGCTCGCCGGATTCCGTGAAGGCCACCATCGAGGGGGTGGTGCGCGCACCTTCCGCATTCTCGATGACTTTGACGTCCTTGCCTTCCATCACGGCGACGCAGGAATTGGTCGTGCCGAGATCGATGCCGATAACTTTGGCCATGGCTTTCATCCTTTCTTGCGGCAAATCCCTGCCCTGGGCCTTCCACGCGAAGCACCCGTCCGGGGGATCCCCGACTTCACAACACATTGATCAGAATATGCCACGGTGATCGAAGGCCGGCACGGGGCCGGGTCGGTCGCCCTTAGGCATTGGTTTCGAGGGGATATATAGGCGGTTCTGACAGGCGCGCAAGATAGTCGACGGGGGAATCTTAACGAATTGGGCGGGGTCGCGCTTACCCTACTTAATGAGTCAACTATGGACCTCTGACAGAAGGCTGCGAATCGGCTAAAATAAAACGATGCGAATTTACCAATCCGACCCACTTCCTTGTCCCGGCCCAGCAGTGCGGGACCGCTTGTCGGCCGCCATACGGGGCCGGGCCTGAATGACCGCAGAGCAACCCAGTTTGCGTCAGGTGCTGCGCTCGATCGGCCGGATCATTGCCGATAGCAAGGCGCCCGGCCCTGCTGATTCCGGCGCGGCCCTCGAAGACCCAGGGAATGACCCTGGAAATGACCGGGGCAAGGACCTGGCCAAGACCCTGGTGAAAAACCTCGGGAACGCGCCGATTGTCGCCAAGCTGACGACGCCGCTGGGCAAGGCGCAGCGCAACAATTTCCTGGTCATGGCGCTGCTGGCCCTGGATGTCGTGCTCGGCGCAACTTTCGGCCTGGTCGGCTATTTCGGTCTGCAGAGCGACAGCATCGCCCTGACCGGGGCCGTGATGGCAACCGTCGGCGTGCTGCTCATGCTGTTCTATCAACTGTTCGGGCGGGAACGCTGATCCCAGCGAATTTCCGGCTGCGAACTTCCGGCGGCGAAATTCCGGCCGCGACCTGATCAGAAGCGCCCGATCCTGAACCGGGCGGCCCTATGCCGGATCAGCCAGGATAGCGCCAGGCAGGCCAAATTCGATTGACGAAGCCGGCTGCAGCGCCGCCGGCGGTCTTTCGCCCTGCGCCATCCGGTCGCGGAGGGCGGCAGCGCGCCGCTGCATCACCAAGGCCATGATCCGCCACGACACCATATCCAGTTCCTCGGCCACCAATAGCGCGATGTCGGTGCGCGGCGGGCTGGGATCCGACAACAGCGCCAGATGCTTTTCGCGCAGCAGGCGGTTCATGATCGTCGGCACATAGCGGGTCGGCTGGGCCCCGGCCCGGCGCACTTCCGCCTCGAACCAGCGGTCTAGCCAGTCGGCGCCAAGACCGCGCACCAGCCGCATGTTGCGGCGGCGGCCTACCCAATGCGCCAGCGGCCAGCTGGGCTGCCAGAGGGGGCGGGGGGGTGTTACGGGGAGTTCGAACAGGCGCACCTCGCGCCCGGTCAGCGCGGCGTCGGCCACCATCGACACGCTGTCATTGGTGACGATGAAGGCGTCGCTGTGCGCCAGCAGCGCCGGATAGGGATTGTCCGCGCGGCCTGCCTCGAATGGGAAAAGTCGGTGCGGTGCCGGCAGGTCCCGGCGCAGCAGATCGGTGACCTCGCGGGGCGTTCGGGGCGACGTCGCCACCAGCAGTGTGCCCTTCCTCGCAGCAGCGAAGGCCAGGCCCTCGCGCAGCAGGCGTTCCCCGTCCGCAAGGCCGAAGCCGATCGGGCTGGAGGGGCCGCCAACCAGCAGGGCGATGCGAGGTCCGGCGATGTCGGCCATCGACGCCATGACCGGCATGGCCGCCGCATCGGGTTTCCTTGGCGCGGTGATGGGCAGGCTGAGCTGCAGCATGTTGCTGGCAGGGGGCAGGCCATATTGCGCGGTGCTCACCAGCAGGTCGACCGTCTGAAACGGGGCCTGGAAACGGCCAAGCTGGACATGAAGTCCCTGGGGCATGTTCTGCGCCCGGATCCATCTGGCGACCGGCGCCATGCGGCGACCGATGGCGATGACCAGATCGGGCCAGCCATTGCCGGCATAGGCCATCATCGGGTCGCTTCCGGCCAGATCGACATGGTCCAGAGCGTGGGCTGGATCCGGCGATGGCAAGCGGCCGGAGATGAACTTCAACTGCTTGACCACCAGGCGCCAGCCGAAACGCGCCTGCAATGCCGCGCCAAGCGCCAGCACCTGCTGATTGTCGCCCAGCCGCGCACCTTGCAGCAGCCATACCGTGGCTGCCGCGGGGAATTGCGAAGCGCTTGTCGAGATATTGGCAGAATAACCCATGTGATCGGCCCGGCCCTTCTTCATCGCCAGATGGGCTGAAAACTAGCCGACAATCGATGACAAGTTGCTGACGCATGGGCGTCGCCGGGATGACAGAGCGGGGATGACAGGGCGGGGATGACAGCACGGGATGTCGCGGCGCCGGCGCGAAAATCGGGGCGGAGGTCAGCAGTTCAGGAAGGGTTCAGGCGGCAACCATCACGCGCTTGCGCGCCAGGATGGTCGACGGCCGCTCGCCAAAGGCGCGCTGGAACTCCTTGGCAAAATGGCCGGGATCGCCAAAGCCAGAGGCATTGGCGACGTCCGTCACGGTCGTATCCTTATCGCGATCTTCGAGCATTCGACGAGCATGCTCCAGCCGCAGGCTGCGCACGAATTCCAGCGGCGTGCAGCCGCGGGTTTCCTTGAAGGTGCGAAACAGGCTGCGGGCGCTGGTGCCGGTCACGTCGACCAGATCTTCGATTCTGATCGGCTTGTCCCAATTGGCTTCGATAAATCCCTCGGCGCGACGCAACTGCCAGGGTGCAGCACTACCGGCGGGCCGATCGAGAAGGCTGCGGTTGTCGTGGGTCACCGCCGAGAGAAGGCCGACGATGAAGGCCTGTTCCAGTTCACCCAGGGCTGTCGGCAAAGGCAAGCCATTGGCATTGTCAGCCACGTTCAACATGCAGGACATGATCGACGCAAGGGTGCTGCCGGCAGCCCCGGTGAGGTCAATCGCGGTTTCGAAATTCAGCGCCGTCCTGAGCGGGCGACCCATCAGTGCGGCAGCCTTCTGCTCGATTCTTTCCCTGGCAGCGCGCCAGCAGATCTGCCCGAAGTCGGCTTCGAAGTCGACCTCGGCAGCGGCGGTTGAGGCGATCGCCTGGCCCTGTGTCACTTGCAACGAACTGCGACCGCGGCAGGTGGCGCCACTACCGCTATGCCAGAATCGCACACGGAGGATATCGTCGTCGGGATAATCTACCGTCACCTTCTCGGTCGAGTGGCTGAACCACAATTCGCCGTGCGGCAGGAAGCAATGATTGCCGATCACCGAGAGGTTGCGACCATCGCCCTCGACCTGCAGAACGCTGGCCCCATTGTTGGCCTGAAGCATGGCGTGAAGTTCTTCGGCGCTGGAAGCGGCGAACAGACGGGATTTGCTGAGTGGTTCCGCGTTACCGTGCAATTGATCGCTCCTCATCGTGATAATCCGAGTCAGTTCGAAAAAACCTGCCTAGCGGGTGTTGAAGACTGCAACACCTTCATGGCCCGCACCTGAGACGTCGGTGGCGGTGCCGCGCTTCCGCGCCAGGATGGCCGAGGGTCGTTCGCCGAAGGCGCGCTGGAATTCCCTGGCGAAGCGGCCGAGATCACCGAAGCCGCAGGCAAAGGCAACATCCGTGACGGTGGTCGTGGCGTCCGGTTTTTCCAGCATCCGCCTGGCATGGTCGAGGCGGAACTGCCGCACGAAGTCGAGCGGCGAACAACCGCGGCTTTCCTTGAACGTGCGGAACAGACTGCGGGTGCTGGTTCCCGTCACCGCAGCCAGATCCTCGATGGTGATGGGCTGGTCCCAATTGGCTTCGATGTGGCTCTCTGCCCGGCGCACCTGCCAGGGAGCTGCTGTTGCAGCCTCCTTTTCGAGGAGCGCGCGGCCATTGTGATCGACCGTCGAGAGGAACATCGAGATGAAGGCTTGTTCCAACTCGACGATGACTGGACTTGCCGCCGGAGAGGGCGCTGTCCGCACCGCCTGCAGCAGACAGTCGAACACGGATCTGAGCGCGGTGCCTTGCGGCGTCGAAAGGTCGAGCGACGGTCCGAAGTCGAGCGCATAGCCGATCGGGCGACCGGTCATCAGGGCCAGCTTCTGCTCCAGCTTGCCCCTGGGAATGCGCCATACCAGCTGCTCGAAATCTTCCGCGAAATCGATTTCGACCGCGGCAGATGATATGCAGGCTTGCTGCCCTGCCACTGCCGTCATGCGGTCTTTGCCGGTCCAGGTCGCACCGACTCCTCTATGCGATACCTGCAGGCGCAGATAGTCGCCTTCGGGAAATTTGATCGACAGCGGCATGCCGTAGGCGCAATGCCAAAGCTCGCTCTGCTGCAACCGGCAGGCATAGGCCCGCGCGTCGATGGTGCCAGCCCGCGGCGGCAATTTTGCGAACCTGGCCCCAAACCTCGCTTCAATCGTCTCGGCGAGCTGCTCAAAACTCGTGTGCGCAAAATCCGGGCGTGTTGCGAGTGGCAAGGTCTGTATCGACACAATCGCGCTCCTTTGCTGAGACAGCAACATTACGCGGGCTTTTACTTAACAATTGTTAAACAGCGCCGACTGGGGCCTAGGCATAGGTATATGCATCAGTATAGGACGGTTGATTTTCTTGGAATGCTGCGATTTTATTCTTATTTCAGGACTTATTTCCCCGAATCACTTCCTCCGCATCCCCTGACCGTTTCTGGCGCTCTCCCCATTGTGAACGATCCGACTGCCATTTCTTGGCAGTCGGCACCCAGTTCTGGCACTCCGCGCGGAGCGTCCTGGCGTGAACTCGGGCACCTTCAGACCATTGCAAAGGCCGCGCGGTGCGAGTGTCGCGCCAGATGCCGCGGCCGGATTCGAGAGGAGCCAGCCAAAGATGCCAGTCATGTCGCGCCGCCGCCTGATCCAAACCCTGACCATCACCGGCGCTCTCTGCCCGATCTGCACCAGCCTGCTGGGCAAGGCAGCCCACGCGGAAACCGCTGGCCATGCCGGCCCGCACTGGACCTATGAAGGTGAGGGCGGCCCGGAGCATTGGGGCGACCTGTCGCCCGATTTCAAGGTCTGCGAGCTGGGGTTCGAGCAGACGCCGATCGACATCAAGGCCGGTATCCGCAGCCAATTGACCGGCGTGCAGCCGCTGTTTCAGCCGACCCCCCTCAAGATTCTCAATAACGGCCACACCATTCAGGTGAACTGCGCCCCCGGCTCGAAGACGCTGATCGACGGTCAGCAATTTGACCTGCTGCAGTTCCATTTCCATCACCCGAGCGAGCATCTGCTGGGCGGTCAGAGCTTCGATCTGGAGCTGCACTTCGTGCACAAATCCGCAGCCGGGCAGCTTGCCGTGCTGGGTGTCTTCATCCGCGCCGGCGCCGACAATCCGGGCCTGGCACCCATCTGGGCCGCGATGCCCAAGGAAACGACACCGGAGACCGACACCGGCCAGACGATCGGCCTCGACACGCTTCTGCCGGTCAATCGCGGATTCTTCCGCTATCAGGGCTCGCTCACCACACCCCCGTGTTCGGAAGGCGTGTTGTGGACGGTGTTCAGGGATCCAATCGAGGCCTCGCCCGTACAGATCGCACAATTTGCCGCGTTGTTCCCGCTGAACGCACGACCCGTTCAGAGCCTGCATCGCCGCTTCCTGCTCGAATCCATCTAACCCAAGGAACTCATCATGTCGATCACGTCGCCCCAGGCCAGTGCCGGCACTTTCCAGAATCTCAAGATCCTCACCAAGACGCTGCTCGGCTTTGGCGCTGTCCTGGTGGTGCTGGCGATCGTCGCCATTGCCGGCGTGATCGGCTTTGGCCGTGTCGCCAACGACCTCACCCATTACGTTGCCGCCGTCGAGCTCTTTGGTGATTCCGCCAATATCGAGCGCGACCTGCTGGAAATGCGCGGCCATATCGACACCTTTGTCCGCACCGGCGACAGCGCCGAGATCGGCGTGGTGCAGGAGCTTGAGAAGGCCGTTACCGCCGATATCGAGCACGGCATCAAGATTGCCGAGACTGACGAAGAGCGCGCCGAACTGGGCGCCATTACCGAAAAGCTGACGATTATCGTCAATGATTTCGAGAAGGCGACCGAGCTTGAAGTCGAGCGGACCAAGCTTGCCACAGAGACCCTCAGCGTCGCCGGACCGAAACTGGCCGAGGATTTCGAGACGATTCTCGCCAAGGCGGTCAAGGAGGGGAACAGCAACGCGGCCATCCTCGCCGGCGAGGGTGCAAGGCAAGCGCTCTCCGCGCGGCTCTATGTCAACCTGCTGCTGGACCGTCATGAAGCGGCCGCGGCCGAGCAGGCGGAAGCCTCGTTCCACGCGCTTCTGAAGACGATCGAGCAGCTGGAGAAAGTCTCCGCCAATGCCGGCTTCAAGGCCGAGCTCGATGAGGTGAAGGCCCTGGTGCCGGCCTATGAAGCGGCGTTCAAATCGGGCGAAGAAATCGACGAGGAGATCGAGAAGCTGGTGCATGAGGAAATCGCCGAGGCGAGCGAAGAAATCATCGCTGAGGCCGAGAAGGTCAAATCCGCGGCCCATGCCGAAGAAGCCCGGATCGCCGAGGAAATCACCACCATCGTCACCCAGAGCGAATGGACCTCGATCGGGTTCAGCTTGGTGGGCTTCGTGTTGGGTCTCGCCATGGCCTGGATCATCGGTCGTGGCATCTCCAGCCCCGTCAAATCCCTGGCGGCCGTCATGCTGCGCCTGTCCAACGGCGAACGCGACGTGCTCGTCACCGGCGCCAACCGCAAGGACGAGGTTGGCGAAATGGCCGGCGCTCTGCAGATCTTCAAGGAGAACATGATCGCCGCCGAAAAGCTGCGTGCGGAGCAGCAGATCCAACGGGACCGCCAGATCGAACGCGCCCGGAAGATGGACGAGGAAGTTGCGAGGTTCGACAAGGTGATCGCCGAGGTGGTGACTGCCGTGAGTTCGGCCGCCACTGAACTCCAGGGTACGGCGCAGTCCCTGGCGGCGACGGCGGCACAAACCGCGCAGCAGTCGAACACCGTTGCTGCCGCGGCCGAAGAGATGACCCAGAACGTCTCGACCGTGGCGTCGGCCACGGAAGAACTGTCCGCCTCGATCCGTGAGATCAGCAGTCAGGTGACGGAATCGACCAGCATCGTCGGCCAGGCCGTCCACGAGGCGGACGACACCAATCACCGCGTCAAGCAATTGGCCGAAGCCGCGCAGAAGATCGGCGCCGTGGTGACGTTGATCAATGATATCGCCGGCCAGACCAATCTGCTGGCGCTCAATGCGACCATCGAAGCGGCCCGCGCCGGTGAAGCCGGCAAAGGATTTGCCGTGGTGGCGTCCGAGGTCAAGCAATTGGCGACGCAGACTTCGCGCGCCACGGAGGAGATCGCGACCCAGGTGCGTGCCATCCAGGAATCGACCGAGAGTTCGGCCGGTGCGATCCAGCACATCAGCCAGACGATCAACCGGGTGAACGAGATTTCCACCGCGATTGCCTCGGCCGTCGAGGAACAGGGTGCGGCGACCCAGGAAATTTCCAGGAACGTCCAGCAGGCAGCGGCGGGCACCAGCGAGGTGACCACCAATGTGCTCGGCGTCAGCGAGGCCTCGCAGCAGACCAGCGCCGCCTCGACCCAGTTGCTCTCGGCCGCCAACGAACTCAGCCGCTATGGTGAAGCCCTGCGCAGCGAAGTGAACAGCTTCCTGCACACGGTCCGGGCACTCTGACCGACAGGCCCGGGAGATCAGCGTGATTGACACCTCACCCACGACCCCCAGTCCGGCGACTCTCAACCGCCTGAAAGCGAGCGCAGCGCGGGCCAACAGGATTTCGGTCGATTCCTATCAGCGCCTGCAGGAATTTGCCAAATCCATGCCCAAGGTAGGTGTCGTCGACGATCAGCATCATTCCAAGGCGGAGGTCGATCGAGCCTGGTTCTTCGCGTCGATATCCAGGGAGGTGGCCGGGCTGACGGTCAGGATATCCGACGAACTGATGTTCTTGTGCAGCGTTGCCATCACCAGCGGCATCATCCGGGGCAAGGTGCGTCAAAAACTGGCCAAGGCACTGGACAGCGCGCAATCGATGCCCGGGCAGCCGGTTGACCTGCGGCAATGGCGATTGCGCCGGATGCCCATTGACGATGCGCTTCGCCACATCATGGATAATCTCGACATCATGTGCGACCAGATCGATGGGTTGATGCTGGCCCTCACGGCGCCACAGTGGGATGACGTCACGGTCGACGATATCGCCCGGGGTTAGCGTTCGTTCCGCAGCTCATTTCCTGTTTGGGGAATATGCGGTGACGCCCGCCGGAGATATTTCATTGGCCCGGGTTGTTTCATTGGCCGGCGTTATTTCATTGGCCGGCGTTATTTCATTGGCCGAAGATACATCATTCGGCCGTGATATCGAGCTTTTCCAGCTGGCGTTGCGCGGCGCTGCCGACCTCGGTCTTGGGTGAGATTTCGAGGACACGCAGGAAATCCTGGCGCGCGCCCGCTTTGTCGCCGTTGAGTGCACGCAAGCGGCCGCGTTCGAGCAGGGCGTCGGGAAAGTCCGGCGCCGCCAGCAGCGCCTTGTCGAGATTGTCGGCGGCAAGGTCGAGCTGATTGAGCGCGATATAGGCCGAGGCACGCAGCGCGAAGATATCCGGCCGCTTGGCATCGAGGTCCGCCGCGGCATTGAGGTCGTCGAGCGCTTCGAAATACATGCCGCTATTGCCGTAGGTCGAGGCGCGATCCAGCAGCAGATCGACATTCCTGGGATCGATCTTGAGGCCTTCATTCTGGTCGTGGAGCGCGCGCTCGATCTTGCCAGCCATGGTCCAGGCACGGCCGGCCTGCATGAAGACATTGGAGGCAAGTCGCGCCTTCACCGAGGGCAGGGTCTGGGCAATCCGCTCCAGCATCACGCCGGCATCCTCATATTGCCTGAGGCCGATCAGGGCCAGGGCCTGGCAATGCTGCGCAGCGTCGGCGCCACCCTGCTTCTCCCATGCCACCGCACTTTCCAGCGCCTCGGTCGGATTCTTGTCGACCAGAACCATGCAGGCTGCATATTGCTGCTCGTTCTCGGCGGCGGTGAGTTCATCCTGCGCCAGGCCGGGCGCCGCTACGCCGATGACGGCCGCCAGCACGGTTGTGCAAAAGCCTAGGAGACGCATGGTTGATGTTTCCGCCAGTATTGAAGTTTCCACGCTGGCCGGTTACGACCAAGCTCTGGTTTCGTGCAGGATTGATGGGGCCATGGAGAGGAATTTGCAAGTCTCATGACGGTGATCGGGGAGGGTGTAAATCCACCGCGCAAGCGGGATCTGGCGCACGGGCATCTGTTCTGTTTCGGCCTGGGATTTTCCGCGCGCCACCTGGCGCAGAGGCTGCTGGCCCGCGGCTGGCGCGTCAGCGGCACCTGCCGGTCGCCGGAAAAGCAGCGCGCCCTGGCCGAGATCGGCATCACCGCGCATCTTTTCGACCGCGACCGCCCCTTGTCCAACCTGCCTTCCTTGCTCGAGGATGTGACCGACCTGCTGAGTTCCGTGCCGCCGGATGCCGCCGGTGATCCGGTCATCGACCTGCACCGCGCCGAGATCGCGCGGGCGGCGGGCCATCTGGCCTGGATCGGCTATCTTTCGACCACCGGCGTCTATGGCGACAAGGATGGCGCCTGGGTCGATGAATCGAGCCCGCTCCAACCGAGTGGCGAGCGTGGCCAGCGCCGCCAGCGCGCGGAGACGGCCTGGGGCAGCCTGCCGCAGCCAGCGCATCTCTTTCGCCTCGCCGGCATCTATGGCCCCGGTTCGTCGGCCCTCGACACCGTGCGCGCCGGCAAGGCCCGGCGGGTGATCAAGCCCGGCCAGGTGTTCAGCCGCATCCATGTGGCCGACATCGCCGCCATCCTTGAAGCGTCGATGGCACGGCCAAATCCCGGCGCCGCCTACAATGTGTGTGACGATGACCCGGCACCGCCGGCGGAGGTGGTGGCCTATGCCTGCCAGTTGCTGGGCGTTTTACCACCGCCGGAAGTGCCCTATGAAACGGCCGACCTCTCGCCCATGGCGCGCAGCTTCTATGACGACAACAAGCGGGTCCATAACGAGCGCATCAAGCGGGAACTGGGTGTCGAACTGGCCTTTCCCAGCTATCGCCTGGGGCTGGAAACGCTGCTGGCCCAGGGTTACTAGAAGTCGGGGGCTTTAGGATTCGGGGCTTCTGGAATTCAGGGCTTCTGGAATTCAGGGTTATTGGGGTTCAGGACAGTTCATCCACGGTCATGAGCAGCCGGTCGAGATCCTGCTGGCGCGACAGGCGATGATCGCCATCCTTGACCAGCGTCACCACCACATCCTCGCTCACCAGATGATCGGCAAGGCGCAGCGAGATGCTGAACGGCACATCGACATCGGCCTGGCCATGGATCAGGCGCACCGGCCGATCGATGTCGATGGCGCCGCGCAACAGGCGATGCTGCCGGCCGTCTTCGATGAGCGCACGCGTGATCACGTAAGGTTGATCGCTATAGGCGCTGGGCTCTTCGATCCGGCCCGCTTCCATGAGCCTTGCACGCATGCCGGCATCCATCGTCTCCCACATCAGCTCCTCGGTGAAATCGGGTGCTGCGGCAAGGCCGATGAGGGCGTGAATGCGGGCCGGGCGCGCCAGTGCCGCGAGCAGCATCAGCCAGCCGCCCATGGATGAGCCGATCAGAATCTGCGGACCCTGTGTCAGGCGGTCGAGCACGGTCAGCACGTCGTCGCGCCAGGCACCGATCGTACCATCGGTGAATTCCCCGGAAGACTGGCCGTGGCCGCGATAGTCGAAGCGCACGAAGGCGCGACCTGTTGCGGCGCAATAGGCATCGAGCGCCATGGCCTTGGTGCCGTTCATGTCAGAGGCAAAGCCACCAAGGAATACGATCCCCGGCAGCTGGCGCTGCAATTGCATTCCCTTCTCGTTGAGGTCGTTAGCAGCATGATTGCGCCGGTGATAGGCGATGTAGCGCTCGCCGGAGAGCGGCAGTCGCTCCGCCTGGACCGTCGGTTCAGCGGCCGCTTGCGGCGTCCTTGCTTCGATGTCAGGTCGCAGTCGCGCTTGCAATCCAGCCGTCGGGCCTGATAATGGTTGCCGGAATAGTAGGTTCCTGGCGACCTGTGGGTTCTTGTTGGACTGCATTGGCGAAGCTCTCCCCGGATAAGAGATGTCAATCGACACCGTTTCCGCGCCACCTCTTTACACTACCCCTGCCTTGGATCGAAAGGCGCCAACTGTGTTGCAGCTGGTGCCCCATTTCGATGCTGGCGGCGGATCGCGTCTGGCGCTGGAATATGCCAGCGCGGTGACGGCGGCCGGCGGCCAGGCTTTCATCGCCTATGAGACGGCCATGGTGTCGGCGCATGAACTGCCGCGCTTCGGCGTGAAGCCGGTCGAGATGAAACTGGCGAGCCGCAATCCGGTGACCGGGTTCAATGTCGCACGGCGCGTCGCCAGGTTCGCCATCGAGAACAAGATCGACATCATCCACGCCCAGAGCGCCAGCCTCGCCGTCATCGGTCACGCGGCGGCGAAGAAGGCGGGCTGCAGGCTGGTGACGACGTTCCATGATGGTCCAGCCGGCGTCGGCGCGCTGAGCAAGCGCAGCCTCAATGCCTTTGCCGAATCCGATCTGGTGATCACCCTGTCGAACGCCACGGCGGAGGAGATCGCCAAGGCCATTCCCAGCCTCGGCCATCGCCTCAGCGTCATTCCCTACGGCATCGACCTCAGCCGCTTCGATCCCGGGCAGGTGACTGCCCCGCGCGTGGTGCAGCTGGCCAACCAATGGCGGGTGCCGGACGACCTGCCGGTGATCATGGCGCCCGCCGCCTTCGAACGCGGCAAGGGCCATTCGCTGCTGCTGGAGGCCCTGGCGCTGATCCGCGATCTCGACCTGCGCTGCATCCTGGTGGGCGCGGAACCCGATGGCGGCGCCTATCGCGCTCAGCTGGAGAAGGAGATCGTCTACCATCAGTTGCAGGACCGCGTCCTGATGGCCGACGAGGTCAAGGACATGGCGGCCGCCCTGATGCTGGCCGACCTCATTGTCGCCCCCTATCTGGAGCCGGCGACCTATAACCGCGTGATCATCGAGGCCCAGGCCCTGGGGCGGCCCGTGGTGGCCAGCGACTTCCCCAACGCCCGGGAAGTGCTGGAAGGCAGCTCGATGGCCTGGGTGACCCCGCCGGGCGACGCCATGGCCCTTGGCTGGGCGATCCGCGACGCCCTCTCGCTGCCGCTCGACGAACGCGAGGCCCGGACGCCGCAGGTGATCGACAATGTCCGGCAACGGGCCGATCGGTCGATCATGACCGACAACATGCTGTCGCTCTACGACCATCTGGTCAACGCTCACCAGGCGGCGTGAGAGCGGTCCTTTCTTCCTTTCCAGTTCCTGGCCATCCTCCCCGGGCGTAGAGCGGGAGGAATCACTGTCGCGGCCGAAGGGGTGGCTGCCACAGAGAGGCCCGATGAACGCTGGCCCCATCATGATCAGAATGGACCCGGTCGACTGAAATACCTGCCTTACTGCAGGAAATCGGAATTCATCCGAGGCATATCGGCTGGTTGGCGCATAGGACCATGGTCTAGATGGACAGCGCGGCGCCGTTACAATAGGCTTTTGTTTGTGCGCGCCGTTGAGCGACCATTTGATAGCGCGATGAATTCAGGGCGAGGTACCGACCGATCTTGAAATCCGATTTCAAGATCGGTGAATCTGGGGCAAGGCAAGCGCGCAACCGACTTCATTTTTTCGTGTCAATACATGACGAAGACTGAAATTCCGGAATGGCTCACGCGTGCCAGCGATCCGATAAAGGTGATGTACCAGTATTGGCTATCCAGGTGTCGCAACGATGCGCCGCCGCGCCGGTCTGATATCGATCCGGTCGACATCCAGCCCAAGTTCCTTCCGCACATCGTCATCGTCGAAGTCGTGCCCGATGAGCGCCGCTACGTCTATCGACTGGTTGGATCCAAACAGGTCACCGATAGAGGCGGCGACCCGACGGGGAAATCGGTCGTCGAAGCCTTCATCGGTCCATCGGTCGAAGATGCGCTCGGATGCTATGACGCGGCCGTGTCCACCCGTCGCCCGCATTACGATTATCAGCCATTCGTCACCAAGGATGGTCGCCATCCCGACGATGAAATGCTGTTTCTGCCGTTGTCGGACGACGGCAGGATCATCAACCGCGTCCTCGTTTTCGGCAATTCGCCGCCGAAGCCGAAGGGATAGTCCGCGCTGGCAGGTGGACCTGAGGCGCGCGGTGGCGCAAGCGTCCGGACGCGATAACGGCTGGAAGCCCGGCCTGATCGAGGCCGTCCCGCAGGAGAGGCCGCCCGGCGAAAGCCGTTAGAGAGCGATTTGCGGAAGTTGCAGTGATCGATATCCGCGGCCTATTGAGGAATGCCGATCAGAAGTCCAGATCGGCGTAATGGGGGGGCGGCTGCGTGCCCGGCCAGGTATCGGCCAGGATCGGGCGGAAGCTGGGGCGGGACTTGACCCGCGCATACCATTCCGCGGCCTCCCGGTGCTGGTCCCAGGCAACATCGCCCAGATAATCGATGGCCGAGATCTGCGCCGCGGCGGCGATGTCGGCGAGGCTGAAATCATCGCCGGCCAGCCAGTTGCGCCGGTCCGAGAGCCACGAAATATAGTCGAGATGGATGCGGATATTGCTCTTGCCGGCGCGGATGGCGCCCGAGTCCGGACCGCCCAGGCCAAGAAGCCGCTTCAGCATCTTTTCGTGAAACAGGTTCTGCGTCACCTCGCGCTCGAACTTGCCGTCGAACCAGGCGACCAGGCGCCGCGTTTCCGCACGCGCCAGGGCTGTGCGCCCAAGGAGCGGATTTTCCGCATACGCATCTTCAAGATATTCGCCGATGGCATAAGCCCCGGCGATGACGGCGCCACCCTCTTCCACCAGCACCGGCGTCTCGCCGGCCGGATTGAGCTGCAGCAATCCCTCGCGCCGCTCCCAGGGTTTTTCCGGCACGGGGTCGAAGTCGAGCTTCTTCTCGCGCAATTGAATGCGCACGCGCCGCGATTGCGGCTGAAGCGAAAAATGATGGAGCGACCGCATCTTGTCTCCGAATCGGCGGCGGAGACTATCACTGGCGGCCAGCCTCGGCTAGGCTTCGTGACAGCGATATTTCGGTGATTGCCGTCAATCGGGAGGCAAGGCAAATGCGCGCCGCATTCTATGAAAAGCTCGGTCCCGCCCGCACGGTCCTGCAGGTGGCCGAGATGCCGGATCCCATCCCTCAATCCGGCGAAGTCCGCGTGCGCATCCATGCCTCGGGCGTCAATCCGTCGGACGTCAAGATGCGGACCGGCACCGGCAGCGCCATCAGCGATGATCCGCGCATCATTCCCCACAGTGACGGAGCCGGCATCATCGACATGGTCGGCGCCGGGGTACCGCAAGCGCGCATCGGCGAGCGCGTCTGGGTCTGGAATGCCCGCTGGAACCGGGCGTTCGGAACCGCGGCCGCGTTCGTCACCCTGCCGGCGGCGCAGGCCGTGCCCTTGCCTGACAATACCGATTTCGCTGCCGGGGCCTGCCTCGGCATCCCGGCCCTCACCGCCTGGCAGGCGGTCGAAACGGATGGTGGCGTGCAAGCGGGCGACTGGGTTCTGGTCAATGGCGGCGCCGGCGCCGTCGGGCATTATGCCGTGCAGATGGCCACGGCCAAGGGTGCCCGCGTGATCGCCACGGTGAGTTCGGCGGAAAAGGCAGCGCATGCGCGCGACGCGGGCGCCGAATGCGTCATCGATCGCAAGCGGGAGGATGTCGCCGCCACGATCCGGCAGATCACAAAGGGCAAGGGTGTCGCCCGCGCTGTCGAGGTGGATTTTTCCGGCAATGTTTCCTGGCTGCCATCGGTGATGGCTGATTACGGCCTCATCGCCATCTACGGCTCGAGCCAGCGCGAGGCGATGGTCGCCTTCGGCCCCTCCATCCTCGGCAATATCGGCTACCGTTTTTTCATCGTCTACAATCAGCCGCCGGCCCTGCGCGCCCGGGCGGTCAGCGCCCTCACCGACATGTTGAACCGAAACGCCCTCAAGCACAGCATCGCCGCGAGCTTTGCCTTGAACGATATCGCGGCGGCGCATGAGGCGGTCGAGAGCGGCGCTGTCATGGGCAATGTCGTGGTGATGCCATGAAGGACATATTGAAGAACGGCACCGGCAAGAACGGCAACGGGAAATCCGGCATCGTCGTGAATGCCAGGGAACTGATAGCGCCCTATCGCATCGAGCGCGGCAGGGGATTCCGGCTGAAGGATTATGCCACCGCCAACGCCATCGGCAATGCGATCGACAAGGAGAGGGGCGAGGCACTGCTCCGCGAATGCAGCCGGAAGCTCAACAGCCTGCAGGAACGGCTGCATGCCGAGGGCCGCTGGTCGCTGCTGCTCATCCTCCAGGGCATGGATGCCTCGGGCAAGGATGGGGCCATCAAGAACGTGATGTCCGGCGTCGATCCGCAGGGTGTCGACGTCACCTCGTTCAAGGCGCCGGCCGGTGTCGAGATGGAGCATGATTATCTGTGGCGCTGCAGCCTCGCCATGCCGCGGCGTGGCCGCATCGGTATTTTCAACCGCTCCTACTATGAGGAAGTGGTCGCGGTGCGCGTCTACCAGCATTTTCTCGACGGGCAGCGCCTGCCGGCAAAGGTCGTCAGCAAGACTATCTGGGACGAGCGGCTTGGCGATATCGCCGCCTATGAGAACTATCTCGTCCGCAACGGCATCGTCGTGCGCAAGATCTTCCTCAACATCTCGCCCGAGGAACAGAAGAAACGCCTCCTGGCGCGCATCGAGGACCCGGACAAGATGTGGAAGTTTTCGCCGGACGATCTCCGGGACCGGCAGCGCTGGCCGGATTTCATGGCAGCCTATGAATCGGCCGTCATCGCCACCGCGAGCAAGGGCGCGCCCTGGTTCATCGTGCCGGCAGACGACAAGCCCTTTGCCCGTCTGCTGGTCGCGGGGATTGCCATCGACGCGCTGGAGGAGATGAACCTTGCCTTCCCGACGGTCGATGCGCAAAAGGCGCGTGCCGCAAAAAAGGCGGCCGAGCTGTTGGCGGGCGAATCCGGTTCAGGAAATAATTCCTCAACCAAGAGCCGGAAGAGCTGATACCCGCGTGCGTCCCGTTAATATTACTTTCACCAGATATTCGAGAAGTTGCGCCAATTAACTACCATTGCTGGATTCTTTAATAATTCTATGGTTAAACTCTGATCTTCGTTTGGGACGAGAGAACAATCAACATGGATATGGATATCCTGCGCGCCACGCTGGTTGCACATCGCCGATGGCTTCGCCAGGAACGTGGTGGCAAGCGCGGCGACCTGTCCCTGATGGTCCTCGAGAATTTCGGCCTGCCCGGGGTGGTCCTGACCCGCGCCAAGCTGACCGGCGTGCAGATCCTCAATTCCGACCTCAACGATTCAAAGCTCGACGAGGTCGATTTCTTCGCGGCCAACCTTGCCGGCAGCACCTTGCTGCGGGCCGATTGCCGCGGGTCGGATTTCCGTGGCGCCCATCTGCAGGGCACGGATTTCAGCGAGGCGCTGCTGTCCGGCGCCGACTTCCGCGACGGCTCGCTGCTGGTCAATGTCGATGGCAACACCGGCCCGGCGCAGCGCAACAATGTGATCACCTCGCAGAACGGCACCGGCATGACACGGGCCAATCTCGAGGGGGCGAAGCTGCATGCCTCGGTCGTGCGCAAGGCCGATCTCTCGGGCGCCATTCTCCGCAACGCCGATCTCAGCCAGGCCGACTTCTCCGGCTCGTCGCTGAAGGATGCCGATCTGCGCGGCGCCAACATGGCCGGCTGCAATCTCACCGGCGCGATGCTCAACCGCGCCGCCATCGAAGGTGCCAAGCTCGATGGCGCGATCCTCAAGGACGCCAACATTTTCGGCGTCGAGATCGAGAAGGCGTGCTACACCAATCTCGATCTCGCCGAGGCGATTTCCGTCGATGATTCAGCCGAAGCCGCCGTGCGAATTGCCGATCTGGTGATGGCCCACGAACAATGGGTCGAAAGCTCCGGCGCCATCGGCACGCGCGGCGATTTTTCCGGCATGGACCTTGCCGGCGTCGACTTCACCGGCCGCAATCTGAGCGCTGCGATCTTCGTCCACGCCCGCCTGCGGTCGACCAAGTTCAACAAGGCGATCCTCGACCTCACCGATTTCACCATGGCCGATCTTACCGGCGCCAGCCTTGCGCACGCCGATCTGCGTGGCGCCAATCTCAGCGACGCCATCCTGCGCCGCGCCAATTTCAGCGGCGCCGATCTGAAGATGCAGACGGCGCATCTCCCCAATGGCATGACGCGCGAATTTCCGGTGAGCCTGCGTGGCTGCCGCTTCGGCGAGACGAATTTCAGCGGCGTCGCCTGCGACCGCCTGAAGGCCGCCGGTACCGCGCCCGCCGGAATGATCGCCGAGCCCGAATTCCGCGCCCTGTTCGCCGCCTCGGCCTGAGGCCGCCAACAGACCCTGGCCGACAAACCCTGGCCGACAAACCCTGTCAGCCCCGCCCGTGATCCGTCAGGATGGACGGCGCGTAAAGCAAAGGTCCCAGGTGGAGCAGGATGAGCTACCTTCAGAGCAGATCGTGGACATGGTCCTTCAGGAATCCGCCCGCGGCGATCTGGCCGCTCCTGGCAGATACCGCCCGCTTCAATGAAGCAGCCAACCTGCCACGTCACAAGATCACCGAGATTCCCGGCCCGGATGGTGCCGTCGCCTATTTCGGCGAGGTGAGGATGGGGCCGTTCGACATCAAATGGCAGGAGCGGCCGGTCAACTGGATAAGCGGGCAATTCTTCGAACATGTCCGCGATTTCTCGAGCGGGCCGCTCAGCCAGTTGGGCGCGCATCTTGACCTTTCATGCGATCCCGGCACCGGCAAAGCGATCGCCACCTATACGCTGAGCGCCAGGCCCCGCAACTGGGTGGGCAGGCTGCTGCTGGCGACGAAGTTCTTCAGTTCCTCCGGCGAAACCTTCGGCCGCATGGTGGCGGAGGCAGATCGCTACGCCGCCGGCGAGGCACCCACTGTTTTCACCTATGCGGCGCCCGCCGTGAGCGCCGAGTTGCGGGCCAAGGTCGACCGCATGGTGGCTGAGATCGAGGCCACACCCAACGGTCATGCCCTGGCGCGACGCCTTGCCGATCATGTGGTGCAGGCGCAGGAGGTCGATCTCTGGCATATCCGCCCGCTCGGGCTTGCGCGGTCATGGCAGGTCCCCGAACGTCATGCCATCGAACTCTGCCTGCAGGCGGTGAAGGCCGGCCTCCTCGAACTGCGCTGGGACATTCTGTGTCCGCGCTGCCGGGTCGCGAAGGCCTGGTCAGGCGGGCTGGATCGCCTGCCGACGGGTGCACATTGTTCCTCGTGCAATATCGACTATGACCGCGACTTCTCGAAGAATGTCGAGGCGAGCTTCCGGCCGGCCCCGGCCATCCGTGTGCTGGAGTCCGGCGAATATTGCATGTGGGGGCCGATGTCGGTGCCGCATGTGCGGGCGCAGATCCATCTCGCCCCCGGCGAAAGGCGCGACCTCACTGGTCATCTGGCACCCGGCCCCTATCGCCTGCGCACGCTGGAACCCGGGCCGGAATGCGACATCCATCACGATGGCACCGCCTTTCCGTCATTGGTCATCGGCAGGGAGTCGGTCACGGCCGGGCCAGTGGCACCGGCCGGCAGTTTGCGCTTCGAGAACCACAGCGACCGCCCGCGCGTCGCCATCATCGAAAGCCGGCAGTGGGTGGCCGATTGCCTGACCGCCGACCGGGTCACCGCGCTGCAGGCCTTCCGCGACCTCTTCTCGGAGGATGTGCTGCGGCCGGGCGACGAGGTTTCGGTCGGCCGCATCACCCTGCTCTTCTCCGACCTCAAGGCCTCGACGGCGCTTTACCAGCAGATCGGCGATGCCGCCGCCTATCACCTGGTGCGCGATCACTTCGCCTTCATGGCCGACATCATCCGCAACCATGACGGGGCGGTGGTGAAGACCATCGGCGACGCGGTCATGGCGGCCTTCGCGAGGCCGCAGGACGGCTTACGCGCCGCTCTCGCCATCCAGCGCGATCTTGCGGCGAGAAGCAGCAGCGAGGGCAACCGTGCGATCATCGTCAAGCTTGGCCTGCACCAGGGCCCCAGCATCGCGGTGACCCTCAACGACCGGCTGGATTATTTCGGTTCGACCGTCAACATGGCGGCGCGGCTTCAGGGGCAGAGCGTCGGTGGCGACATCGTGCTGTCGCAGGAGATGATCGACGATCCGACCGTGACACCGGCCCTGGCCGGTTTGCAGGCCCAGCCAGACCGCGCGGCGCTCAAGGGATTTGCCGAGCCGCTGCCCTTCTACCGGATCACACCCTAAGGGAATTTTTAACCATACTTAGGCTGAGTATCGGCGCTATCTGCTTGACGTCGCACCTCTTTTTGGCCCAAGAGGAGTCATGAGCGCCAGCAACTCCCCCATGGCCAGCAGCGAGGCCGAACAGCATTACCGCGCATTGAGCGCGCGCGCCGTTGGCTCCAACGTCAATGAGCGATCGCTGCTGGCGACCGACTATCTCAACCACATCAATGAAATCGTGATGCTGATCGAGATCGTGCCGGATGCGCCGGAATGCCTCGATGATTGCAAGGCCTGGGAACCGCTGGAATACACCGAGCATTTCCGCAATTCCGGCATCGCCGACCGGGAACTGGCGATCGAGGCCTATCCCTTTTCGCCGCCGCAATACAAGCAGCCCTTCGACCAGCTGGTGCGCGAGATGAACCGGCTCATCGCCATCTCCATCAAGCGCCTGGACCTGATCCTGGCCGAGGGCAATGAGGATCAGACCCGCCATGTCGCGGCCCGCGCCTCGCAGAACCTGCAGGACCTTATCGGCCAGGCCTCTGCCATCATCCATGGCGACGATCATGTGATCGACCAGGCCCAGATCGACGCGCTGATGCAGCTCTGAGCCTTGATGCCGGGCCCATTCGCCCCACATGCTGGGGACGGGCCGGAGAAGGATCGGAACCATGCGTCGCATTCTGTTGGTCATCGCGTCATTGCTGCTGGCAGCGCAGCCTGTGCGCGCGGAAACACCCTTCACCGTCACGACCCTCACCGACGGTCTTGAACATCCCTGGTCGATCGCCGTGGCGCCCGACGGCAATCTGCTGGTGACCGAGAGGCCCGGCCGCCTGCGCCTCATCGATCCTGCGAGCGGCAAGGCACGGAGCATCGGCGGCCTGCCGGACATTCGCGTGCAGAGCGAATCCGGCTTGATGGGCCTGGCGCTCGACCCGGCCTTTGCCGGGAACGGACATCTCTATCTCTGCTATTCGACCGGCGGCGTGCTCCGCGCCGGCAACCGCCTGTCGCGCTTCACGCTCAAAGGCAATGCGCTGCAGGACGAATTGGTGCTGATCGACGATTTGCCCGGCGCACGCTGGCACAATGGCTGTCGCGTCGCCGTGGCGCCGGATGGCTTCCTCTACGCCAGCATGGGCGATGCGACCGAGGCCGCCGACGCCCAGGACACCGGGAAACTGCACGGCAAGATCTTTCGCCTGAACCGCGACGGCGGGGTCCCGGCCGACAACCCGTTTCCGAACTCACCGGTCTGGAGCTTCGGCCATCGCAACCCGCAGGGCCTCGCCTTCCGCCCCGCGGACGGTGCGCTGTGGTCGACCGAGCATGGGCCGGACAGCCAGGATGAGGTGAACCGCATCGTGAAAGGCGGCAATTACGGCTGGCCCAAATGCCGCGGGATCGATCCCTGCGATGGCCTCGCCCATTACCAGCCGGCCATTGCCGAGTTCGAGCGCAGCTCGACCATCGCCATCTCCAACCTCATCTTCTATCGCGGCGCGGCCTTCCCCGATTGGCAGGGCGACATCCTGTTCGTGTCCCTGAAGACCGGCCGCCTCTATCACCTCGATCTCGACGGCGACAAGGTCACCAAGGCCGAGATCCTGATCGACGACGATTTCGGCCGCCTGCGCGACATCGCCGAAGCCCCCGACGGCAGCCTCTATCTCGCTACAGGCAATGGCGAGGACCAGATCCTGCATCTGGTGCCGCGCTAGGGTTTATCCCTCTGCATCGTCTGGACTCTGTTGCCCGACCTCTGCTAGCTTGGCCAAAATGCTGCACTGCGAAATAGCTGGTGGCGAGAAGATTGGGTGAGGAGGAACGCGCGTGGCCGATTTTCCGAAGAAGTCGCTGGCCGACTGGCAGAAACTGGCTTCCCAGGAGCTGAAAGGCGCCGACCCCGCGACCCTCGACCGCGAGACGCCGGAGGGCATCACCGTCAAGGCCCTCTATACCGAGGCCGATCTGGCCGGACTGGAGAGCATCGGCACCCTGCCGGGCTTTGCCCCCTATACGCGCGGCCCCCGCGCCACCATGTATGCGAACCGCCCCTGGACCATCCGGCAATATGCCGGCTTCTCGACCGCCGAGGATTCCAACGCCTTCTACCGCGAGAATCTGCGCCGCGGACAGATGGGCCTTTCCGTCGCCTTCGATCTTGCCACGCACAGAGGTTATGACAGCGACCATCCGCGCGTCATGGGCGATGTGGGGAAGGCCGGTGTCGCCATCGACTCCGTCGAGGACATGAAGATCCTGTTCGACGGCATCCCCTTGGACAAGATGTCGGTCAGCATGACCATGAACGGCGCGGTGCTGCCCGTGCTCGCAGCCTTCATCGTCGCCGGCGAGGAGCAGGGTGTGCCGGCGGCGAAATTATCGGGCACGATCCAGAACGACATCCTCAAGGAGTTCATGGTCCGCAACACTTACATCTATCCACCCGCACCCTCGATGCGGATCGTCGCCGACATC
Organism: Dongia mobilis; assembly: GCF_945906275.1. GTDB lineage: Bacteria > Pseudomonadota > Alphaproteobacteria > Dongiales > Dongiaceae > Dongia > Dongia mobilis_A. The sequence goes on from NZ_CAMDRA010000010.1 coordinate 24,056, forward strand.
ATCGAATACACGGCGCAGAACATGCCGAAATTCAACTCGATCTCCATCAGCGGCTATCACATGCAGGAAGCCGGCGCCAATGCGGTGCAGGAACTGGCCTTCACGCTGGCCGACGGTCTCGAATATGTGCGCGCCGCCTTGTCGAAGGGATTGAAGGTCGACGAATTCGCGCCGCGCCTTTCCTTCTTCTTTGCCATCGGCATGAATTTTTTCATGGAAATCGCGAAGCTCCGCGCCGCGCGCTATCTGTGGGCGAAGATGATGGTGCAGTTCGACCCGAAGGACCCGCAATCTTCGGCTCTGCGCACGCATTGTCAAACCTCTGGAGTCTCGCTCCAAGAGCAGGATCCCTACAACAACGTCATCCGCACAACCATCGAGGCGATGGCCGCGGTGCTGGGCGGCACGCAATCGCTGCACACCAATGCGCTGGATGAAGCCATCGCCCTCCCCACCCCCTTCTCCGCCAACATCGCGCGCAACACGCAGCTGGTGATCCAGGAGGAAAGCGGCATCCCCGCCGTGATCGATCCGATGGCAGGCAGCTATTACGTCGAGAGCCTGACCGCAAGCCTCGTGACCCATGCCGAGAAGTTGATCCAGGAAGTGGAAGCGCTGGGCGGCATGACCAAGGCGGTCGAAAGCGGCATGCCCAAGCTGCGCATCGAAGAAGCCGCCGCCAAGCGCCAGGCGCGCGTCGATCGCGGCGAAGACGTCATCGTCGGCGTCAACAAATACCAGTCGAACGAAACCACCCATGTCGACGTGCTCGACATCGACAACAGCAAGGTGCGCCTGTCGCAGATCGAGCGCCTGAACAAAATGAAGGCTGCCCGCGATCCGGTGAAGGTCAAGGCGGCCCTCGATGCGCTGACGCAAGCGGCCAGGGACGGCAGCGGCAACCTACTGGCGCTCAGCGTCGACGCCATGCGCGCCCGCGCCTCGGTGGGTGAAGTCTCCAGCGCGCTCGAGGCGGTCTATACGCGCCACAAGGCGGAGATCCGCTCGATCGCCGGCGTCTACGGCGCCGCCTATCGCGACGATCCGGACTTTGCCGCGATCCAGCGCCAGATCCAGGATTTTGCCACCGCCGAAGGCAGGCGCCCGCGCATGCTGGTGGTGAAGCTGGGCCAGGACGGCCATGATCGCGGCGCCAAGATCATCGCCACCGCCTTTGCCGATCTGGGCTTCGATGTCGATGTGGGGCCGCTGTTCCAGCTGCCTGAGGAAGCGGCGCGCCAGGCCATCGAGAATGATGTCCATGTCATCGGCGTCTCAAGCCAGGCCGCCGGTCACAAGACCCTGGTGCCGCAGCTGATCCAGGCCCTGAAGGACCAGGGCGCCGACGATATTCGCGTCATCTGCGGCGGTGTCATCCCGGCGCAGGATTATCCGATGCTGCGCGAGGCGGGTGTCGCCGCCATCTTCGGCCCCGGGACCAACATCCCCAAGGCCGCGGCGGAGATCCTGGCGCTGTTGCCGAGGCACGGCAGCAAGGCCGCCTGAGCGCGTCACCCGATCGTGATCACCGGGTCCGGCAACGGGTCCCGTGCAATCTCATGTCGGCGCCATTCCGGGCGTCATTCATGAGAAGGGACGATCATGTCAGTCACCACGCGTTTGCAGGTTCTAGGCGCCGTTCTGGCCGTCTTGGCCATTGCCAGCGCGGCAACACCTTCCGCCGCCAAGGAACGCTACAGGCCGGTGCCGGCGCCGTTCGGCTGGCAGCAGGTCGATCGCGACGGCAATGGCGACGTCACCAAGAAGGAATGGAAATGGGCCGAGAAGCATGGTTATGACCGGCTTGACCGTGACGACAACCTCCGGGTCGAGCGCAAGGAATACCAGGCCCTGCTCAACCGATATCTCGCCTTTCGCAACCAGCATCAGGCCCGCTACCAGCGCTGGGACGATGCGGACCGGTTCGACGATGGCGGCACCCAGGCCTGGCCCGGGCCCTGGCAGGGTGGCCGCCGCTAAGCACTGACGCCCACCACGCTGGGGGTATCGCAGCCCCACCCCGTCCGGGTGGGGCTGCTGCTTTTTACGGCCTTGTCACGCACCGACAATTGCACGTGTTGGAACAATGGCTTAGAGTCGTCCTTTCATTTACCGCCTGAGCTATGGGTAGGGGCTGCGGGGCCAGCGCGGCCTAGATGCAGCATGTGCCCCTGGAATCAGGCGGCGAGTCAGGGTGCTTCAAGGGGTTTGTCATGGGTAAAGGGGATCAGGAAACCGGCACGGCGCGCGGCCTGCTCAAGGCGGCTGCGGGCGGCGATCCGAGCACCCGGCACCACAAGCATGCCGTCATCCTGGGGGCGGCACTCACCCTGGCCTGGTTCCTGGTCTATGGCTGGCATGTCGCCGATGCGGTCGGCCTCGATAACCTCCAGGACCTGCTGCCCTCGGAACTGGCCCATATCATCATCGCCTTGTTCGCCCCGGCCGCCTTCGTCTGGGTCGTCATCGGCTATGTCATGCGCGGCCGCGATCTCGAACGCCAGACGGCACTCCTCGCCCAGCAGCTCAACATGCTGACCTATCCCAATCCGCAGGCCGAGCAGCGCGTCAGCACCGTGGCCGATGCGATCCGCCGCCAGACCATCGAGTTGAAGGCCGCGACCGAGGATGCGGCCGCTGCCTTGTCGCAGATCGAGAACCGCTTCCAGCATCAGCGCGGCGATCTCGACCACGCGGCCGAGGCCGCCCGTGCCGAAACGCGCGCGGTCGAGGCACAGCTTGCGAGCCAGCGGCAATTGCTGGCCGAGATGCAGGCGACGCTGGCCGAACAGAAGGGTGCGCTCACGCGGGCCGGCGAACAGGAAAGCGACGCCCTGCAGCAGATCGCCAGCGATTCCGTCGACCGGATCGTGGCCGTGTTCGAGGAGCGGCGCCGCGATATCAGCGCCATTCTCGACCGCGTGCTCGATCATGGCTCGTCCGTGCGTGACGCGGTCGAACGGCAGGCGGAGATCCTGGCCGACAGCGCCGAGAAGGCGACATTGGGCCTGCGCAACGAGCTGACCGGCATCGGCCGCCGGCTGGACGAAGCCGGCGAAGCAGCACGGCGCGAGGGCAAGGCGCTGGCCGATGCGGGTGACCAGCAATTGGCGAGCATCAGCGAGATCCTGTCCCGCACCACGAAGGAATTCAACCAGCAGCTGGAACGCCTGGCCCACGAGACCAGCGAGGCGATCGAGGCCGGCAAGCGCAACAGCGCCGACGCCGAAGGCGCCTTGCGCCAGGTGGTGGTCGAGATCACCGCCCAGGCCGGCCGCCATGCCAATGAAGTGGCGCAAGGGCTGGCGCTGCAATTGCAGGGCATCAACGCAGCCAAGGCCCAGGCGCTCGATGCCGGCGAGGAATTGCAGGCAGCCCTCACCGCCCAGGCGGCGCGCCTTGCCGAACGCACCACCGATGCCTTTGCGCTGATGCGCGGCGAGATCGCAACCGAGATCAACACCCTTCGCCAGGCGGAAGAGAAAGCGGCCGACCGCTATCGCCAGCTCGACCAGAACATGGCCGGGCATCTTGCCGCCCTCGACCGCAGCTTCGAAAGCGCCAGCGAAACCCTGGGCGCGCGCTCGGAAGCCGAGCAGGCGGGGATCATGGCCGCCACCGCCGCCACCGAGACCCGCATCAGCGCCGTGCTCGCCGCCATCGAACGCCAGAGCCGCGAGATGCACGACCAGGCCGAGGCCAGCGCCGAGCGCTTCGCCAACACGCTCCGCCGTCATCACGAACTGGTTTCCGCCACCGCCACCGCGACAGTCGGCGAGGTCATGCGCAAGACGGCCGAGATCCAGCGCCAGATGCGCGAGGAAGGCGATCTCTCGGTCGCCGCCGCGAAGACCCTGGCCGAGGATTTCGTGACCTCGCTCAACCGCATCGGCGACATCGTCGCGGAAAGCTCGAACCGCGCGCGCAGCGACAATGCGACGCTGGAGGAGACCACGCGCAACCAGGCGGAGCGCCTGACCAGTGCAGCCCTCACTGCCGCTGACCAGTTCCGCCAGTCCCTGGACCGCATGTCGGGCGACACCGCGACCATGATCCGCACCCTCATGGACAAGATCAGCGAGCAGAACCAGGCCGTGAAGACGGCGCTGCGCGCCGAGGCCAATGATTTCACCGACGCCACCGGTCGCGTCGGCGAACAGATCGGCCAGCGCTTCTCGGAAATGCTGAAGGAGATCGAGGCCGTGGCCGGCACCACCGGCGAACAGACTGCCGCCCTGGTGACCAAGGTCGATGCCCAGGCCCAGCGCCTGGGTCTTGCCGCCGATGCCGCCGCCCAGCGCCTCAAGCAGCATATCGATGCAGAAACAAGCAGGATCGCCGAGCTCAGCGCTGCCAACGAAGTGCGCCAGACGGCGGTCGTGCAGGCGGTCGAGTCAGCGACCGGCCAGCTCGACGGCGCCGCCGACGCCCATGCCGAGCGCTTTGCCACGCTGCTGAAGCGGCAGGAAGAGCGCCTGGTGGTTCTGTCCGATGCCCAGGACGCTGCCAACCGGCGCCTCGGCACCGCGATCGAGGCCCAGGGCCATCTCCTCGAGCAGGCCGCCGACCGAGCCGCCGAACGCCTGGCGCAGCGCCTGCGTGAAAACGAGACCGCGGTCACTGCGAGCGTCGCCGCCATCGTGGCCGAGACCAAGGCCCTGGACGCCACCATCGCCGCCCAGCGCGAGCGGCTGCTGGAAGCCGGCGCCGAGGCAAGCAGCAAGGTGCGCAGCGAACTCGACAATCATGCGGCGAGCCTCAACGAGATGGCGGCCGGCCTCGCCGCCAAGGTGGCCTTGCTCAGCAGCGCCATCGATGCGGAAGGCATCAACCTCACCAGTTCCCTGCAGGCAGCGGGCGACCAGGCCCTGGCCAGGCTGCGCGCCGAGATCGAGCGCCAGCAGGCCGCCATGAGCGGCCATGCCGACAGCGTCGGCGACCGGATGCGGGCCAACGAGACCGCCATCACCGCCAATGTCAACGACGTGCTGGAACGCGCAACCGCCCTTGAAGCCGCCATGGCGGCGCAGCGCGGGCGCCTCGCCGAGGCCGGCGTCGCCGCCAGCGATCTCATCCGCACTGAACTCGCAACCCATGCCGACAGCCTCAACGAGATGGCGGCGGGGCTGGCCGCCAAGGTAGCGCTGCTCAGCACCACGGTCGGCAGCGAGAGCGACAGTCTTGCTGCTTCCCTGCAGGCGAATACCGACCGCGCGCTCGACAAGCTGCACGCGGAAATCGAGCGCCAGCAGGCCGCGATGAACGCCCATGCCGATGCGGTGGGCGAGCGCATGCGCCTGAACGAGGCGGCGATCACCGGCAATGTGACCGAGGTGCTGGAGCGCGCCGCCGCCCTTGAAGGAGCGATGCTGGAACAGCGCACGCGCCTTGCCGAGGCAGGCGTCACCGCCAGCGACCTGGTCCGCGCCGAACTGGCCGCCCATGGCGACAGGCTCACTCAGATGTCCGCCGATCTTGGCGCCAAGGTGAAGGAGCTGGGCGATGCCGTCGCTGCCGAAAGTTTCGCCATGGCAAATGCCGTGCAGAGCGCCGGCGATGGCGCCATCGCGCGCCTCAAGGGCGAGATCGAACGGCAGATTTCCGGCATGGAGGGATTGACCGCGACCCTCATCACCCGCACCACCGCGCTCGATGGCACCATCCTCAGCCAGCGCGATCAGCTGGTCGAATCAGCCTCGGCCGCCGCCGAGGGATTCCGCAACATCCTCCGGCGCCAGGCCGATGAATTCGTGTCGGCGGCGGAAGCTGTCGCCAGCCGCTCGGCCGCCCTTGAGGGCGTCACCCATGCCCAGCGCGACGAGCTCATCGCCGCTTCCAAGAGTGCCGCCGAACATTTTGCCGGCGCCCTGCGACTGCAGGCGCAGGAGATCGCCGCCGCCACGGCAGCGGCCGTGCAGCAGACCGAAGGGCTGGGCGCCGCAGCACGTGTCCAGGCGGAAAATCTCGCTGCCATGATGGCGGACAGCACGCGGCGCTTCGAGGAAGTCACCGCCCAGCACGGCGAATCCCTGGCCAGTGCGGGCGAGCGCGCCGGCGACACCGTGCGCGCGCGCCTGGCCGACCAGTATGCCGAGATCAACCAGCGCTTCAGCGATGTCATCGCGCAGAGCGACAGGCTCCATGCCAGCGCCGACGACCAGGCCGTGACCCTGGGCAAGGCCGCCGAGCAGGCAGCGCAGGTCGCCATCGCCATGCGTGATGCGCTGGCGGAACAGGCCAAGCACGCCAACCTTGCCGGACTTGAGATTAACGAGCGGGCTCTCGAGGCAGGCCGCGTCATGCAGCGCCAGGCGACCGACCTTGCCGACGCGCTTCAAGCCATCGTGCAGAAGAATGCCGCCAACCTCAAGGCCGCCACGGAGACGGCCGGGCTGCAGGCCATCGAGCTGGGCCAGACCCTGGTGCGCCAGAACGAGGATCTTGCCGGCGCACTCAGCCGCACGCAGGCGGCCACCACCGAGATCCGCAACGCGCTGCAGACGCAGATCGAGGAATTGTCGGCCGTGACGCAGAGAGTCGAGGTCGAGGCGCGCGTCATCGGCACCGTCTTCCGCACCGAGGCGGATACGTTGCGCGAAGCGGCCGAGAAGGCGTCTGGCACCGCCGGCGAACTGCAGCAGCAGATGCGCGACGGCCTCACCGCCCTCGAGCAAGTCGCCAGCCGGGCGCTGGAGAAATCGGCCCTGCTGCATCAGGACGTCGCCCGCCAGGGCGAGCTGGTGAAAGCTGCCACCGAAGAAGGCGGCAAGCGCACGGCAGAGTTGGCCGGCCTCTATGAGGGTCATGCGCGGCAATTGTCGGAAGCTTCCGAAATGGCGCGCGAGAAACTGGAACAGATGGGTCGCTCACTGGCGGCGCAGGCCGAGATCCTCTCCACCATCACGGACCAGGCGGTGGGACGCCAGCAGCAGTTGAACGTGACGCTGGGCGAGCGCGTCGAGCAATTGTCGGCGGTCGGTAAGGAAGGGCAGCACCAGCTTTCGACGCTCAACATCTCGGCGCAGAATCTGGGCGAGTTCCTGCGCGCGACCACGTCGGAAAGCGCGCGCCAGGCCAAGGACACCATCCAGCTGTTCCGAGACGGCGCCGAGGCGCTGTCGCAGGTGACCAAGAAGGCGGCGCAGCAGGTGAGCGGCGTCAAGGCCGCGGTCGCCGAACAGATCACCGAGCTCTCCGACCTCTCGGTCAAGGTCCATGACATGGCGGAACAGGTGCGCGCCCAGCTGCGCGCCCAGGCCAAGGAATTCTCCGATGCCGCCTTGTCGGCAAAAGCCAGCGCCGAAGGGGCGCGGGGCGATGCGCAGCAGGCAAGCGAGATCCTCAATCGCCAGGTGGAATCGCTGGCCCAGGCGGCGGCGCGCATGAACCAGCATCTGGCTGGTCTCGGCACCGATATCGACAAGCGCATCGAGTCGATGAGCCGCGCTGCGGAGAATGCCGCAGGGCGCGTGGGTGCCATCGGACAGAGTTTCGAACGCCAGGCGGAAGGCTTCGGCCGCGCGCTCGACGTGGCGCAGGCCAAGGCCGCGGAACTCGGCGAGACCTTCCGCGGGCAAAGCCTGGAACTGGCCAAGACCTCGCAGATCGCCCTCGAGCGCATCGACAAGCTGCGCGAGACCCAGAACAATTCGACCCGCGACAGCTTCCTGCGGGCAGCCTCGGTGATGATCGAGGAATTGAACGGCCTTGCCCTCGATATCCATTCCCTGCTCGACAACGAGATCCCGGAGGATATCTGGAAACGCTACCGCGAGGGTGACCGCTCGATCTTTGCAAGGCGGCTGTTCCGTAACAAGGACAGCTATGTCATCCCGGCGATCGAGCAGCGCTACCAGCGCGACGAGCGGTTCCATGACATCGTCGACCGCTACATCAAGAAGTTCGAGGATCTGCTGACCCAGTCGGCCAAGGCTGATCCGGAGGCCGTACTCAACGCCGCCATCATCACCGCCGATGTCGGCAAGCTCTATCTGGTGATGGCCAAGAGCCTGGGGCGGAGTGCGGAGAATTGACCGCGAGGGCTATTTCTTGGTGTCCACTTCGGCAAAGGTCATCACCATGTTGACCGTTTCGTCGTCATCGGAAAGCGGCAACAACAGTTCCTCCTGGCTGCGCAGGAAACCCGATTTGCTGAGATAATCGGCCCAGTCATAGAGCGGGGTGCGCTCCGTGATGACAATGTCGAAGTTCTTCAGCGATTCCTCGACGTTCATGCCGACGCAGCATTCCTCGACCGAGCGGCCTGTGGGGTTATAGCCACGGAAAGCAACGTCGAGCTCACCTACCAGCCGATAAACCATGCGCCGCGGGTTGTGACTGATATCGATCAGCTGCATGTTGGCGAGCCAGGGTTTCATCTCAATGGGGTCGATATCCCGGCGCGAGGGCATGCGCCGGCCGGCCCGCTTGCTGTCCCAATATTCATAAACCGCCCGCGTGCTGGGCAGGCAGCGGCTCAGCATCAGCTTCATATCGGTGCTGCGTGGATACATGGCCTTTTCTAGCGTCTCTGCTTGGGCAGATCAATCTGACTAAAGTCGCGGGCGATCCAACCGGCAGAATGCGTTTCAGGCCGGACACTGCGTTCACAAAAGTCATTTGCATCGTCCCGGCGATGCGGGATCATGCCGCCAGCGGGTCTTAGGGGAGAATTGCGTCGATGGCGTTGGATTTTATCAGCCATATCAGTGGTGTTCTGGACGGTATCCGGGCCGACGGGTTCTGGAAGAGCGAGCGGGTCATCGCCGGTCCGCAAGGTGCCGCCGTCGCCCTCAGCGACGGCAGCAAGGTGCTTAACTTCTGCGCCAACAATTACCTGGGCCTGGCCAATGACCGGCGCCTGATCCTGGCCGCGAGGCAGGCCCTCGACGATCATGGCTTCGGCATGGCGTCGGTGCGCTTCATCTGCGGGACCCAGGACCTGCACAAGTCGCTGGAAGCCGACATCTCCCGTTTCCTCGGCACCGAGGACACGATCCTCTATTCCTCCTGCTTCGATGCCAATGGCGGCCTGTTCGAGACGGTACTGGGGGAAGAGGATGCCGTCATCTCCGACGCCCTCAACCATGCCTCGATCATCGACGGCATCCGTCTGTGCAAGGCCAAGCGCTTCCGCTACGCCAATAACGATTTGGCCGATCTCGAGGCGAAACTGAAGGAAGCCGATTCAGCGGGTGCCCGCTTCAAGCTCATCGCCACGGACGGCGTCTTCTCGATGGACGGCATCATCGCCGACCTCAAGGGCATCACCGACCTCGCCGCCCGCTACAATGCGCTGGTAATGGTTGATGACAGCCATGCGGTGGGTTTTGTCGGCAAGACCGGCCGCGGTTCGGGTGAACATAACGGCGTCCAGGGCAAGATCGATATTTTCACCGGCACCTTCGGCAAGGCCCTGGGCGGCGCCTCGGGCGGCTATATCGCGGGGCGGAAGCCGGTCATCGATCTCCTGCGCCAGCGCTCGCGACCCTATCTTTTCTCCAATTCGCTGATGCCGGCCATCGTCGCTGCGACCAGCGCCTGCCTGTTGCTCATCGACAGCCAGGAGGGCGCCGATCTCAGGGCGCAGCTGGTCCGCAACGGCAAGCATTTCCGCGAACAGATGAGCCAGCTTGGCTTCCGCCTCGTGCCGGGTGAGCATCCGATCATCCCGGTCATGCTGGGCGATGCGAAACTCGCCGGCGCCATGGCCGAGGCGCTGCTCAGGCAAGGCATCTATGTCATCGGCTTTTCCTATCCCGTGGTGCCCAAGGGCCAGGCGCGCATCCGCACGCAGATGTCCGCCGCTCACAGCCTGGCCGATATCGACCGCGTCATCGCGGCCTTTGCCAAGGTCGGCAAACAGCTCGGCGCGATTTAAGGAGTTTGCATCGTGAAAGCACTGGTCAAAGAAAAAGCCGGCCCCGGCCTCACCCTCACCGATGTGCCCAAGCCCGAGGTGGGGCATAACGACGTCCTCATCCGCATCAGGAAGACCGCCATCTGCGGCACCGACATCCATATCTGGAAGTGGGATGAATGGGCAGCAAAGACCGTGCCGCTCGGCATGCATGTCGGCCACGAATATGTCGGCGAGATCGTCGCGATGGGCCAGGAAGTACGCGGTTTCGAGATCGGCGACCGGGTGTCCGGCGAAGGTCACGTGACCTGCGGCTATTGTCGCAATTGCCGTGCCGGCAGGCGGCATCTGTGCCGCAACACCTTCGGCATCGGCGTCAACCGGCCGGGCGCCTTTGCCGAGTTCCTGGCGCTGCCGGCGGTCAATGCCTTCAAGATCCCCGACAACATCGCCGACGATCTCGCGGCGATCTTCGATCCTTATGGCAATGCGACCCACACGGCGCTGTCCTTCAACCTGGTCGGCGAGGATGTGCTCATCACCGGCGCGGGACCCATCGGCATCATGGCGGTGGCGATCGCCAGGCATGTCGGCGCGCGCCATGTCGTCATCACCGACGTCAATGATTACCGGCTCGATCTCGCCCACAAGATGGGCGCCACCCGCGCCGTCAACGTGACCCGGCAGAAGCTGGCCGACGTGATGGCCGAGCTCGGCATGGTCGAGGGTTTCGACGTCGGCATGGAAATGTCCGGCGTACCGTCGGCCTTTGCGAGCCTCCTCGATGTGATGAACCATGGCGGCAAGGTGGCGCTGCTCGGTATCCCGCCCAGCAACACGGTGATCGACTGGAACAACGTCATCTTCACGGGATTGGAGATCAAGGGCATCTATGGCCGCGAGATGTTCGAGACCTGGTACAAGATGGTGGCGATGCTGCAGTCGGGCCTCAACCTCAACCCGATCCTCACCCACCAGTTTCCCTTGAGCGCCTATGCCGAAGGGTTCGAGACCATGCTGTCGGGGCAGTCGGGCAAGGTGATCCTCAACTGGCCATAAGGAAAACCCCGCCTGGGAGTGTCCCGGGAGGGGATAAGGTGATGACTCGCTGGCAAACGAGCGGTCTCAGGGAAATCGAGGATCGTTACTCATTCCTCACGACATCAATGCGCGACCTTGCGCTTTGGTTCCCTGGTATCGCTTTCGGGAATATTGGCCGTCCCCATCTTGTTGGGCGATGACGCCGTCTCGTCCGGATCCGCATTGACACCCAAGCGCTCGATTGCGTCGCGCACGGCGCGCAAACGTTCCGAGGTCTTGCCGGAATCGGGACCTGCCATGTTCTCTTCCGCGGCCACCAGCAGCAGACCGAGGTCGTAGTCCCATTGCTGCAGGAGCTTCAGCTTCTGCGGGCGCGACAGATCATCATCGGCCAGCAGATCCGCCGGGCTGCCATAGACCTTGGCAACATCCTGCATGGCGGCATCGAATTGCTTGGTCTGCATCTTTCCTCCTCCGCATCAAATGCACCGCGTGCACGTTACCCATCAACGGAGACGCATCGCCAGAGTTCCGGCGGGCCACAAATCAGTGAAACAAGAACCAGATCAGAATGAGAACGGGAATGGGCACGCCCAGCAGCCACAGCAATCCGTAACGCATGAGAATTCTCCGTCTTTCGAAGCCAAAATCGTCCCCTCGCCGCAGCACCCGCCGCGCCAATGGCACATGTGATGTCCGATAGCCGTGAATAAACTGGTGACGGGCGGAGTGGTTCCCGCAAAGAAGCGTGCAGACTCAGCCGGCCTTGATGAGGCGCGCGGCAAAGAATCCGTCGAGGCCGCCCTGGTCGGCGAGATGGCTGGGCAGCGAGCGGAAATCACCGGCGGGCGAGATGAGCTCGAACAATCCCCCCACTTCCTCGGTGTGGATGCGGTCGCGCCTGAGGCCGCTCTGGCGCGCGAGCAAGGCCTCGACGCGGTCGGGTCCTTCTTCCGGCTGCAGCGAGCAGGTGCAGAAGATGAGCGTGCCGCCGGGCCGCAGCAGCGAAACTGCCTTGTCGAGCAAACGGTCCTGGGTCGCGGTGAGCTTGCCCAGGTCACGCGGATCCTTTAGCCAGGCGACGTCCGGATGCCGGCGGATGGTGCCGGTCGCCGAGCAGGGCGCATCGAGCAGCACGGCATCGAAATCGCGACCGCGATCCCACAGCGCCGCGTCGGCTGCTTCCAGTTCGGCATGCAGCCGCAGGCGCTCGAGATTCTCCTTCACGCGCGCGAGGCGTGGCCGTGAGCGGTCGAGCGCGGTCACCTGGGCACCCGCCGCCGCCAGCTGCGCGGTCTTGCCGCCGGGCGCTGCACAGAGATCGATGACGCGCTGGCCGGCCACATTGCCGAGGAGGCGCGCTGGAATCTGCGCCGCCAGATCCTGCACCCACCAGGCGCCTTCGGCATAGCCGGGCAGATCTTCGACCCGCTGATGGAGGCGCTCGCCACCTTCCGATGCCACCGGGCGACGCAGGGTGCCGGGCAGAGGCATGGTTCGGGCGTGCAATTGCTGTGCCCAATATTCGGCCTCGGCCGGTCGGCGGCAGCAGAAGTCGAGCGGCGGTTCGTAGAGATGGGCGGTGGCGATCTGCGTCGCCTTGGTGACACCGTATGCCTTGACCCAGCTCTGCCACAGCCAGTCAGGGAGACTCACGGCACCGGCCGGGGCTGACGCCAGATAGGCTTGGGGGTCCCGCGAGATGCGGCGCAGCACCGCGTTGATGAGGCCCTTGAAACCGGTCTCGCCGCGCTGGGCGGCAAGCGTCACCATGGTATCCACGGCGGCATGGGGTGCGGTGGCGAGGAACATGATCTGGGCAGCGCCCAGGCGCAGGATGTTGCGCACGATGAGGGCGCGGGCCGGCAGCGGTTTTTCCAGGCATTGCCCGAGCGCGTGGTCGATCTGGCCCATATGCCGCAAGGTGGTGGCGACCAGGGCGCGCACGAATTGCCGGTCGCGCGGCGCCAGCTTGTCGAGTTCGGCATGTTCCCCCAAGGCCTCGTCGAGCGGTTTGCGGCGCCGGAATACGGCATCCATCAGGTCGAGGGCGATCGAGCGGGCGGACAGGATGGGCGAGTCGCCGGCTGCGTCAGTGACGGCGGCGTCCTTCGGGTCCAATTGGGGGTCTTTCTGCGACATGGGCGCCCTGATAGCGGATAAGCCGCCGCTTGTCTAATCGGCCGGCACCCCGTTGGGCGCGATTTCCGGCACGAATCCCGCCAATTCCTGGGGGATTGGTGATGGCCGTCACGCTTACCCCGCGAACATTTCGGACGGTTGGGATGACCAAACTGTAACGGTTTCGGCGCTGCCGGTCTTTCCCAGGCGCCACCCCAGTGCATCCAGACGGAGGTCATCATGGCTCAGGTCGGCAACATCGGCACGACCCCGATCGGTCAGTATCCGGAACCCTATTACCCCTATTACTTCCCGATCTACGGGACCAATGGGGCCGATACGATCAACGGCACCAATGGCGCCGATACGATCTACGCCCAGGGCGGCCACGACACGGTCAATGCCGGCAAGGGCAATGACACGGTCGATGGCGGCTCGGGCAACGATTACATCGATGGTGGCGACGGCAATGACACGCTGATCGGCAGCTATGGCGATGACAGCATCTGGGGCGGCACCGGCAACGACCTCATTTATGGCGACAGCAATCAACCGCCGAGCCCCGTGGCCGGACCTGCCAGCGGCAACGACAATCTCCATGGCGGCAGCGGCAACGACACGATGCATGGCGGCCTGGGCGATGATTACCTCTATGGCGACGGCGACAATGACCTGCTGTTCGGCGGCGCCGGCTATGACTGGCTTTATGGCGGCAGCGGCAACGACGAGATCCATGCCGGCACCGAGAACGACCGCCTGTTCGGCGATGCGGGTGACGACAAGCTGTTCGGCGACGAGGGCCAGGACCGGCTCTATGGCGGCTTCGGCAACGATCTGCTCGATGGCGGCGATGGCAATGACCGCCTGTATGGCGAGAAGAATAACGACGAACTGAACGGCGGCGCGGGTAATGACGATCTTTATGGCGAAGCTGGCGACGACAATCTCTCGGGCGGCGACGGCAATGACCGCCTGTTCGGCGAAGAAGGTTCCGACGTGATGAAGGGCGGCGCCGGCGACGACACCTTCTTCATCGACACGATGCTCGACGGCCACGACATCATCGCCGACCTCGACATCTCGATGGAAGCTCTCGTGCTCGAAGGTCTGGCCGACGCCAACGCACCCGGCGTCACCGTCAGCTCGACCGACGATGGCGACGTGCTCATCAAGTTTGCCAACGGCAGTTCCGTGGAACTGGACGGCATCCAGAATCAGGGCTGGAGCAATCTCGACCAGCTCGACGATTTCGTGCAGATCACCTACCAGCCGTAACGGCAACTGGCACCGCCAAGGGCGCGCATCATCCCCCGATGATGCGCGTCTTTGGCAACCACAGGGTGACCCGAGTCCCCACGCCGATGCGGCTGTGAAGGTCGAGCTTGCCGCCTTGCGCCTCAGCGAGGGCGCGCGCAATCGGCAGGCCGAGCCCGGCACCTTCATGGCCGCGCACGAACGCATCCTGGACCTGGCCGAAAGCCGAAAACACCAGCGGAATATCTTCGCTTGCAATGCCGATGCCGGTATCGGACACAGCAAGCACGATGCCCTCACCGACATCGCCTTGATTGACCAGGGCGCCCTCGATCTTGACCTCGCCGCCGGGCAAAGTGAACTTCACCGCATTATTGACGAGGTTGAGCAGGATCTGGGTCAGCGCCCGCTCGTCGGCCAGCACCGGCGGCAGCTGCTACGGAACGGCGTTGACCAGCTTCAAATTCTTGGTCTGCGCGGCATTGGCGACCAGATTCAGCGCATGGCGCGTGATCTCGAACAGGTTGCAGGGCGCCTCGCTCAGCACCATACGTCCGGCTTCGATTTTCGAAAGATCGAGAATATCATTGATGATGTTGAGCAGCAGGCGCCCGCTCTCATGGATATCGCCTGCATAGGCGCGGATCTTCTCGGCGCCGATCGGCCCCAATGAATCACGCGACAGGATTTCCGAGAAGCCGAGGATCGCATTCAGCGGCGTGCGCAGTTCATGGCTCATATTGGCAAGGAATTGCGATTTCGCCTGATTGGCGGCCTCGGCATGTTCCTTGGCCTCGATCAGCTCTTCTTCCGCGAGCTTCGCTGACGTGATCTCGACGCCGATGCCGCCGATGGCGACGATGGCGCCATCCTCGTCGGGCACGAGGAACTTGATGTCCCGGTACCAGCGCTTGCCGCCATCGCGCTCATAGCAGATCTCGCGCGTCACCGAAGTGCCGGCGGCCAGCATCTCACGCTCCAGCCTGACGACGGCGTCGCCGCCCTTGGAAGGCTCGATATCAGTAATCTTGCGGCCAAGAATCCGCTCGGCGGGCAGGCCATAGAACCGCTCGCTGGCTCGGTTGACCATCAGGTAGCGGCCGTCGAGGTCCTTCACCGACATGGTGATGGGCGCATGCTGCATGAAGGCGCTCAATCGCGCCTCGGTGGCGCGCAAGGCCTGGGTGCGAGTCGAGATCTCCAGCTCCCGCTCACGCAGCAGGCTGCGCAAGGCGATCTGGTCGCCGCATTGATTGGCGAGCCGAGTCAGTGCCGCGCGTTGTGCGTCGCTGAGCGAATGCGGCCGGTGATCCAAGACCGAGAGCGTGCCGAGGATTTCGCCACCGCGGGATTTGAGGTGCGCCGAGGCATAGAAGCGGAAGCCGCACTCGCTCACCAGCTCCTGATTCTGGAACCTGGTATCCGAAGCCAGGTCAGGGACTTCAAAGATGCCCGGCGCGCGGATGGCATAATCACAGAACGATCTTGCCCGCGGATATTCCTTGAGGTTGCCGCCATGGCAGGATTTGAACCACAGCCGATCACGGTCGACGAAGCAGACCAGCGACAGCGGCGTTTCGCAGATCTGGGCGGCAAGCGCGGTGAGATCGTCGAAGCTCGGCTCGGTCTCGGTGTCGAGGATGCCGCTGTGATGCAACGCGGCCAGACGCCGTTCTTCCCACAACAGCGCCTGCTGCGGGTCCTCGGGATAGGCGCCAGCCTTGGCATCGGTGTGTTTACCGTCGCGTTGCAAACCTGTCTCCGGCACATCCGCCCACGATTTCCCGCCTTTGCTGGCGACCCGCCATCATGGTCACTCGTTAACCATTTCCGTGCGCAATCTCGGATCTTTACACCGGCAGGTGAACTCGCGGCTATTTCTCTGACAATTCCTAGGAGTAGAAGCGGTTGCCCGACAAGTGTTTTCTTGCGGCGTTGGCGCTTTCTCACGGATTGGAAGCAGGGAACGGGGTTGGGGCTGCAGCCTCACACCGGGCTGTCAGGCAGTTGGAGTCGGGCAGTTGGATGGGTCCGGGTCCCCCGACATCCCTTTTCACCGTTGAACGGGCGGCCCGTCGCCCTATCTCCATACCTCTCAATGCAGATAATGGCCGGAGGTTGCAGGTGTTTGATCCCAAGCGGTTGCTGGAAGATTTCCTGGGGAATGGGTCGGCGTCGGCCGGGAGAGGGCAAACCGGGATCGGCGACATGCTGGGCGGGATCAACCGGCAGAAAGCCGGCACTTTCGCCGCCGGCGCCGCCACCGGCGGCCTGATCGGCCTGCTGCTCGGTTCCAAGAAGGTGAAGAAGCTCGGCGGCGGCCTGCTCGGCTATGGCGGCGCGGCCGTCCTTGGCGGCCTGGCCTACAAGGCCTGGCAGAACTATCAGCAGAAGCAGGGCGCCCTAGCGACGGCACCCGCCGCGCGGAGCAGCGTCCCTGCGGCCGGTGTCCCGGTCCTGCCGGCGCCGGCCGACAGCCCGTTCGACCCGGCCCATGGCACATCGAGCGATGGAAGGCCCTTTGCCCTGGCACTCGTGCGCGCCATGATTTCCGCCGCCAAGGCAGACGGGCATATCGACGCCGAGGAACAGACGCAGCTCTTTGCGCGGATCGAGGAGCTTGGCCTCGATGCCGAGGCCAAGGCCTTCGTGTTCGACGAGCTTGGCCGCCCGGCCAATCTCGATGCGATCGCAGCCCTGCCCAACGGCCCGGAGCAGGCCGCCGAGATCTGGCTCGCGTCGCGCCTTGCCATCGATCCCGATGACGTGCGCGAGAAGGCCTATATCTCCGCGCTCAGCGCCAAGCTCAACCTGCCGAAGGATCTGGTGGCGCAACTGGAAGCGCAGGTCAGCGCGGCGGCGCCGGTCGCCGCCGCAGGCTGAGGCTTCAGGATCTGATGAAGGCGAGCAGGTCCGCGTTCAGCT
>NZ_CAMDRA010000011.1 GCF_945906275.1 Dongia mobilis
TCGGCTGACCCACCACGTCCATATCCTGGAAATGAACGGCGATAGCTACAGGCTCAAGCAGAGCAAACGGCGCTCCCGCAACGCCCCCGCCGACAATCAGCCGGCCGACGCCGCCCAAGCCTGATCGCGAAGTGCAGGAAGGCCCCCCCGCGGGGGGCCTTCCTGCCAGCCTCACTGATGCAATTTTACTCCGGCGTACCGATGCATTTTGTCTCCGGCGTTGACACCTGGCCCTGTTTCGTCACAGTCCCGCTTCGTTCAGCAGGTGGGATTTGTAGTCGAGATCGTGGCGCACAATGATGTCGACCAAGGTCAGATCGAGGGAGTCGATCATCTTCCTGTGCTGCGGGTCGCTGCCATCGACGTCCGCCACGGTTGCGGCAAGCTCCTGCAGCTTGGCAACGATCCGGTGATGCTGCGCCACATGTTCCTTGTAGCGTGGGAACTTCGTCTGCAGGAGCACCCGCTCCTCGCATTGAAAATGCTCGATGCAATCCGCGACGAGGGTGGCAACGCTGGCCCGGATTTCGTCCCAGGAACCACCCTTGTTGACCAGGTTCTTCAATCTGTTGCTGTTCTCCAACAGGCGAATATGCTGCGCATCGAGTTCGGCATTGCCCGTCTCGAAGATTGCCGACCAGGGAATCTCTTGCTGCGTGCCTGAGGTCATCGCCATTGGCTTCTGTTGATCACCCGGTCAGTTTCCTCCCGATCGGTTTCCAGGGCCAGCGGCATGAGCGGACGCCCTGTATGCCAGGCCGGAAAAAGCAGGCTGGCCGGTGCCCGTCGCACAGGCATTGGCGAGGATAAAAGACGCGATCTGCTCGACCATGTCCGGGCCAAAGCAAGGCAACCCGGCCTCCACTTCGACATTCGTGACGAGCGCCAGGATGGAAGGATCGTCCGGGTAGCTCGGGCGCCGGTCCTGGCCGGCCAGCACGATTTCGCATTTGGGATAGGGTGTGAGATGAAAACCCTCGATCAGCACCAGATCGACCGGTGTCAGGCGCGCCAGCAACGTATCGATATCGGGTTCGGTCGGCTGCGTGTATTCGGACAGGATGGCATAGCGAAAGGCATTTGCGATCATGACTTCCCGCGCCCCGGCCTGCCGCTGGGCGTAGCTTTCCTTGCCGGGTCGATCCAGATCAACCTCATCGCCAACCCGCTTCAGGGTGGAGACGCCGACACCCCGCGCCATGAATGTCTCGACCAGCTGCGGAACGAGCCTGTTCTTGCCGCGGCAATTGCCGATGATTCCGAACGCGCGCATCATTGTGCCCCTTCTTCTCGATGTCCAATGCAACACCAGTCCGCCATGACCGTTAGCAGGTGAAGGCACGCCGACCTTGACCAAGATCAACCTCGGCTCAACCTGGCGTTCATGTCCGCGGACTATCTTTTCGGAATTGGCATCCATCAAGATCATGACTGATGATTGTCATGAGTCGGCATGATGTTCATCAGTCGAGAGGACTGAGATATCGAAGCAGCAGCGATGCAAAAATATCCGATGGGTGGGCCGGGCCTGTCGCATGGGGGCAAGTCGCGTCGGTAAGCGCGTTGGCTCAAGCCGGCCCTCCACAAACGCACACGGCCCGCGATTTCCCGCGAGCCGTGTTGTTCTCCGAGCGGCAGCCGATCAACTAGTTCGACCACAGATCCTTGTTGGTGGTACGGAAGCTCTCGATCTGCTTCTCGGCATCTTCCTTGGCAACGCCGTAGCGCTCCTGGATTTTGCCGACGAGCTGATCCTGATGACCCTCGAGCTGGGTGATGTCATCGTCCGTGAGCTTGCCCCACTGTTCCTTCACCTTACCCTTGAGCTTCTTCCAGCTGCCGGCGATCTGATCCTGATTCATGGTTCTCTCCTTCTTGCTGTCGATATGTGGAATGAACGCGCTCCCGCATGATTGGTTCCGTCCAGCTGAGCAAGGCACGCAGCATCATCACTCGGCGTTTCGGATATTCGCCGCGCGCCGCGATGACCGCGGCGCGTGATTGGAGCGGGACCAGATGGGAACGATTCCCGGCTGAGTCTCAATTTCCTCGGCGGCGGCTGAACAGGTACCCGGCAAGGGCGCCGATCGCGAGTGTCGCGGCCAGCGCCGTGAGCGGCCGTTCCGACACGCGTGCGCGCGCCGTCTTTACGGCAGCGTCGGCTTGCGCCTGCACGCGCCCGGCACCTTCCTTGACCGCGTCATTGGCCTCGGCGAATTTGTCGCGCATGGCATGGGTCGCGGTCTTCGCAGCCTCGCCCGCTGCTTCTTCAAGGGTCGATCGGGCGGTGGAAAAATTGCTCATGTCTCACTCCATCTTTTTTTGGCTTGTTCAGGGACGCCGGAGGTCCGGCGGCAATCCGCTTGTCGGGAGTGAACCAGGCGCGGCGCCAAAAGTTGCCGCCCGCTCCGGATGTCCGATCGATGTTACAGCCAGCGGTCAGGCCACCGACTTTCCCTGCATTTTCCGCCTGAATTCCGCCCGTTCGCCGAAAACCCGCGACCTGGGACACTGCTTGCCCAATGGCCGCAGCCGAATTGATTCCGGATTTGGGACCTTCCTGAAATAATTCAGGGGCCTACCCATCAAGAAATGACGCCACCGGCACGTTTGAAGGCTGGCACAGCGCGGTGCGACCGGGCAAACTGGCGCCTCCTGGATGACCCACAAGGCGCGCCACGCGTCGACCCACTCCCCTAGGGACCTGACATGCAGCGTAACACCCTGATTTCGCAGCCATTCGACATGATCGTCTTCGGCGGCCGCGGCGACCTCGCCCGCCGCAAGCTGATACCGGCGCTCTACCATCTCGACCGCGAGCGGCGCCTGCCCGACGACGGCCGCATCATCGCCGTTTCCCGCGGCGCCATGGCCAACGACGCTTTCCTCAAGATGATGCATGACGATTGCATCACCCATTCGACCAATGGCAGCGACGTGCAGTTCGACGAAATCTCCTGGAGCCGGTTCGCCCAGCGACTCACCTATCTCGGCCTCGATGCCACGGACGCCAAGAGCTATGACAGCCTCGCCGCGTTGCTCAAGGGCCGCGAGGAAGTCATCCGCGCCTTTTATCTGGCGACCGCACCCGATCTGTTCGGCCCCATCGCCGCCAATCTGAAGGCGCTCAATCTGGTGACCCAGGAATCCCGCCTGGTGCTGGAGAAACCGCTCGGCCACGATCTTGCCTCGGCCCACGAAATCAACGCTGCCGTCGCCAGGGCCTTTGCCGAACCGCAGACCTACCGGATCGATCATTATCTCGGCAAGGAGACGGTGCAGAATCTGATGGTGCTGCGCTTCGCCAACGCCCTCTTCGAGCCGCTGTGGAACCGCACCCATATCGACCATGTGCAGATCTCTGTGGCCGAGACCGTCGGTGTCGGTGGCCGCTGGAAGTACTACAACGAATCCGGCGCGCTCCGCGACATGATCCAGAACCATCTGCTGCAGCTGGTCTGCCTCACCGCCATGGAACCGCCCAGCACCCTCGATGCCGACATGATCCGCGACGAGAAACTGAAGGTGCTGCGCGCCCTGCAGCCGATCTATGCGGCCGACGTGGCGCAGGCGACCGTGCGCGGGCAATACCGCGCCGGCACGATCGACGGCAAATCGGTCCCTGGCTATCTCGAGGAATCCGACGCCGATCCCGTCAGCAACACCGAGACCTTCGTCGCCATCAAGATCGGCATCGACAATTGGCGCTGGGCCGGCGTGCCCTTTTATGTCCGCACCGGCAAGCGCCTGCCGGCGCGTTCCTCGGAAATCGTCGTCCAGTTCAAGACGCCGCCGCACTCGCCCTATCCCGCCTCCGCCGGCACCATCCATCCCAACAAGCTGGTCATGCGCCTGCAGCCCGATGAAGGCATCCGCCTCATCATGCTCAACAAGGGTCGCGGGCCGGGCGAGTTGAAGCTGCACCAGACGACCCTCGACCTCTCCTTCGCCGAGACCTTCGGCGGCCGCTCACCCGATGCCTATGAGCGCCTGCTGCTCGACGTCATCCGCGGCCGTCCGGCATTGTTCATGCGCCTGGACGAATTGGAAGCGGCCTGGCGCTGGACCGACGGCATCCTGCAGGGCTGGGCCGATACGGCGCTTGCGGCGAAGCCCTATGCGGCCGGCTCCTGGGGTCCCAATGCGGCGATCTCGCTCATCGAACGCGACGGCCGCACCTGGCACGAGGACGATATTTAGTGGCCTTCACGGAGACCCGCTACGAGAGCCGCGTCGCCCTCGCTGCGGCGGTCGCGGTGCGCATCGCCGACGATCTCGCGGCAGCGATCGCGAAAAACGGTGCCGCCAGCTTGATCGTCCCCGGCGGCACGACACCCGTCGCGGTGTTCGATGCGCTGGCGCAGATGCCGCTTGCCTGGGACAAGGTCACCGTCCTGCCCTGTGACGAACGCTGGGTCCCGCGCTTTCACGCCGACAGCAATGAGGGGCTCATCCACCACCACCTGCAGCAGGGCAAAGCCAAGGCGGCAAAGCTGCTGGGACTCTATCGCCCCCTGCCCACGCCGAGCGATGCATTGGCGGAAATCGCCGCGTCGCTCCGGACGATTCCGCGACCCTTTTCGAGCGTTTTTCTGGGCATGGGCGAAGACGGACATTTTGCCTCGCTCTTTCCCGGTCGTATTGAAACGCCGGCAGCGCTCGACCTCAATACCGGCGCCGAAATCATGGTCTTGGCGGAGCCGGCCAAAGGCCATCCGCGCATCGGCCTGACCCTCAAGGCGCTGATCGACACGCCGCGCGTGCTGCTCGTCGTCACGGGTGCGGAAAAACGCGTTGTGCTCGGCCAAGCCATCGCCAATATCAATGACAACGGCCTGCCGATCGCGGCCCTGCTGCGGCAATCGCGGACTCCGGTCGACATCCTCCTGAGCGAATGAGGACCATTATGCATCCAACCATCCAAGCCGTTACCGAGCGCATCCGCGCCCGCAGCCAGGATAGCCGGGCGAAATATCTCGCCCGCATCGACGAGGCCAAGGGCAAGGGTGTCAAGCGCGGGCATCTTTCCTGCGGCAATCTCGCCCATGGCTTTGCCGCCTGCTCACCCGATGAAAAGGCGGCGCTGGCAGGCAGCGTGGTGCCCAATCTCGGCATCGTCTCCGCCTATAACGACATGCTCTCCGCGCACCAGCCCTTCAAGGATTATCCGGAAACGATCCGCGATGCCGTGGCCGGTCAAGCGACCGCGCAGTTTGCCGGCGGTGTGCCCGCCATGTGCGATGGCGTGACTCAGGGCCAGACCGGCATGGAATTGTCGCTGTTCAGCCGCGACGTCATTGCCATGGCGACCGCCGTCTCGCTCTCCCACGACATGTTCGACGCTGCCTTGATGCTGGGTGTCTGCGACAAGATCGTGCCGGGTCTCCTCATCGGTGCACTTAGCTTCGGGCACCTGCCGACCGTCTTCGTCCCGGCGGGGCCGATGCCATCGGGCCTTCCCAATGCCGAGAAATCCCGCATCCGCCAGCTCTATGCCGAAGGGAAAGTCGGCCGCAAGGAATTGCTGGAAGCGGAAGCCGCCTCCTACCACGCCGCCGGCACCTGCACCTTCTACGGCACCGCCAACAGCAACCAGATGCTGATGGAAGTGATGGGCCTGCACATGCCGGGCTCGGCCTTCGTCAACCCAGGCACACCCTTGCGCGCGGCCCTCACTGCGGCGGCAGCGATACGCGTCGCAGGCGCCACGGCCCTTGGCAATGACTACCGCCCGATCGGCGAGATCGTCGACGAGAAGGCGATCGTCAACGCCATCGTCGGCCTGGTGGCGACCGGCGGCTCGACCAATCACACGATCCACCTCATCGCCGTGGCCGCCGCCGCCGGCGTGAAGATCGATTGGGCGGACTTTGCCGAGATCTCCGGCGTCACACCTTTGCTGTGCCGCATCTATCCCAACGGCCAAGCCGATGTGAATCACTTCCAGGCCGCCGGCGGCTTCGGCTTCCTGGTGCGCGAATTGCTGCAGGCGGGGCTTCTCCATCGCGACGTGAAGACATTGGTCGGCGACGATCTTGGCGCCTACGCGCAGGAACCCTATCTCGCGGGCGACCAGTTGAAATGGCGCGATGCCCCGGCGCAATCCCTCGACCGCGATGTGCTGCGCCCGGTGAGCGATCCCTTCGCGCCGGAAGGCGGCATCCATGTGCTGGGTGGCAATCTCGGCCAATCGGTCATCAAGGTTTCGGCGGTGAAGCCGGCGCACCGGGTGATCGAGGCGCCGGCGATGGTCTTCACCAGCCAGCAGGACGTGCAGAAGGCGTTCAAGGACGGCAAGCTGCACCGCTACGTCATCGTCGTGGTCAAAGGCCAGGGCCCACGCGCCAACGGCATGCCGGAACTCCACCAACTGACCCCGGCCCTGGGCGTGCTGCTCGACCTCGGCTACAAGGTGGCGCTGGTGACCGACGGCCGCATGTCGGGGGCGTCGGGCAAGGTCCCGGCCGCCATTCATCTCTCGCCCGAAGCGGTTGCCGACGGTCCCATCGCTCGCATCCGGGACGGCGACATCATCCGCCTCGACACCGAGACCGATCAGCTGACCTTGATGGTCGATGCGGCGGCGCTCGCCGCGCGCGATCTGGCACGCCCGGATATCAGTGGCAATGCGAGCGGCTGCGGTCGCGAGCTGTTCGCCGCGTTCCGCGCCCAGGCCAGCGGCGCGCACCAGGGTGCCGCGAGCTTCGGGTGGGAAGGCATCGTATGAGTGCGCGCAGCCTCGCCCTCGTCGCCGATATCGGCGGCACCAATGCGCGCTTCGCCTTGCGCCGTCCGGGAGCGGATGGGTTGGAGCGGATGAAGACGCTCTCGGCCGCCGATTATCCGAACATCGACAACGCGATCACTACCTATCTCGACTGGGCCGAGGCAACCCCGACCGAAGCCTGCTTCGCCGTGGCCTGTCCCGCGCGCGAGGACCGGATCGAGTTCACCAACTCGACCTGGCATTTCTCACGCACCCAAACTGCGGCACATTTCGGCTGGCAGCGTTTTGAAACCGTGAATGACTTCGAGGCCCTGGCGCTCGGTGTCCCCCATGTGAAGCCGGCAGGACTCCATGCCATCCGCCCCGGCACGGTCGAACCCAAAGGCGCCTGCGCGGTGCTGGGTCCGGGTACCGGCTTCGGCGTCTCTGGTCTCATCTGCGACCGCCATGGCGGCTGGGTGGCGCTGGCCGGCGAAGGTGGCCATGTCGGCTTTGCCCCGCAGGACGAGCTGGAGGTGGAGCTGCTGCGCTATCTGCAGGCACGCTTCGGCCGCGTCTCCTGCGAGCGGCTGCTTTCCGGCGAGGGATTGGTCAACATCTACGAGTTCCTCAGCGTGCAGGCAGGCAAGCCGGCCGAACGCCCAACCCCGGCCGAGATCACTGCGCGCGGCCTGGAACTGGGCGAACGCATCGCCCGCGACGCACTGCGCCGCTTCTGTGCCATATTGGGATCGTCCGCCGGCGATCTTGCGCTGATCCTGGGGTCGACCGGCGGTGTCTATATCGGCGGCGGGATCGTGCCGCGCCTGCTTCCCATCCTGCTCGACAGCGAGTTCGAGGAACGCTTTGCCAATAAGGGCCGCCTGTCCTCGCTCCTGGCGGCCATGCCGATCTTCGTCATTCTCGACAACACCCTGGCGCTGCTCGGCGCTGCCGCCACGCTCAACACACAAGGTGACCAATGACTCCCATCGCGACACTCATCCGTCAGACCCGTGCCATTCCCGTCATCGTGATCGACGCGATCGAGGATGCGCTCCCGCTGGCGCAGGCACTGCGCGCCGGGGGCTTGAGCAGCATGGAGATCACCTTGCGCACCGCGGCCGGCCTTGCCGCCGTCAAGCGCCTGAAAGGGGCCGTCGACGGTCTTTCGGTCGGCGTCGGCACCGTCCTGTCACTGGATGATCTCAAGCGCGCCCACGAAGCGGGGGCCGATTTTGCGGTCAGTCCCGGCTTCTCCGAGGATCTGGTGAAGCTCGCCCTCGATCTTGGGCTCCCCTATCTCCCCGGTGCGGCGACACCGGGCGAAGTGATGCGCGGTCGGGCGCTCGGTCTTGATGCGTTCAAATTCTTCCCGGCCTCGACCCTGGGTGGTCCGGCCACCTTGAAGGCCTGGGGCGATGTGTTTCCGGACAATCATTTCTGCCCGACCGGGGGCGTCTCCTCCGACAATGCGAGGGACTATCTGGCGCTGGCCCATGTCGCTGCCGTCGGCTCGTCGATGCCGGCGCCCAGGAAAATGGTCCAGGAAAGAAAGTGGGATGAGATCAAGGCGCTCAGCCATCAGTTTGTCGCATCGACACATGCCTGAGGATCGCTTAGCATAACAACAAAAGAATTGTGGCTTTGTCGTAATCGAGGGAATCTTGGGAGAGCGGGGCCAGTATCAACGCATCATCGGACCGGGCTTTCTCGAAATCTGCTCGCCGCGGATACGACAGGCCTATGAATATTGGGACAGCAAGCGCCGCGGCCGCCCAATGCCGTCACGGGCCGACATCGACCCCAACGAGATTCGCGATCTTCTGCCCGGCATCATCCTGATCGACGTCGCGCACGATCCGCTGCGACTCACCTATCGCCTAGTGGGGACGGATGAGGTTGAGGCGCGCGGCTACGACCCGACCGGCAAGGACGTCGGGGAGCATGTCTTTGCCGTCACACCGGCATTCGGACTGGAAACCTATGCCTTGGCGGCCGCGCGCGGTGTCGTGGTCTACGACCAGGAACCCTGGTCCGCACCCAATCCCCGGTTGTGCGAAGTGGGCTCCGTCGTCATGCCACTGTCGAGCGACGGCAAGACCGTCAACAAGCTGATGGCCTTTTGCGATTATCGCCGCTCGGACTGAGGGTCAGCTCTTCTTCTTCGGGACCCGGAACAGTTCCGAATCCAGTTCCACACCGAACTGCGCCTCGAACAGGCCGACCCGGACCTCTTCACTCTTCTGGTCGACCACGATCCACTGCCGCAGTTCCAGCGGCCGGTCGCCCAGTTCCAGGATCACCTTGCCTTCGTCCGCATCGTCGGTCTGGCGGATGCTGATTTCAAACGCCGCCGGCGACCGCTGGAACGCCGTCACCGTGACATCACCACCCAGTTCGATATTGTCCTTCAGCAGGAACCACAATGGCGAGGCCGAGACCGGTACGCGGTTGATCTGGTCGAGTTCGGGATCATAGTAATGCAGCGATACGCTGTCCGAGACTATCAGCATCGGTGACGGCGGCTCATATTCGATGCGGATGTAGCCCGGCCGCTTCAGATAGATCGTGCCGAAGGCGATGCCGCCCTTCTCGGAATATTGCTGGAACTTCGCCTTCATCGTCGTGATGCCGTTGAGATAATCCTGGATCCGCTTGAGATCCGTCTCATCCTGCGGCGTGAGATTGGCCGGCACGGCGCGCGCAAAGGCCGGGCGCGCCAGCGGTCCCAGGGCTACAAGCAGGGGCGCCGCCAGCAAGGCAAGGCTGCCGGCCATGGTCATGAGATGGCGGCGGGAAACAGTGAAGTCATTCACGATAAGCAGACCTTTCGATTGATCGTCGCAGCCCTAGTCATCCATCCCGCGGGCAAGCACTTCGCGCTTGCCGACATGGTTGGCGGTGCTGACGACGCCTTCCTTTTCCATGCGCTCGATAATGCGCGCGGCCCGGTTATAGCCGATCTGGAGATGCCGCTGCACGAAGCTGACCGAGGCCTTCTTCTCGCGCGTGATGATGGCGACCGCCTTGTCATAGAGTTCGTCGCCCGAGCCACCGCCCGGTTCACCATCCAGCCCGTCAATGCTGCCGGCCTCTTCATCGTCCTGCGTCACTTCCTCAATGTAGGCCGGCTCGCCCTGTTCCTTCAGGAACCGCACGATCGACTCCACCTCGCGGTCCGACACGAACGGGCCATGAACGCGGGTGATGCGACCGCCATTGGCCATATAGAGCATGTCGCCCTGTCCCAACAGCTGTTCGGCGCCCATCTCACCAAGAATTGTTCGGCTGTCGATCTTGGTGGTGACGTGGAAGCTGATGCGGGTCGGAAAATTGGCCTTGATCGTGCCGGTAATGACATCAACCGACGGCCTTTGTGTTGCCATGATGATGTGAATGCCGGCGGCGCGCGCCATCTGCGCCAGGCGCTGGATCGCCGCCTCGATCTCCTTGCCGGCGACCAGCATGAGGTCGGCCATCTCGTCGACCACCACCACGATGAACGGCAAAGCGGTGAGGTCGAACGGCTCTTCCTCATAGACCGGCTGGCCGGTCTCGAGATCGAAGCCGGTCTGCACGCGGCGCGTCAGCGTTTCGCCGGCCGCCCGCGCCTGCTCCAGGCGCTGGTTGAAGCCGTCGATGTTGCGCACACCAAGGCGCGACATGGCGCGGTAGCGGTTCTCCATCTCGCGCACCACCCAGCGCAAGGCCACGATCGCCTTCTTGGGTTCGGTGACGACCGGCGAGAGGAGATGCGGAATGCCGTCATAGACCGAGAGTTCCAGCATCTTCGGATCGATCATGATGAACTTGCACTGCTCGGGCGTCAGGCGATAGAGCAGCGACAGGATCATCGTGTTGATCGCGACCGACTTGCCGGAACCCGTGGTACCGGCAATGAGCAGATGCGGCATGCGCGCGAGATCGACCACGATCGGCGCACCGCCGATATCCTTGCCGAGCACGAGTGCCAGACGGCTCTGCGAATGCTGATAGCTTTCATCCTCGATCAGCTCGCGGAACGCCACCACCTCGCGCTCGCGGTTGGGAAGTTCGATGCCGATGACACTGCGGCCGGGCACCACGGCGATGCGCACGGAGACGGCACTCATCGAGCGCGCGACGTCGTCGGCCAGGCCCACGACGCGGCTGGTCTTGGTGCCGGGGGCGGGTTCGAGTTCATAGAGCGTCACCACCGGGCCGGGGCGCACCTTGACGATATCGCCCTTGACGCCGAAATCGTCGAGCACGGTTTCCAGCAGCCGCGCATTCTTCTCCAGGCTCTCCTCGTTGATGCGCTGCACGGCGAGGTTGGCGGTCGGCATGGCCAGGATGTCGATCGGCGGCAGTTCGAACTCGCTTTCTTCCAGCACCAGCTTGGCCTGGCGCGAATCCTTCTTCGCTGGTTTCGCCTTGTCCTTGCTCTTGGCCACCGGTGCCACGACCAGGCGCTCCGCCTTGTCGCCCCGCCCGCGCTCATAGCCATCGCTCTCGGCGATGCGGCTGGGGATCTCGATGGCGACGCGGCTGCGCTCGTTCGTCTCGCCGGCAAGGCGCGGTTCGCGCCGCATCGTCTCGCGCTCATTCACCGCATCGCGGCTACGTCCCAGGCGCGACAGGCGCAGCCTGAAGCCAGAGCCACCCATCCCGGCGCGGCCGCGGTCGATCACCTCGCCCATATTGCGCCCCATGCGCGCGACACCGCGCCCGAAGCGCACATAGCCACCGAGGCCGATGCCCAGGCTGTGATAGAGCGCCGTGAGACCCAGCGCCAGGAAGCCCATGGCAAGCAGCCGACTGAGAAGGTCGACTTCCATACCGCCAGCGAACGGCGCCACCAGCCCGGTGATCCCGCCGGCGCCGTCAGAGCCGACCAGGATCATGTGACCGGCCAGACCGCCGAGGCCCGCGATCCACGGCCAGGTGCCGGTACCCGGCAATGCGGCGAACGCCGCGGCGATGAGCAGGCTCGTGACCGGCAGCAGGATGAGCTTCAGCCACATCCGGCCGATGCCGTGATCGCGCAGCAGCGCGACACCCCAGGCCAGCAAGGCCGCCGGCGGCACCAGGGCGGCAAGCCCCAACCCCTGCAGCAGGAAATCGGCAAAGACCGCGCCAGGTGCGCCCATCACATTGGCGACCGGCTGGTCGGCGGCGCGGTTGAAACTGGGATCGGCGCCGTTGGCGGTGAGCAACGCGAGGAGATAGGCAAGCCCCGCCAGCACCAGCACGATGCCGACACCTTCCAGCAGGCGCCGCTGCAGGAAGGACGAGAACCCGCCGGGACCGCCAAACCCAAAACCAGATTGCAGTGCCATGCCGCCGCCTCGTGCCCCGTTGCCAGCCATGCTCACCGACCCCTGCGTGAAATTCCAGACATTGTATCGGCGCTCTTCAGTGATCCCAGCACGGCGGCCATCCGGCCCAAGGCGCCTGCCAGCTGCGACGGATCATAGACCAGCGCCACGCGGATGAAGGCAGCGCCCGGATTATGTCCCCGGGCATCGGCCCGCGCCATGTAGCCGCCCGGCAGCACCTTGATCGCCGCCTGCCGCCACAATTCCACCGCCGCCTTTTCGCCGTCGCCGACATCGAGCCACAGGAAGAATCCACCGGCCGGCTTCACCTGGCCGAAGATCGGTCCCAGCGCCTGCTGCGCCAGATCGAAACTCGCCTGGTAGCGCGCCCGGTTTTCCGCCACATGGGTTTCGTCCGACCACAGCAAGGTCGACGCCGCCAACACCGGCAGCGGGACCGCAACACCGCCGTAATTGATCAGTTGCGCCTGACGCGAAATATATCGGGGATCGCCGGCCATGAAGCCGGAGCGCATGCCGGGCGCACTCGAGCGCTTGGAGAGCGAATGGAACACCAGGAGATTGTCGCACGACCCAGTCGCTTGCGCCGCTTCGATGGCGCCGGGTGGTGGTGCATCGGTATAGATCTCGGCATAACATTCATCGGCCGCGATCAGGAAATCATGTTTGCGCGCCAACGCCAGCCAGCGCCGCCAGAAATCCGCCGACCCCACCGAGCCCTGCGGATTGGCCGGTGAGCAGAGATAGATCATGGCGGCCTGGTTGAGCAGCTCCGCCGGCACGGCATCCGGGTCCGGCAGGAAACCCGTCTCCGGTCCCGCCGGCAGGAACGCAGGCTCGCCGCCTGCCACCACCGCGGCCCCGGCATAGGTGTGATAGAACGGGTTGGCCATCATGACCTTCCCCTTGCCCTTGGGCGCACCCAGTGCGACGGCGGAAAGGGCGATGTGGAACAGCGCCTCGCGCGTGCCCGAGACCGGCACGATCATCCTGTCGGCATCGATGAAGGCACTCTCGACCCCATAGCGCCGCATCAGCCAGGCCTTGGCCGCGGCGCGTAACTCCGCCGTGCCCATGGTCGGGGGATATTTGCTCCAGCTCTCTTTTGCGTTAGCGATCGCGTCCGTGGCAAAGGCCGGCGGCTGGAACTGCGGTTCCCCCAGCGATAACAGCAAAGGCGTATTGCCCCAGCCCGGTTGCACGGTTTCCAGCAGCTTGTTGAGCCGGGTGAAGGGGTGGAACTGGGCAAGCGACTCGACGCGATCCTGATTCATTCTCGAAACCCTGGCCCGGAAAGGCAAAAATGCAAGCTACATCAAAGCGCGACTTGGAAGCGACTCGGAACCGGTACAAACCAGCACAAGCCGGGAACGACACTAATCTCTGAAGTGTGTGCCATCAAGTGATTGTATTGACGCAGATTCCGATCCACAAGACGGTTCCGTGGTTCCGGTCCCGATAGGTTCCGGCTGCGTTCGGCTGCACACAAAAGCGTAAATAGTGCAGTAAGCGTATTACGCATTACCGCTCCAAGCATAATAAGGATCGCTGCCTGGATGTATCCCGCGCGGCGACGCCCAACCCGCCGCCTCAGGGTGTCAGCGCGCCGGTCGCCCGGAATTCGTGCGTGGCGATATAGCCACCGCCCCAATCCGACTTCAACACCACTTTGAGATAGCGCGCGGTGACCGGCGGAAAGCTGAAATGCTGATAGGGCGATTGCATCATCTTGATGTTCTGGGTGCTGAAGGTGCCGATCGAGCGGAACGCGCCCGTGACGCCGTCATCCCCCACCAGCAGTTCGAATTCCTTGAGATTGTACTGGTCGGTCGCGGGAATGAGGACATCAAAACCATCGATCGTCGCCGGCTTCTGGTCCTTGAACGCCCAGATCCCTTCGCCGGCATAGGTGACGGCGCGATCTTCCTTGCCGTCATTGAGTTTCAGCCATTCGTCATTCGGTGCTGCGATCAGCGCACCGCCCATGGCCGGGTCGAGCAGATTTCCGCTGGCGGCTGCGGCTGGCGTCGCTGGTTGTGTCGCCGTCGCATTGGCTTCCGCGAACTGACCGATGAGGCGGAAATCATAGGCCGCGACATAGCCACCGCCACAGTCGGTCTTCAACTCGACCTTCAGGTAGCGGCCGGTGACCGGCGGAAAGGTGAAGGCCTGGTAGGGCGACTGCATCAGCTTGACGTTCACCGTGGTGAACGGACCGATCGAGCGGAAGGCGCCGGTCGGGCCCTCATCGCCGACGAACAGTTCGAACTCCTTGGCATTGTACTGGTCGGTCGCCGGAATCAGCATCTCGAAACGATTGAAGCTTGCCGGCTGCTGGTCCTTGAACCCCCAGACCGCGCTGCCGCTATAGGTGACCGCCCGATCGGGGGCACCGTCATTGAGCTTCGCCCATTCGTCGCTGGGTGCGGCGAGCAGCGCGCCGCCATTGGCTGTCGACAGCAGGTCGATGCCAGCCGGTGCGGCTGCGGCCGCGGCGCCTTCCGCCGCCTCGTCGACCGTGCCATGCACGCGCAACTCATGGGCCGCGACATAGCCGCCGCCATGATCGGTGTTGAAGACCACCTTCAGATAGCGCGCCGTCACGGCGGGAAAGGTGAAGCGCTGATAGGGGGCCGGCATCATCTTGATGTTCTGGGTGGTGAACTGCCCCACCGGCCGGAACGCGCCCAGCGGTCCCTCGTCGCCGACCAGCACCTCGAAATCCTTGAGGTTGTACTGGTCCGTGGCCGGGATCAGCACCTCGACATTGTCGAATGTCGCCGGCTTACCCTCCTTGAACGCCCAGACCGCGGCGCCGGTATAGGTGGTGGCGCGCTCTTCGGCACCGTCATTCAGCTTCAGCCATTCGTCGCTGGGTGCGGCGAGCAGCGTCCCGCCATTCTGCGCCGCGAGGATATTATCATCGGGCGGCGTGGCCTCGGCCACCTGCACCACCTGTGCTACACTGGCCAGCGCCGCGCTCAACGCCGCACTGTTGCTGGCATCGTAATAGGTACCGCCGGTCTCGTCGGCGACACACTGGATCAGCTTCTTCTGCTCTTCCTTGAGCGTGAAGCCGACCACATTCACCTTGAGATCGAGGCCGGCGGCACCGATCGCCCGGGCAGCGGCGCAAGGATCGCCCGCACATTCCTCGATCCCGTCGGTCACCAGCACGATCGAATTGTTCTGCCCGGCAAAGGCCGTGAAGGATTTGGCCGCAAGTTCCAGGGACGCCGCGATCGGCGTTTCACCGATCGGCTTCAGCGCCTTGATGCGCCCGGCCAGCGCACCCGCATCCTCCGCGCCGATCGGCGACACCAGTTCCATGTCGCTGCAATCCTTGGCGGTGCGGTGTCCATAGACCAGCAGGCCGAGGCGTGCCGCCGCCGGCAGGGTCGCCAGCGTTTCGGCCAGCACGCGCTTGGCGGCCGTCATCCGCTGTTCGCCATCGACCTTCTTCTTCATTGATCCCGAGGCGTCGACGATCAGCATGATATTGGTTTCGGCCCGGGCCGATCGGTCCCACCCGCCCGCAACGGCGATCATCAGGCCGATGAGGATCACCAAATGCCTGCCAATCATCATGAACCCCCATTTCCGCAACGAGCTGCGTCGCGGGTTGCAGTGAGATACGGGACAGCTTGACCTGTGGCGCTATTCAAGCGAGACGAGATCACCGCGTTGCGGCTTGGTCAGGTCCAGTGCCTGGAAGGCACCGGAGCTGATGCGGTCTTCCACCGATTTCAGCGTCAGCAGGCCGATCTTCTGTTTCTGGATCTTGAGGACTTCACCGGTCGAGGGATCGGTCAATGTCTTGGCGATCCGTTCGATGACCAGCTTGTCGCCGGATTTCATGCCGGAGCTTGTGCCGGCATTGATATAGAGCTCGGTGCCGTCATAATCGACCACCAGGCCCGACCACGGCACGTTGCTGAGTTCGGTGGCCAGCTGCTGCACCGCGCGCGTGATGCAGCTTCGCGTCGCCTCGCCCAGCGGCGTGTTGTAGAATTGGTTGGGCCGAGCGCCAGGCCCTTGTAGCCGGCATTGAGGCTCCAGGATGAACTCTCGATCTCCTCGCTGATCGTGACCGTGTCCATGATCTGGCTGGTGGTGGCGTTGACGTAGCGCACCTCGATCGTCACCTTGCCGCTCTGCGATTGCTGCGAGGCGCCGCCGGTGAAGGCGCCGAGCAGCCCGCCGGTGCCGCCGGCGCCGATGCTCACCCCACCGCCTTCATCCGCCTGGCCGAACGAGGTCACCGAGCCGATGATGAAGGCATGCACGCCGGTAATGTTGCCCGCGGCCGGGCCGGTCGTCGGGTTGACCAGGCCGGATTGCTTCATCTGCTGCTCGGCCAGGATCGGCTGGATCTGGGCGCGTTCAACGACGATGAAGCGATTGCTCTCCATGAGGGCGGTGATCAGCATCGCTTCCAGCCCGCCGCCCACGTCCCAATTGCCATAGACCGCGGTGAACGACCCCACGGCGTCGAAGCGCGCGACGGCCACGACGCGCTTGGGACCCTTCACATTGGGCACGGCGCCGGTCAATACGCCAGGCGCCGCGGGCATTTCCGTGATGACGCCGTCATCGCTGTTGGCCTGCGCCGAGGCAGCGCGCGGTGCGGCCATCAGCAGGCCGAGGACGGCGCAACCGGCAATCAGGGCTAACCACTTGCTGGCAGAGCGTTCGGTCATGATCCATCTCCCCAAGAAGCCGACCGGTGCATTCCAGAACGAAACCCAGAACGAATCACCGAGGTCCTAATACGCACCTCGGGCGAGATCCGCCGGCGACAACACAATCGGCTTCTTCGGCGACTGCATCGCGGCAGACAAACGAGCAATCTGATCGCCGATCTGGCCATAGCGGGCCAGCGAGTTCATCGCACCGGATGCGCAGCATGCGTCATCATCACTCTGGGGCAAGGCCGCATAACCCAATTGCGACTGGGCCGCGTGCTGCGCCTGCGCCATGAAGAACAAGGCGCGTGATGTGGATTCGTCGGCCGAAGCGGCGCCGCCAAGAGCAGCCGTCACCAGGACCGCGACCGGAAAGATGTGCTCGCTGAAATGCATGGCTAGTCCTCGTCATCGACCAACCGACCCGCTTAAAGTGTAGGTCTCGACCTTCGGCGATGTAAAGCCGCTTACCATTCTCCTCGCACATCCGTGATGAGAGGACAGTGATCCGCTGTACAATAGGAATGCTATTCAACTCATGGCGTTATCGCCTCACTCACATGGACGTGTACGGCAGTAACCACGACCAATCACGTATGACGATTGAGAGAAGCCCGCGCCGGGCCGCTGTGATCCGCCGGATTCAGCCTTGTCGCCGGTCATCATCATCCTATACTGCGCGCGTCGGCTTCCTTTGGGAGCGGGTTCGAAATGGCGACGTTCGACCTCCGCGCATGCAACGGGACAATTGGGGGTCTGGCAGCCATCGGTCTGCTGGCGATGGGTTTCGGCGCCTCGGCGCAGGAGTTCCTGGCCAACCCGATCGGCACCACGCCGACGCCTTATGCCGGCGCCTATTCAAGCACACCGCAGATCCAGTCCGGCGCCGCCATCGAGCAGTATTTCAATCCCGGCGGCATGACGGTCATCAACCCGCCGCCGCTGTTTGGGCCGGCAGCCGGTGTCTTCTCCCTTGTGCCGGCGCAATCGCTCGTCCAGTCTCCGTCGACCCAGCAGATTGTCGGTCCCGGTTCCGCACCGCTGCAGCAGAATTCGGAACTCCGCACCAACCCCCAACTGCTGATGCAAGCCCCCGCGACCACCCAGCCGACCGGTGGCGCCAGTGCGACCACCTACATTCCGCTGCCTGGCGGCACCGAACTCGCGACGATCAAAAGCAACCCGGTGCAAGTGATCCCGCTGCCGAACCAGCCGCCCATTCTCATACCCATGAATCCGGAAACCATGACCGGCACGATGACCGGTGGCGGCGCATCGGTCATGACCGGCACCGCCATGACCGGCACGGCGCAACAGGTCGAGCAAGCCCAGCAGGGACAGGCAACTGGCGTCGGCGGCACGACCGCAATCGGCAGCGGCCAAACGATCATCGCCGAACCGATGATCACCGAGCCGGCAACCGGCGGCACCACCCAGATCGGCGAGAGCGAGACGACTGAACAAGCTGCCGGCAATGCTGAAATGGCGACGGAGGAGGAAGCGGACGCCGCGGATGCCACGCAGGTCGCCGAAAGCGACGGCCATTCCGACGAACATCATGATGACGATGACGTGGACAAGGAACGCAAGAAGCAGGAAGAAGCACTCTCCACCCAGCGGGCCATGGCAAACATGGCGATGGCCCAACAACAGGCGGAATCGCAGCTCGGCTTCAAGCCGATCGCGGACCCGACCGGCGAGCATACCAGCGTCGAGCACCAGCAGATCATGGGCGCCGAGGTGATGGCCCAGATCAGCCAGCTGGGTGCCTCGATCAACAACAAGGTCAGCATGGTGCTGCCGGAAGCGATCGAGGTGAAGGTCGACAAGGAAGCCGTGCGGCGCCTGATCGAAGAGGAGGAGCGGCGCATCGAGAAGGAGAAGAAGGAGCTCAAGAAGAGGCTGGAGCGAGAGCGCAAGCGCCTTGAGCGCGAGAAGAAGAAGATCGACAAGCAGCGGGCGCGCAACGAACGGGACCAGAAATATCGCGATCGCCGTGCGCGCGAGGACCAACAACGCCGCTCGGCCGAGGATCTCAACAAGCAGAACGAGGATCTGAAGAAACGCGCCGAAAGACTGGACCAGAACCAGAAGGATCTCGACGAGCGCGACAAGAAGCTCCGCGCCGACGAACAGAAGGCGCGCGCCAACGATCCCAATTGCCAGGGCGCCGAATGCCGCGGCATCCAGGCGCAGCGAACCGCTTTGTCCGGCGAACGCACCAATCTGGTGAAGGCGCAGGGCGAACTTCAGAAGGACGCCCAGAAGTTCAACGGCAGTGTCCGGGAATGGCAGGCGGACCAGCGCGAACTCGACGATCTCAAGGACCGCGGCTACGGCATGGATGAAGGCGAGCGCGCCGCGCATCGCCAGACACAGCGCGTTGATGCCGCCAAGCAGGATGTCGAGGATATCGAACGCGCGCGGGCCGATCTGACGCGCCAAGCCAAATGGCTGGAAGCCGAGGGCAAGCTCGACGAGGACACCGCCAATGAGCTGCGCAAGCAGTGGAAGGCGCTGGAAGGTGCTGAGGGCAAGGCGAGCGAAGCCCTGCGCAATGCCGAGGCCGACCTGCTCAAGGCCCAGGCCGAGGCTCTGGGTCTGGGTGACGTCTACAAGGAGGCCGCCAAGAACTTTGAGGCGCAGAGCGGCGATCGGCCGCGCTGGGGTCAGCAGGTACCGGCGCTCCAGGATGCGATGCGCGACGCACAGCGCCTTGCCAACGCAAGCCAGGACACCC
This sequence comes from Dongia mobilis, assembly GCF_945906275.1. GTDB lineage: Bacteria > Pseudomonadota > Alphaproteobacteria > Dongiales > Dongiaceae > Dongia > Dongia mobilis_A. The sequence goes on from NZ_CAMDRA010000011.1 coordinate 19,453, forward strand.
TCGATCAGGTCAGCAAGATGTATGGCGACGCGATCGACCAGGTGGACGCGATCGAAAGCAGGCTCGGTGCCGATCCGCGCCAGCCGGATGGGCTGCCGCCCGTGAACGCATCGGTCGGGTCGGAAATGGGCAAGCTCAATGCCGAGTTCAACAAGATCAGTGACGAACTGAAAAAACTCAACCCACAGGGCTTCATGGCCACCAAGGAATGGCGTGACGCCAACAAGGAGCGCGTCGACACGGCCCGGGCGCTGGAGCAGCATGAGCGGCGCCTGCAGGAACTCGGCGACAGCGACTTGGCCGGCGTCAATGCCGGCAGCAACAAAGGCCCTGATGAACCGCTGGAATACCGCTCACAGGCCGAACTCGCCCGGCGCCACAGCTTCACCTATACCGGGCCGGAAGCGTTGCGCGACGAAGTCATGAAGGAACGCGCCGCCCTGGAGAAGGCGACCGGCGACTTCCTGGCCGCGCAGGACAAGGTGAACAATATCCGCGAGGGGTCGGCAGATTATCAGAAGGGTAAGGAATTGTGGAAACGCGCCGATGAACTGCAGGCGCGCGCTGGCTTCCTGGATCCACTGGCCGATGTCAACCAGCTCTCGCAGGACGTCCAGATCTTCAATTCCAACCTGCTCACCGGCCTGCCCCGCGGTGCCGATGGAGCGATCGACGAGAACGCCGTCATCGATCGTGTCCAGGCCATGGCGAATGGCCAGATGGCGCTGCTGCAGAACGGCGTTGCACTGGAGGATGCCGAGCGTCGGCTGGCGGCAAATCCCAATGGCACCGACGAACGCAAGCTGGTCAGTGACCTCAAAATCCAGCAGAGGGAGATCATTGACGAGGTCGGCAAGACGGGAATCTCGATCGACACCAGGGACGGCAAGTTCGTGCCCAGCGCCATCCTCAACGGCAATGCCGAGATGTGGAACACCGCACGTGACCAGACCAAGGCAACCCTGGAGGAACTCGATCGCAATCGGCAGGCGGCCGGCATGGAGGCCAATCCCACGCAGCCGCCCGGGGAAGCCGGCAAGGGGTCGGCCAACCGGCAGCTCGACCGTGAAGCCGGCAAGCAGAAAGCCGAGCAGGCCGAGCTGGACAAGGTGGCAGGCGCACCACCCATGCCCAGCCCTGACGTGGCGCGCTCGCCGGCCGGTGACCTCAACCAGCTCACCAATGCGCGCAACACCTTGAAGGCGAATATCGACGGCCTCAACCAGGCGGTCGAGAAACTGCCGGCCGATCATCCTGCGGCCCCGGCCCTGATCGCGACCCGGACCAGCCTTGAGGCCGCCGCCAAGGGCGTCGACGGCGCTATCACCAAGGTCGAGCAGAAAATCGAGCAGACCAAGCTGCGGACCCAGCAATTGACCAATGCGGCAAAGTCCCTGGAAAAGAACATCAACGCCATCGACGATCGGCTGGTGGAGATCGACGGCTGGACGCCCGAGGCCGCCGCCCTGACCGCGACACGGGATTCGCTCGAGGCCGCGGCTCGGTCGGTCGACCATGCGTTGAAGGAGACTGAACCGCGACCTGCCGATCTCGCCCAGCCAAAGGAGATCGTGGTCAATCAGGCACCGGAAACGGCAACTGGGACGGCGGCCGCCGCCGGCAAGATCGCACCCCTGTCGCCGGAGGTGAAGGAGACCCTTACCACCAACCACGAAGTACTGACGCAGCAGATCACCGGCCTTGAGGAGCAGATTGCGACCTTGCCGGTGGCATCGCCCCAGGCGGTGGCGCTCAGCGCGACCCGCGACGCCCTCAAGGTCAGCGTCACCACCATCGAAACGGCGCTGACAGCGCCGGTAGCTGCCGCGCCCGTGACCGTGACGCCGGCTCGCCGGGCGGAACTCGAAAAGCAGCAGGACCAGATCGTCCGGGAGCGCCTCACGATCAATGAGCGGCTGAAATCGGCTCCGGCTGACGATCCGGAGGCAACGAAGCTGCGCGATAGATCGGCCGTTCTCGGCAACCAATTGGACGCGATCGAGCGTGAACTGTCCGGACCACCGTCGCCGGTGAAGGTGACGCCAACGGAGGTCGCTGCGGCCCCGCCACCTGCGGTAACGACAGCAGCGGCGGCACCCGTGACCGTCAATCGCCGGGCGTCGCTCGAAAAACGCCAGGAGCAGATCGTCCAGCAGCGTCTTGCCGTCAACGAACGCCTGAAATCGCTGCCCGCCGATGATCCGGAAGCCAAGAAGCTGCGCGACAAATCGGCCCTGCTCGGCAATCTGCTGGAAGAGATCGAGCGCGAACTGGCCGATCCGCCGGCCACCACCACCGCTGCAGCACCGGCCGCAACGTCCGTTTCGACAGCGACGGCAGCCGAAAGGGACCCGGAACTGACCGGGTTGCGCCGGCAGATGTTCGACCTGGACGAGAAGGCCAAGACCCTGACGATCGGATCAGCCGACTGGCTGAAATACAACACGGAACGCACCGACCTCCTGCAGCGCTATGTGGCGCGCTACACCGTGGTGAAAAGCACCAAGGGCGAGACCGCGCAGCAGCAGCCAACGGCGGAGGATCCGATCGCCGGCTACTTCGCCTGTCTGGAGCGTGACATCCTGCCGGCGCTCAAGGGCTCCGCCGTCGAGTTGTCGCAATCGGCCCTCACCAACCTCGTCATGTTGTTCGGCCCGGAACTGGCCGAGGAGGCCGTGCACAACGCCCTCGACGAAACCCTCGAAGTGGGTGACGGCGACCGCGCCGAGATCTTCCTTGATGCACTGATGCGGCGCATGGAGGCGCTCGCCCGCGAGCGTTTCGGTGCCGAGGCCGGCCGCTCGATCGCCATGGGCCGCGCCCAGATCCTGACCGCGCTGCTGGGCGAGCCGGCCATCGCCAAGAGCACGACCCTGTCGGACGAGGTGAAATCGCGTCTGGCAACCGTCACCAAGGAAATGCGCGCGGAGCTTGGCAAGGAGCTGGCCGCGGCGGACAACAAGCCGGATCTCAAGCTGGGCCTTCTCGGCGAACTGGCGGCGCTCTCCCAACTGGATGGCAGCGACCTCGGGCCGCTGGCGACAGAGATTGCTCAGGAACTGGACCGGCTTGCCAAGGCGCCCTTGAAATCCGGCGCGGAAGGCGAATTGCGCGCCGCCACCCTGCAGCGCCTGGCGGGATTGCTGGAATCGCTCCGGCCCGACACGGCGGAGGTGGCGGAGCGCCTGTCGAAATCGCGGATTGGCGTCATCGGCCAGCTGCGGCGCCAGATGACCCTGCTGGCCGAAACGGCGCCGCCGGAACGGGCAGCAGTCCTCAGGACCGAAGCCGCGAAACTGCTGCTGCGCGAAGCGGCGGCATTGCTCTCTGGCGGCGATACGGCGGGTGCCCTTGAACTGCTGCGCCGTGCCGGGGCGGAAACCACCCTTTCCGCATCCGAGCGCGACATGGCGCTCATCTCGGTGATCGACCGCGCACTGTCGGACTGGTCGCAGTCCGACGATGCCGCGCGCGCCAAGCTGGGCCCGATCGAGAAACTCGCGCAGGAACGCGACCAGGCCCTTGAGCGCCTGTCGCTGAGCGCCAATCCGGCCGAGGCCGCGGCGGCGACCCTGGCCCGGGTACGGACAGCGCAGGCGAACGGCGACCGGGCGACCGCCGAACGGCTGCTCGACGAGGCGCTGAAGCACCGGGCCGATGATCCGGTGCTGCAGGCGGAAAAACTGACGCTCACCCTCTCGGATCCGAGCCAGCCGGCAAGCCCCGAACGCATTGACCAGACATTGGCCAAGCTGCCGGAGGCGCTGCGCCTGCCGGCCGGCCTCATCGCCCTCGACCGGCTGATCGAAAGCGGTGGCGCCGAGGCGGCGACGGCGCTGATCGAGAAGCTGCGCGCCCTCACCGCCGGCACCGAAGATGCCGCTTTTCTGGGCGCCTATCTCGATGCGCGCAAGGCTCTTGCCCTGGCCGGCACCAGCGAGGGCAAGGTGACCGTGGCCGAGGTGAAGGACGCGATCACCAAGGCGCGCGCGAGCCTGCAGCCTCTGGCCGCCGACAATCCGCTGATGGCGGCGGAGCTTGAGCGTCTCGATGCCCTTGCCGCCCAGATCGAGCACATCGATACGCTGGAAAAGGCGCTCGCCGGCGGCACCACGCCGGCGGTCGGATTCGACGTGCTGGCGCGCGAAGCCCTGTCCATCGGGCGCCTTGATCTCGCAGAGAAGGCGCTGCAGCGCCTGGGCGAGGTACTCTTTGACGGCGATACTGCCATCAGCAACACCGACGCCCTGCGCAGTCTGCGCAATGCCGGCATGATCCTGGAAACGGTGCGGCGCCGGGCGGCGCAGGGCGATCTGACCCCGGAACAGCGGGCGCTGTTCGAAGGATTCCTCGGCCGCGCCGCGCCGATCGTGGTCGGTGCGATCGACAAATACCTCGCAGAGCGCGTTCCCGCCGCCGAACGGACCGCAGCGCGCGCCGCGACCGACCCCAAGCTCACCCAGGCCGCCAACCAGCGGCTGGCGGAGCTGCGCGTCCTCGAACGCATGCGGTGGATGGCCCAGGCGTCGATGCTGTCACCTGAGCAACGGGCGACGGAGGTCTACAGGGCCGAGGACGCGGCGACGCAGCAAGTCAATGCCAAGATCGTGGAGATCAGGACAAGGTTCGCGGGCCTCGCCAAGGCCGTCAATGAAGATGCCACGAAGAGCGCGGAGCTCGACAAGGCACTGGCCGAACTCGATGCCCTGCGCGCACGGCGCGACGGCATCATCGATTTCCGGCTGACCTACGCGGCCGGGCCCGAATTCGACCCGCGTGATGGGTTCTACGGCTTCCTCGAGCCAAGGACGGCCCGCGACGCGGAAATTCGCCGGCTGGAAGGTCTGCTGATCGGTGCCGAGCCGGGTGAGACCGCCAACGATTTATGGCAGTCGCGTCGGGACCAAAGAAATTATCAGGCACGCAAGGGTGCGCGCGAACGGCTGCTGGTCGACAGCGACTTTGAGCCCACCGACCGTGAACTGCGCAACAATCCCACCGAGAATGGGGATTACTGGCTGAAGATGCGCCTCCTGCAGCGTGAGGTGATCTATCTTGACCGGCGGCGGGCGGAGTTGGTACTCGAGGATCCGACCCGGCCGGGTTCCGCCGGCACCGATCTTCTCAACAAGCTGATCGCCCATGAGAGCAAGGTCCTCACCGACCTGGTGAAGCCCAGCAATGCGCTCTCGGAGATGCTGCAGGATATCAGCGGCTATGGCGCCGACAACCGCGCGCTGGCCAAGACCCTCTCGGACCAGTTGCCGCAGAACGAGATCAATGGCTGGCTGGGCGAGATCGAACAGGCGCGCGCCGGCGGTGATGTCCAGAAGGGGTTCCTGTCCCTGGTGCGGCTGCGCGACGCCTCATTGGCCGGCGAGATCGACGCCTTCGTCAACTACCTGCAGATGCCCTGGTACAAGGCGGGACCGGCGCGCGCCTACAATCTGCTCATTGGCATGGAAGCGACGCAAACCGCCGTCGAGGCGGCGACGGTCGAAAGTTCGCGGCTCCATGCGACCCTGATCCGCGCCGCCAACAATTTGCCGGAAACCCTGTCGGCCGAGGATCGGACACTCCTCTCCCGGCACGGCTTCCTCGAAGACGGCAAATACGTCATGCCGGAACATGTGCGCATCACGCCGACCACGGCCGGCAGCGAGTTTGCTTCCATCACCCAGGAAGGCGCCTTGGGCACGGTCGATCGCGTCCTCAACGCGCAGCATGCGGCGGAACTGGTGGCGACGGTTGCCATCCCCGGCGGCATCGCCGGCAGGCTCGGCCGCGCGGTCACCGCGGAGCTGCTGGGCACCAGCCGCCTGCTGGCCCATGGCCTCGGCCTTGCCGCCGAGACCGCGGCCTTCACCGGCCTCTCGCGCGCGGCACGCGCGGCCCTCGATCCGGATCTGCTGGCGACCCGCGAATTCTGGTCGGGCCGCGCATTGCTGGCCGAATATGGCCACAATCTCCTCACCCTCGGCGTGCTCAAGATCAAGGGCGTCGGGACCGAGGCCGCCAATGCCGCCATCAAGGGCGTGACGCGCGTCGGCTTGCGCACCCAGTTGGAAGGTGCTGCGCGCGCTGCCGATTTCTTCGGCGAAGCAGCGCTCCTCACCGGCCTCAACGGCGCCCTCTCCAGCAACTCGATCAGCCGCGAAAGCTTCCTCGAAAACGTCCTCATCGTCTCGCTGCTGCGCGCCACGCACAAGGCAGGCGACATCGCGGGTGGTGCACTCGGCCTCAACCGGACACCGGAGGGGTCACGGACGGGGCTGCGCGAACTGCCCAAGTTCGCCCGGAGTGCTGCGGCCAAGGAGGCGGCAGAGATCCGCTACAATGAATGGCTGGATGCCTATTACATCCCGGCTCGGCGGCTCATGGAGCAGTTCAAGGGCGATTGGGCCGCGGCCCGCAAGGCCTATACCAAGGGCGAGATCTCGGAAAGCCAGATGCGCCGCATGGTCGAGATGCGGCGCTGGGTCGTCGACACCCTCGCCCAGGAGATTCTCGGCGAACTCAAGGGCGAGGTCGAGGCCTTCGGTTCCGAGAATTTGACCAGCGATTACGATATCAGCTTCGTCGGACCGATGGCGCAGGTCGCCGTCATCCTGTTCAATGCGCGTTTCAATTCCCGCTGGGGTGCGGCGGCCGATATCGGCGGCCGGGAGACCGGCGTCACTCTGGACACAAACGCCTATACCCGCAGTGAGCACCTCAATTATCTGGGCGGCGCCCGCGACGTCTGGCTGCAGGATTCCTTCGCCCATCTCGCCGCCCGCAAATATCTGGGCGATGCCGAATGGGCGGCCTATCGCAGCCGGGTCGAGGCCGCCGCCGATACCGCCAAGAGCGCCGACTTGGCCCGGATGCTCGACAGCGTCGAGGCGCAGTTCAAGGATCTGAAGCTGGCGATCGAGGCCAAGAAGGCCGAACTCACCGGCACGGTGGCCGAGGCCGACCTGCAGATCACGGCCGAGAACCGGCTCTATGAGGACACACTGCGCGAGGTGGCCGACCTCATCGACCGCCATCAGAAAGCAGGCAGCACCGACAAGGAAACCCTGGCCCAGGAGATCCGCAACGCCCAATCGCGCGCCCTCTTCTACGCCCAGGAGGCCTACAACACCCAGGCCGCCATCACCCATGTCGTGACCACGATCCAGGCCGGCAAGCGGTCGATCACGGTCGAAAGCCTGCTCGGCAAGGACCCACCGAAGCTCAACGTGCCGCTGACAGTCGACCAGGCGCGGCAAAGCTATATCGAGCAGATCTCCAACATGATGAAGGAGCTGAGCCATGGCGGCGACGGCGAGAAGATGGCCGGCAAGGCCGCCAAATATTTCATCCGCGCCCTCGATGCCGCCAAGATCGCCGGCCTCGACATCACCCATCTGGAAAGCGTCATCCGCGCCACGGTCGAGATCAACGACGTCCGCGCCGACATGAGCAAGGTGAAGGAGGCCTTGGCGGCGCGCTTCGGCGAAGCCGGCGCCGAGGCTTATCTGAAAGCGGTCAGTGACGGTATCGCAGAGTTGAACAAGGCGTTCTTCGGCAGCAGCGAGGCGAGGACGGCCGCCAATGACAACAAGGCCGCGACCGGGAGCGAAGCGCCGCCACCCGAGCCACCGCCGGTGCCGCCCCCGGTCGAACCGGCATCCGGCAGCGAACCTGCTTCGCAAACCCGCGTGAACGACCCCAATGCCGAGACAGCGGCCGGTGCGGCCCCGAAGCCGGCGACGATTGACCCGCAGGCCGGCGGCATCACAGAGGTCGCCGCAGCAGATCGCAGTGCTTACGATTCCGGCCTGCAGGAGTTGCGCGGCGATCCGGTCTTTGCGCGCTGGCTGGAACAGGCCGTCACGACGAAGGACACCTTGCGGCAACTGGCCCTGATCGGCCTCACCCGCAGCCTGCTGGATCCCGCCGACCGGCTCCAGGCCGACGTCGCCCTGTCGACCGCCGAAGGGCTCATCAACCTCAATCCGGAACTGGCGGGCATCAACCTTCTCGAGGTCGCGCGCTACGTCAATCTCCATGCCGGCCGCAGCGGGCCGGGCGAAACCGGTGCCGCCGGCAGCCCGAACGCGGCACAGCTTGCGGTCGAAGCCCTGCTGCAGATCAATCCCACCGCCCATATCGCGATCCGCGATCTGGTGGCAGCCGGCCGTCTCGACGGGACGCGCGCGCGCGAAGCGCTCAACGGCGCAAGGTCCACCCTCGCCCGCCAGGGTGGCGAGATCACCGATGCGACCGATGCGCTCGACCGCCATCCGCTCACCAGCTACACGGCTGACCCGCTGGCGCTCCTGGGTCGCATCGACGGCACCTATCTGGTGCAGCGCCCGCGCGCCGGTGTGCCGGGCGATGCCGAATTCTTCGCCGCCAACGACCTGCTGCCGCGCCTCACCATCGAGGTGGGCGGCCAGCGCTTCCACGCGACCGAACCGTTCCGCGGCCCCGATGGCCGCGTGTCGGTAGTGGCCTTCCAGGAGACCAGCGAAGGCCTGCTGGTGCCACGCACCTTCTATCTCAGCGGCGAGCACGGCGTCTGGCGCGCCGCCATCGCCTTGGCCGGCGGCCTCATCAGCAAGGGGCCGCTGCGGTTGGTTTATGAGAAAGACGATGTGCTCGTTGAAGTCAGCTACGAGGAGGCGATGCGGGAAGGCTTTGCCGCCCGGACACAGTTCGTCAACGAAAGTGTGGTCGATCTCGGCGCTGAAATGCAGGGCATCCTGTCGCGCTGGGCCAGCGTCCGCGGCGTCCGCGAGTTGGATCCCGCGGCCATGGAGCGCGCCTTCTATGGACATCTGGAGCGGGGCCATCATCTCGACCCGGGCGCGGAGTTCCAGGCCTTCGTCACCAGGTCCGATGTCGAACGGACTCTGGTCAGCAATGACAACGCCATCCCTGAAAATCTGCAACCGGACCTTGCGACCGGCCCGCTCGACACCTGGCGCGTCGACTCCCATGTCTACGGCATGCTCGATGGTGCCACCTATCTTTCCCGCGACGGCTCGGTCACCTATGTCGTGCTGCGTGATGCGCAGGGCCGCGTCTTCGTGCCCAGCATCCAGGATGCAAAAGTGGGTCTGACACCGTTCGGGACGCGCTGGGCCGCCTATGAGACAACCCTCAACAGTACGCCCATGGTGCACGGCGCCAGTGCCTATGAAGCCAATGACAACTACGTCAACAACCTCAACCGGATGTTCCGCTGATACCCGCGACGGCGACGGACGGTGTCCCGTGCTTGACGCGCGGCCGGCTCACGGCCATGGTCATCCCTCGGTACGATTTGTCCCCTGAGGAATCCCTTGAAGAGCATAGCGTCCATCGGCGAATGCATGGTCGAGTTCGCCCCCGATGGCAACGGCGCCTGGCGCATGGGCTTTGCCGGCGACACGTTCAACACGCTGTGGACCCTGCGCGGCCTGCTGCCCGCGACGGTGCGGACCGATTACGTCTCGGCCTTCGGCGACGATGATTTTTCGCGCCGGCAGCTGGCCTTCTTTGCCGATCACGGAATCGGCACGGCCGAGAGCCCCTGCCTGAAGGGCGGCCGCCCCGGTCTCTACGCCATCACCCTCGACGGCCATGAGCGCAGCTTCACCTATTGGCGCAGCGATGCGGTGGCGCGCCGCCTTGCCGATGATCCTTCGCTGCTGCTGGCTAGCCTTGCCAGGCGCGACCTCATCTATTTCTCCGGCATCACGCTGGCCATCCTGGCGCCACCTGCCCGCGCTTTGCTGATGTCGGCGCTGACCGAGGCGCGCGCCGCCGGCAGCAGGCTCGCTTTCGACCCCAATTACCGCGCCCGCCTGTGGCCAGGCATCGATGAGGCCAGGATTGCGATCACGGCGGCGCTGCAGCTTGCCGACATCGCCCTTCCCACCCATGACGATGAGAAGCAGCTGTTCGGCGATACCGACCCGGACGCCACGGTGCGGCGGCTGCTCGGGCACAAAGTTCCGGAATTCGTGGTGAAGGATGGCGGCAATCCCGCCTTGCTCGGCACCGCGTCCGGAGTCGAGGAGATCTCGGCGGTCAAACCCGTCCAGCTGGTCGACACCTCCGGCGCCGGCGACGCCTTCAACGGCGCCTATCTCAGCGCCCGCCTGCAAGGCCAGAAGCCAAGCGCGGCAGCCATGGCGGCACACCGCGTGGCATCCGTGGCGATCGGCGTCCGAGGCGCCCTCACCCCCTTTGACAAGCTGGCGGCCGCGCGCCAACCCTGACCCGCCCGAAACGGCGTCATCATAAATTCATGCGATTGCGACGTGACCGCAATGCCCCTGCGCTATCTGTTTGGCATGAGCAGTCTCTCCTTGACCTATGCCAGCGCCTACGACACGCCGCTTGCGCGCCTGTCGATCCGGGCCATCGAAATCTTGAGCGGCCAGCTGCGCCTCAAACGCCTCTACGACATCTACCAGGCGGAGATGACGGGCCAGGCCGAGTTCTGGGACGCGGCCTTGCGCCTCCTCCAGCTGCAGATCGATTACGACGCCGCGAAACTGGCACGCCTGCCAACCACGGGTCCCCTGGTGATCATCGCCAACCATCCCTTCGGCTTGGTCGACGGCCTGCTGATCGGCCATCTCGCCAACCGGGTGCGCGATGATTTCAAGGTGCTGACCAATGCCAGGCTCTATCCGCCCGATGCCGCGATCCAGCGCTATATCCTGCCCATCGATTTTGATCCCGGTCCCGAGGCGCAGGCAACGACGCTGAAGACCCGCGCCATTGCGCGCCGCCATCTTTCTGAAGGCGGCTGCCTCATCGTCTTTCCGGCGGGTGGTGTCGCCACCACACCGACGCCCTTTGCAAAACAAGCCGTCGATCTCGACTGGAAGCCCTTCACCGCGCGCCTGATCCACGCCGCGCGCGCCGATGTGGTGCCGATGTATTTCCACGGCCAGAACAGCCGCCTGTTCCAGATCGCCAGCCATATCAGCATGACGGCCAGGCTTGCCTTGCTGCTGCACGAGGTCGCCAACAAGATCGGGACCCAGTTCAAGGTCTCGATCGGCGAGGTCATTCCCTATGGCGCGGTGGAACCCCTGCGCGATCCCCACGAACTCAGCCGGCATTTGCGCCAGCGCACGGAATGGCTGGGCGATCCGGCGTCACGCCCCGGCAGCACGGGCATCATCGCCTAGGCAACCTGGCGCTTGCCTTCCTTGAGATCGTAATAGCGCATCATCCAGGGCACGAACCAGTTATTGCCCTGATAGAACGGCACCGTCTTGAATGGCTGGTCGGCGAAGACCGACGTCACAGAGCCCGGCGCCAGGATGCGTTGTGCGAGCAACCGCCCGAAATGCGAACCCATCGGCAGGCCGGCAAAACAATAGCCGACCGCATAATGAATGCCCTCATGGGTACCAAGATGCGGCAGCAGGTCGAAGGTCGCAGCACAGCGCCCGGTCCAGCTATGCGACACGCCGACATCCTTCAGGTCCGGAAACACCGCGCGAAGCTCGGCGGAAAGTCGTCGTCCCATCGTCACCTGGTCGCTGCGTTCACCTGTCTTGCCGCAATAGAGGATGCGCGTGCCGTCGGGTGATCGCCGGATCGCATCGATGTTCATGAAGCAATCGATATAGGTGCGGTCCTTGGGCAGCAATTGGTCGATGAGCCCTGCCGGCAGCTCCTCCGTCGCCATCTGCCAGGCATCGAACGGAATGAGCCGCCGCTGCAGCCAGGGCAGCAACCAGTCGGTATAGCCATTGGTCGCCATGATCACGTCGCGCGCCACAACCTGCCCACGCGCCGTCTCGACTGTGAACCCCGATCCATCGCGCACAAGCCTGCTCACGCGCGTGTCAGGATAAAGCGCAACACCCGCCGCCAAGGCCGCCCGCACCAGCCCCTGGTGATAGAGGCCGGGATGGATCGACGCCAGATCCGGCAGCACCACGCCGCCGAGATAGCGCGGACTGCCGATCTCGCGCGGCAGGGAAGCCTTGTCCAGCACCTCGAAGGGCGAGCCCAGATGCAATTGCCGGAGGTCATATTCGCGCTTCAGATCCTCGAATTGCGACGCCGTCTCCGCCACCACCAATCTGCCATGGACGCGGAAATCACACGCGATCGCATACTCGGCGACCGTGTCGGCGACCGCGCGGAACGCTGTCTGCATTTCCTGGTAGGTCGCGATGGCATGGGCGAGGCCCTTGGCCTTCACCAGATCGCCGAAGGAATATTTGAGCGTGCGGCCGACGAAGCCCGAATTGCGGCTGGAGGCACCCGAGCCGATCGCCCCACTGTCGAACACCGCGACCGAGCGTCCGGCTTCCCTGAGCTTCAAGGCGGCGATGAGCCCGGTATAGCCGGAGCCGACGATGGCGACGTCGATCTTCTGCGGCACATCGCCGGGCGTGATCTCGGGGCGTGGGGCCGCCTCCCACCAATAGGGATCGGTCTTCATCATGGTCATTTCTTATTGTCGCGATCGGCCTTCAGCCAGCGGAACAATTCATCCATGCGCCGCGCGCGCAAGGCGCCCGCATCGCGCTTGCGCCAATCATAGATGCCGGGCATGCCGCTCTGCGTCACCAGGACCGCGACCTTGTCGGGCGCCTGTGGTGCCGTCGAGAGATCCGGGATGAGCGAATTGCCGAAATTCACCATGGTGGCAAGCCCGCCGATATCGGCCGATTCAATCGGGCCGGTGATGCCGATGCGCCGCCCGAACGAGGCCCGCACGACCGCATCGATGGCCTCCGCCGAGGCGATGCCCTCGGCCCAGAGCGCCCAGGCCTCGCGCAGCAGCGCAAATTGCAGCCGGTTGCCGATGAAGCCTTTGACTTCCTTTTCGATCACCACCGGTTCCTTGCCCGTGCCGCGGATGATGGCGACCGTGCGCGCCAGCACGGCGGGCGAACAGAACGGCCCGCCGCACACCTCGACCAGCGGGATGAGCTGCGGCGGATACCAGAAATGGGTGGCGATGACTCGGTCGCGATGCTTGACGTTGGCGACGAGCGCACTGGCCGGCTGGCCGCTCGACGAGGCAAGAATGGTGGTGGGCGGACACATCGCATCCAACTCGCCGAAGATCTGGAGCTTCAGCGGCAGATCCTCGGTCACCGCCTCGATCACCAGATCGGCATTCGCCGCATCCTTGAGGTCGGTACTGAGATTGATGCGCCCCGGCACGGCCTTCGCATCATCGGCCGAGAGCAGGTCCTGGCGCACGAACTCGGCGAGGCTCTCCTGGATCTTGCCGATGGCTGTATCGAGACTGGCGCGGCTGCGCCCGATCATCGTGACCTTGTGCCCGACGCTGGCAAACACCTGCGCCACGCCATGCCCGATGATCCCGTTGCCGATGACGGCTATCTTCTCAGCGCCCATCCCCAACCTCCAGCCCGATAAATGTCGGGCTGGAGGCTAGGATGGATGACGCATCCTGGTCGAGTAAAATCTTAAGAGGCGCGCACTTCCGCGATGAAGCTCTCGACCTAGCGGTTGAGGGACTTCGCCTGCTCCGCCATCATTTCGGCAGCGTTCAGCACGCCGGCTGCCGTGTCGCGGGCCGACAGCACGGCGGTTTCGACGCCGTTGATGTTCTGCCGCACCGATTGCGTGCCGCCGGACGCGGCCTGGGCGTTGCTGGAAATCTCGCGCGTCGCCGCCGACTGTTCTTCGACCGCCGCCGCGATCGAGCTCGAGATCTCGTCGATCCGTTCGATCGTGCTGGTGACGGTGGCCATCGCCTTCGCAACACCATCGGTCGAGTTCTGGATCGCCTGGATTTCGACCGAGATGCCTTCGGTGGCCTTGGTCGTCTGGCTGGCCAGGGCCTTCACCTCGTTGGCGACGACCGCGAAGCCCTTGCCGGCTTCCCCGGCGCGCGCCGCCTCGATGGTGGCGTTGAGCGCCAGCAGATTGGTCTGTTCAGCGATGGCGGTGATGAGCTTCACCACTTCGCCGATCCGTTCCGAGACCACGACCAGATTCTTCATCGTGTCATTGGCCTTGCCGATCTCGCCCACCGCGGTGCGGGCGACGTCGGAGGAACTGGCCACCTGGCGGCTGATCTCGCTGATCGAGGCGGAGAGCTGTTCGGCCGCCGCCGCCACCGCGTCGACGCTGCCGGACGCATTGTCGGTGGCCCCCGACGCTTCGCCGATCTTCTGTGTCGCATTCTCCGCCACGTCCGACATCGACTTGGCGTGGGTCTGCAATTGCTGGGCCGATTTGGTGACGCTGTCGACCACGGTCTTCACCGACCGTTCGAAGCCGTTGGCGAGCTGCTGCATCGCCTCCCGCTTTTCCACCTCGGCGCGTTCGGCGGCTTTCTGCTGCTCGGCTTCCAGGCGCAATTTGTCCTGCTGGCCATGCTTCAGCACCTCGACAGCGCGGGCGAGTTCGCCGATCTCGTCGCCGCGCTCGGCACCCTTCACCTCGGCGTCGAAATTGCCATGCGCCACCTCGCTGGTGACATGGGCCAGCGCCACGATTGGCTTGGCGATGCGGCTGCCGACCCAGGCGAAAATGATGGCGCCGAGAATCAGGGCTGCGATGACGATGCCGACGATCGTGTAGATGAGTTCATTGGCGTCCTTCAGCACAGTCGCCACCGGCACCTCAACAACCAGTGTCCAGACCTCGGTCGGCCCCACGAAGCTGATCGGCGCGAATACATAGAAGTTGCCGCTGACGGCATCCTGCACCAAGGTTGGCGTCGTCACCTTGCTGGCAATGAAGGCGTCATACATCGCCTTCAACCCCACCTCTGGGGCGAAATCCTCGGTCTTGGGAACATCGGCACCGCTAGCGTCCTTTGTCATGACCGGTACGTCTTTGCCTTCGGCATTCTTTTCTGTCACGACCTTGACGGCGATGGTCTGCCCCAATCGCGCTCCATCCGGCACCGCCGCCCAGATTCCGTTGTCAGAGAGGAGCATGACGCGTCCGGTCTCCATCGGCTTGATGGCACCAAGCGTCTCAGTCAGTGTGGTCAAGCGCATGTCGATCGTGGCGATACCGAAGCCCTTGCCGTCTGCGACCATCGGCACACTGATCGTCGACATCAGCACGTCCTCGCCCTCGACCGGATAGATATAGGGCGGTGTCAAGGTCGTGCGATTATTTTTCATCGGCGTCAGATACCAGCCTTCGATCCCTGCTTCGATCGTCATGATGAGGGGTCGACACCGACAGTTCCATCTTTTTTGTTGTAGTAATAGGGAACAAAGCGCCCTTCGGCGTCCTGCTCCGGCGCGATGCCTTTGAAGGCAGCATCATTGTTGTCATAGCCGTTTGGTTCGAAGGCGATGGTGGTGCCGACGAAGTTCTGGTGCGCATGGATAACGGGGACAGCAAGGCCCTGGATCGCTGTGCGCGGCAGACCGCTTGCCTTGCCGCCTTCCATCGCGCGAGCAATTGTCTCGGCAATATCGACCGCCGGCTGGATATTGCCGGTCACCTGCCGCGCTGTCCCTTCGGCGATGGCGGTTAGGTTGGCAGCCGCATCCTGTTTGGCCTGTTCATAGGCCATATAGCCGGCAACGCCGCCCGCCCCCACGATGCCGACCAGCAGCACCGCAATCCCCGACAGCATGACGCGCGCGCGCAGGCCGATACGGCCCGATTTCGAAACAGCAGACATGATCTCTCCCCGACATAAGACTGGCCGTATGTTGGGACAAGATACTTAACCGTCGATTAATATGAGGAATGCCGCCAGGGCAGCCGCCGAAATTTCACATTCAAGCGGAAAGGCCCACGATCGGCGCACTCAGCGGCGTTCGACCGCTCGGGATCTGGGGCGCGATTGCGCATTTCCCGCCCTGGCCGGGCTGCGCTGGCGCAGGAAGAAGAACAGGATGATCAACCCCACGGCGGCGCCGACAAGAGCAAGGCCCGGTGCCGACAGGCTGGCCGGCGACGCTGCCAGGAATCCGCCTTTGGGCGCCGTGGCGATCAGCGTCCAGCGCTCGGACAGGCCGGCAAAGGTCACCGGCACGAAATAGAAGCCGGTGCCATCCGGCTGCTCCACCAATTGCGGCACTGCCGGTTGCGCAGCCTGGTAGCTGCGATAGGCGGCGGCCAGCGCCGCTTCGTCGAAGCCGGCATTGCCCGCAGTACCGCCTTGGCCGACCTCTTCCATCAGCCCCGTGGCAAGGCGCTTCGGATCGGGATGCCTCAGCCAAATTTCGTCATCGCTGAGGACAGCCACCTGCTCCGTCTCAAGGAGCCTCGCCGCACCGAGATCACGCAACAGCTCCGTCATGACGAGATCGACCGTCACGATTCCGAAGGTCACGCCATCGCTCAACAGCGGCACGCAGATGCTGACCAGCGAAACATCCACGCCATTGACCGGATAGATATAGGGACCGACCAGCATCGGCGTCTTGCGGTGCAGGGGTTCGAGATACCAGCCTTCGATCCCGGCTTCGACCGCCATGGCCATAAGGTCGGTGGCGACGTCGCCATTCTCCAGCTTGTAATAGTAGGGCGCGAAGCGACCAGCCTCATCATGCTCCTTTCCCTCGGCCCGATAGGTTTCATCCTTGCCGTCATAGCCATTCGGCTCAAAGGCGACGGCAACACCGAGAAATTCCGGTCGTGCATTCACAACCGGCACCGCCATCCCGCGAATCTGCTCGCGTCCGACCTGCGCTTCCTTTGCGGCGACGATCTGCGCTGCCAGCGTCAACGCTGCATCGATGGGGCTGGGTGAATTGGGTGACGCTCTGCGCCCTGGCCGCGGCCTCAGCCTCGAAGGCCGCCTGCCGGTCGGCGGCCGCGACACGCAACCCGTCGATGATGAGGAGGCTGCCGGCCGCAAAGGCGCCAAGCGCTAACACGACGGCCAGCACACCCCAGCCGCTGCCCCGCTCCTGCCGCATCAAGCCCATGTCCGATCCCTGCCCGCCCTGGTTGCAGGCGCGACCATCACATGGCGGCCGGCACGGGTCAATCCAGCAGCGCCACCGCTTTCTCGATCGTCTCAGAGATCGAGCTGGTGGCTCTCGCCGGAGAATTCGCACACGCCGCCCGGCACGCCGGATTCATCTCGGGCGTTGTGCCACATGCCTGGCAGGAACAGCGGCTTGTTCTTCAGAATGGGCGCGTTGGAGACGAGGCGCTGCTGCTTGCCGTCCTTGGCCTGCGAATAGACGACACCGACGCCATAGACCAGGGCCGCCTCATCCTCCCAGGCGACCCGGAGCACGGTCACATCGCGCC
Organism: Dongia mobilis; assembly: GCF_945906275.1. GTDB lineage: Bacteria > Pseudomonadota > Alphaproteobacteria > Dongiales > Dongiaceae > Dongia > Dongia mobilis_A. The sequence continues at coordinate 36,658 of NZ_CAMDRA010000011.1, forward strand.
CCAGTTCGTCCTTGCCGGGCCAAGTTGTGACACTGGGCAGGGCCGGCATCTCGCCCATGCCGGTTTCAACCTTGCCATCGAGCGTGATGCCGATCTGGAAATACTGCCGTTCCGGACCCGCCGACGCATCGCCATCGAACAGTTCGCCTTCCGTGGCGGTCCAGATCTCGACATGGGGCGCCTTGATCCAGGATTTGCCGGCAGCTGCCTTGGTGGCGTCCGCCGCCAGCGGATCGCGGATCTGGATCAGCAGCGATCTCGTGCTCTCGCCGATGACGCGCAGTTCCGCGGCGTCATCCGCCGTCGCCGGCTTGCCATGGATGAGGAACCCTTTGCTGCCGTCGCTTCTGAGGCTGAGGCCGCAGGTGCCGAGTGTCGTGCCCGCCGGCAAGGCGCTGGCGCCGAGGTCGAAGGGCACCGGCACGGCATAGGCCGCCACCACATCGGGTTCCGGCTGCGGCTCAAGCGGCTTCTGGAAATCGACCACCGGCGTCAGGCAGCCGATCTCCGCGTCGCTCCAATCGTCACGGGGCGCCGGCGCATAGGCGCGGGCCTCCAGCGTGCGGCGGTCGACCGCCATGAACGCGCCGGTATTCGGGGCGGCATTGTGATAGGAGCAGCTGTCCTCGGCGATGAGCGCCAGCGGCGAGAGCTGGAACGTCCTGTTCACGGTCCAGCGCCAGGCGGATCCACAACCTTGCGTATGGGTCAGCCGGTTGTCGGCAATGGTGATGTCGTCAAAGCCCATCATCGCCGAGCCGTAACCGTCATTGCAGAGCGGCAGCAGCTTCACCGGCTGCGCGTTATCCGCCAGCAGCCAGATCTCGCGGCCGCCATCCATCCTGTCCATGGCTTCCAGCGCCGCATCGGTCGAGCGGCAGCCTTCCTGCGGAAAATAATTGGGAATGTCGGCGAGGCCGAACACCAGATCGGCGATGCGCAGGCGCTCGCCTTTCTCACCCGTGCCGGCATCGCGCACCGCGACCAATGCGCAGGTCGGGCGCTCCTGGCACAGCAGTTTCGTCTCCTCCGGCGTAAGGTCCGCGGCCAGCGCCGAGCCGATCGCGCCCAGCAGCAGGATGATGGCAAGCAGTGCTGCTAGGGAGAGGCGCTCAAGAAGCGGGCGGCGCCGTGGGTGGATGTGACGGTGGATCAAGATGACATCCTGCGGGAAGGGGCGTTCAGACCTGCTGCGGGCGCGGCTGCGTCCACAGGCGTTCCGCCACGGCCAGATCCTCCGGCGTGTTGGCGTTGAAGAATGGGTCGACGGTGCCGCCCGGAAAGTTCACGGCACCTTCGAAGTTTATCGCCACCGTGCGATGGCGATCACAGAAAGCCTCCACCTTGCGCAGATGTTCGAGCGCCAGCGCCTTGCGAAGATCCACCCGGAGACCCACCCGCCACAGGCCGATGACCGGATGCCGTCGCCCATTGCTCTCCGCGATCGCGATCTCGGCGCCCGCAACCATCGCCGGCAACAGGCGGGCCACCAGATCAAGCGGCAGGAACGGGCAGTCGGTCGAGACGATGAGCACATAGTCGACCGCGCGCCCACCCGCCTGGAGCCCGTGTGCCGGGCGCGCCTGCAGCGCCGCCCAGTCGAGGCCGGCGAGGATGCCGGCGAGCGGTCCTGGTTGGCCGGCGATATCGTCTGGTACCACCGGCAGGTGGTAGCTGTCGAAACGTGTGGCAGGACCGTTGGCATTGATCACCAGCCCCGCAACCTGCGGCCGGATGCGCTCGATGACACGATCGAGGATCGGCCGGCCGGCAAGCTGCCGCAGGCATTTGTCACCGCCCCCCATGCGCGACGACTTCCCCCCTGCCAGCAGGATGGCGGGGATGGCGGGCTTCAGGGAAGCTGACTCCGCGGTTCTGGTCTCTGGCATGGTTCGGCTTGGGGGCGCTTGAGGACGTCCTGGAACAGCATCATAGCAAGTAATCGCTGCTCCTGTGCATCCTCGAAACCGCAGGTCCGTGTGAAATCCGCCGGGTTCTCATAGGTCCCGAACAGCATGTCCCACCAGGTGATGTCACCGTAATTGTTGCGGTGGCGGCGATGCTGATGGTGGATGCGGTGCATCTCCGGCCGCTGGAAGAAGAACCCCACCCAGCGCGGCGTGCGGATGCTGGTGTGGTAGAAGAACTCCCCCAGCGCCGTGCACAGCGTATAGATGGCACCGGCCTCCGGCGACAGGCCCAGCACCGCATAGACCAGGCAGCTGCCGATCAGCGAATTGACGATCATCTCGATCGGATGCTTATAGAACGAGGTGATGACCTCGATCCGCTGCGGGCTGTGATGGATCTGGTGGAACAGGCGCCACAGCAGCCAGGATTCGTGGCGCCAGCGATGCCACCAGTAGAAGATAAAGGTGGCGATGACATAGGCGAGAAGCCCGCCGGCCACGGGACCGAGCGCGCCCTCGAGATCGATGAGCGACCAGCGCGCAAACCAGCGCTCCCAGCTCCACCCCGCCAGCACGACAATGCCGAGCTGCACCAGATTGAGTGCCACGACACGTTGCGGCCAGCTGCGCACACGCGGCAGGTGCCAGCCGGCAAAGACGCGTTCCAGCACGAAGCATGCGGCGAAGACAGCGAAGATGACGATCAGCATGGCGATCCCTCCCCGGAGCAGTGGATCGCCGAAGCCTAGGCAGCGCACCAATCGCCAGCAATCGCCGGAATGCGAGACTCATTCACATCCCGCCCGCCACATTGCGCAGGTCACATTCCACAGATGAGGCCCAAGAAACGACGAAGCGCGCCGGCCCAGGGTTTAACCCGGGACCGGCGCGCTTGCCGGAGAGAGAAACGGGCCGCCGCGCCACCAGAGTAGCGCGGCCGCGATCTTTGTTATGCGTCCTCGTCCACCTTGTCGCCGCCGCTGGCATCCATCATGGCGCCGGCGACGAGGCCGGCATTGGCGCGGATCTTCTGTTCGATCTCCTTCGCCATGACCGGATTCTCGCGCAGGAAGTTCTTGGCGTTCTCACGCCCCTGGCCGATGCGCTGGGTGCTGTAGGAGAACCAGGCGCCGGATTTCTCGACCACGCCGGCAGCCACCCCGAGATCGATGAGCTCGCCCATCTTCGAGATGCCTTCGCCATACATGATGTCGAATTCGACGACGCGGAAGGGCGGGGCCAGCTTGTTCTTGACCACCTTCACCTTGGTCTGGTTGCCGACCACGGTTTCCTTGTCCTTGATGGCGCCGATGCGGC
>NZ_CAMDRA010000012.1 GCF_945906275.1 Dongia mobilis
GTAACTCCCTCCCCCCTTGAGGGGGAGGGCCGGGGAGGGGGGCGGCTCGATATCTAGACGCTCTTCACCAGCAATTGCGCACTGGCCGGACACAATGCGCTGAACTGTTGCGAGCTGGTGATGGCAGAAGGCGCCGTGGCACGGTCGGCATTGGTAAAGCCCAGATCGCGGAAGAAATCACCGGCACTCAGGGTGAGCAGCCAGACCTCCGACGCGCCGCCGGCTTTCGCCTCAGCCAGCAGTAGCGCCACCAGCGCACGGCCCACGCCACTGCCGCGATGGGCGCTGTCGATCACGACTGAGCGCAGCAGCATGTCAGGTCCATCCCCTTCCAGCCCGCCATAGCCGATGGTGGTGCCCGCCGGCGTCACCGCCCGCCAGAAACGCCGCCCAGCTTCCCCCAGATCATCGGCCGGCAACCCGTTCGCGCGCAGCAGATCGGCAAAGGGCTGGAGATCGGTGACGGATTGAAGCGACAGCATCTGGGACTCCCTGGAACTGCTATTGAATTCGTTTCACGAGAATAGAACCATCTCCCGTCCCGGCATCCGAGTAAACCATCAGAAATAGCTCATTCCCCAATGCAATCAACTCGGCACCCATAAAAGACCCAATAGGCAATTCTCCGCTATCGTACACGACACGCCCACTTTCGGATTTCACTTCAATCAATGCACTGTTCGAGGAATTCTTGCCCGCAGATTTCTGCGATAAGGCAGCGCGTAGTTGAAAGGTTTTGCCATCTTGCAGTGTTGCATACCGAAAGAACAGATCGTTTGCAGATGTCGAACTCTTCATGAGAGTTCGACATTTGCGAGAAGTGACGTCCCATGCGATGGCGGCACGTGGAGTGTGAAAATGTAACGTGTTGCCTATGAAGGGGCCGAACTGATGACCCCAATCCCAGGAAATGTCTTCCTCGATGGGAATGGACGCGGGAATATCACTGCAGGAGATAGGTTGATTGTCGTTCGAACCGGGAGCTTCGATCACACATAACAGTTCTGACCGCGCCGCCGAGAATTGCAGGATGTCGACGGCTGCCTTAACTGACAGAGGCAAGTTGCGCTTGGCATCGAAAACCGAGAATTCGCCACGCGGCACAATATCCAGCTGTTCATCGAATGCAAACAGGTAGCCCTGCTTGCTCATGAAATAGAGACGCTGTCCTCCGCCCGCGAACTGGACCGCAGGCAGCATTCTGGACCATTTCCTGCTCTCGAGATCAAAGGCGACACTGATGCTGTTTGTGTAATCCGTGTAACCTTCGACATCCTTCCCGCTGTAGATCGTGATGCCGATTTGACTTGAGTTTGGCCCTGTTACGCATACCAGACCAGCTGATATGGGCTGGAAGATGTTGGCGAGCATCGGCGCAAGATCAATCGTCTGCAGGACCCTGCCGGATTTGTGGCGAACAACAATTGCCTGTTGGCTTTCCGACATGAACAGGAATTTGTCCTGTCCGCAACGCGTGGCTCCGTTCAGGTAGAGAAAATTCGAGAAGTCTCCCTGTTCATCATAGTCCAGCGCCTGTGTCTGTGACCATTCGGGGAACTGACTTGTGCCGTCGTCCGCCAGGCTCTGACAATTGGGGCCGATCAGAAAGCCGGCAAGCATGGTGACTGCAATTGCCTTGGCAAGACGCGCCCTCATCTCTTTCCCTTTGCTTTCCCAAGACCTTCTTCGCATCCGAGATGGTCGTGCTGGGCGACAACATATATCGCTCTACAATACAATCGGCCTTCATCATGATCTTTTTGAGGCAGACGCGGACATCACGGAAGCTCGCCGCCCTACATTTTTCGTCTTCTGGCGCCAGACCCCGCAGCGACCTTCACGCCACCACCACGCTCCAGAAGATACCTCGCCCCCTCGGCGAGGAAGGCGGATCGGTTCGATGTCACGGCATCGATCCGGTCTAAGAGATCGCTTGCCATCGAGATATTGACGCGCACTGACTTGTTCGGTGTCGGTGCATCGATCATGGCGATGGCCGCGAGCCGGATCGACGGGTCGGCCAGGATCGTCTCCGGCCTGCTGCTCTGGGGCATTGGCAATCCCTCTTCCTGCATGACCTCCAGGTGCAGCGCCAAGGCCGCGCTGGCATTCCGCATCGCTTCCTCGATCGTGTCGCCGGCAGCATAGCAACCGGGAAGGTCGGGGAACGTCACGCCATAGCCGCCGAGCATCTCACCAGTCTTGTTTCCGGCCTTGTTCCGGGCCCTGGTGATGCCGCCCTCGACGACCGGATTGATATCGATCACCGCCGGGTAGCACGCGTTCATTCTTCGTCTCCTGCATTACAGCGGCGGCGCATCCAGCGATCTGCCGCCCGATCAGAACCTGATGCCGGCCTTTCGTTCGATATCCCGCACCATGCCGGGCGACAAACATTTCACCGGATGGGGCAGGGTGATCAGCATCGGGTTCGCCGGGTTCTTGAAGGTGAAATGATCGCCGCGGCTTCGCGCCAGCACCCAGCCGCGCAGTTCGATTTCCCTGATCGCCTCCCGACTGCTGACCTGTTTGCCCATCACTGGCTCATTTGCCGTGTGTATCATTTGTGTATTGAATACACAATGCTCGTGCCGAAATCCGGCACGCGAAGTCGCGTCGCTCTATATTGTTCCTATTTTGTTCTTGACAGTCAATCTAGGAATGTGATATTAATAGCGCTCACCACCCAACAGCCGATGCGCGGCGGGACGCTACCGTGCATCTGCAATCATTCGGTTGTCTCCGGCGCAGGATCGCGGGGTTTCTCGATGGCTTCGGCCGGCTGAGAGGGCCTGCGCCGAAGGCCGGTTGCAGTATCTCCGCCTCGGAAGGGGCGGGGGCAGAAAAGGCAGGGCCGGCGCCTCGAAGACCGGCCCCCATGGATCCGCAGGGATAGCGGGTCTCCCCGGAATCGCTGGGATAACGATTCCCGCCGGATGCGCGCGACAGCGTGTCCCGCCGGATCCTGCGCGACAGCGGATCCCGACGAACCCAGCGCGACAGCGGGTTCCCACGGACCGCACGGATAACGGTTCCCCCCGGACCCTCGGGAGAATGGGTCCCCTGGATCGGCAGGCATCCCGAGCAAGACGCGGCGGCGGCACGGCCGAAAGGCCCTGCAGCCGTGACGCTGCCCGAATGATTGCAGATGCGCGGATCAATCACCTGAACCGGCCAGGATGACCTGCCCGGCAGCACAGCCGTGTCAGAACAGCCGTGTCAGAACAGGCCCGGCAACAGCGGCCTGCGAGCTCCGTTGCCTATGACGCCTTGTCGATGGCGACCTTCTTCTCGTCGCCCACCCTATCCACCAGCACCTTGTCGATGCGGCGGCCGTCGAGATCGACCACTTCCAGGCGGAACCCGTTATAGGTGACGCTCTCGCCCACCCGGGGCACGCGGCCCAGCCGGTGCAGCACCAGGCCGGCCAAGGTGCTGTAATCCGAATGCACGAATCCGCTAGCGCCGATCTTGCGCTCGACATCGATGAGGCGCGTGCGCCCGTCGATCAGCCACGAGCCCGCGCCGCGCGCGGCGATGGCGTCGACGGCATCCTCTTCCTCCGACATCTCGCCGGCGATCACCGTGAAGATATCGGCCTGGGTCACGATGCCTTCGACGCTGCCATATTCATCGAGCACGATGGCAACCCTGGTCGGGGCATGGCGGAAGAGTTCCAGGAGCCGCAGGATCGTGGTCGTCTCATGGAGGGTGAGGGGAATCTTCACGCACAGCTGCGGGTCCATCTTCTGGCCCGTCGCCAGCTGCTGCAGCAGATCCTTGGCATCCACCACGCCCAGCACTTCGTCGACATTGCCCTGGCACAGCAGCAGCCGCGAATGGCCGCTGGCGATGACATGCTGCAGCGACACCTCGGCCGGGTCGTTGACGTCGATCCAGTCGATATCCGGGCGCGGCGTCATGATGCTGCGGATCGAATAATCGGCCAGGTGCAGCACCCGGTCGATCATATAGCGCTCTTCCTCGTCGAAGACACCGCTCTCGGCGCCCTCTGCCACCATGGTCTTTACTTCTTCTTCGGTCACCTGCGTGTCCCGGTCGCCGCTCAGTCCGATGAGGGTGAGGATCGCGTTGGTCGAAAGCCGCAGGATCATCACCAGCGGCGCGCCGATCTTGGCGATGAGCGCCATCGGCAGGCTGACGCGCATCGCGATCGCCTCGGCATGGTTCATGGCGATGCGCTTGGGCACCAGTTCGCCGATGATGAGCGACAGATAAGTGATGCTGGCCACCACCAGGGTCACCGCGACCTGATAGGCGTAATCGGCGATGAGCGGCCAGTCGCCGAGTGCCCGCGCCAGCGGCGCCGACAAGGTGGCCCCCGAATAGGCGCCGGCCACGACACCCACCAGCGTGATGCCGATCTGCACCGTGGAAAGGAACATGGTCGGATCTTCGGCCAGTTCCAGCGCCTTCCTGGCCCCACGATGGCCGGCATCGGCGATGGGCTTCAGCCGCGCGCGCCGCGCCGAGACGATGGCCAGCTCCGACATGGCGAAAAAGCCATTGAGCAGCACCAGCAGGAGAACAATGAAAATCTCAAACCACAAAGACGTGTCTTCGACGGGAATCTCGGTCATCGCAACTTAGGCGCTCTCTTCCTTTACCTTGCCGCGCGCGGACAGCGCGCCGGCATCGCGCACCAGGATGCGGCTGCCCTTGGTGGCAATGAGTCCGTCCTGGGTGAATTGCTTGAGCTGCTTGTTGACGGCTTCGCGCGTGACACCCAGCAATTGCGCCAGCTCGCTCTGATTGAGCTTGGCGGTGATGAGGATGCCGTCAGGACCTTCTTCGCCATGGCCGGCCGCCAACGCTTCCAGGGTCTTCGCGAGACGCGCGCCGAGATCGAGGAAGGCCGCGTCGCGGATGCGGTCGGTATTGTGGCGCAGCCGCTCGCACAGCAGTTCGATGATGTGGAGGGCGAGCTTGGGCTCCTGCTTCATCAATTCCAGGAACGCCGCCCGCGGCACGCTCAGCATCTCGGTATCGGCGAGCGCACTGGCACTTGCCGTCCGCGGCAGGCCGTCGAGAAGGGCGATCTCGCCAAAGAAGTCGCCCGTCTCCATGAGGTTGAGGGTGAGCTCGCGCCCGTCCGGCCCATGCACCCAGATGCGGATGAGGCCCCGGGCCACGCCATAAAGCGCATCCGCCGGCTCGTCTTCCCAGAACAGGGTCTCGCCGACGCCGAGCTTCCGGGGCAGGCACAGGCGCGCGACGCGCTCCAGCAAGGCGGGCTCGAGGCCGCGAAACAGGAAGCTCTTCGCCAGCAATTGGGCGCGCATCGGCAGCGCGGCGAGGCCGGTATTGGCCGCGGCGCTGTTGGCGGAACTGGTGGGCTTGTCGGCGGTGGGGATGCTGACCTCCTTGTGAAGCGGTTCACAACCTAGCGGAAACGACACCCCAGGTTAAGGGCAGAGCCAAGCGATGTGTGTGCTTCGCCAATACCGGCAAAAGCCCTCCACCGCACCCTGAACGGAGCTGTGTCATGTCGATTTTTCGTAATTATGTGAAGACGTTAACGATCCTGGCCCTGCTTGGCGGCGGCCTCAGCGGCTGCGCTGCCACCCGCGCCTACGACCTTGGTGCCTACGGCCAGGTGAACAAATTGAGCCAGGTCGGCTGCGTCGACCGCATCGGCGGCAAGGACTAAGCCGCCGCCGATGGCGAGTTTGCGCCGCTTTCGGTCTGTGCCTCGATGGCCTCATGGAGCTGGAGCAGGCGCTCCGCATCCTCGACATGGAGCTTCTCGATGAGCTTGCCACCCAGCACACAGATGCCCTTGCCCTGGGCCCTGGCCTCGGCCCAGGCGGCGACGATCGCCCTGGCCTGCTCGATCTCCGTGGGGTTGGGGGCAAAGGCGGCGTTGGCCGCGGCGATCTGCTTGGGGTGGATCAGGGTCTTGCCGTCAAAACCGAGATCGCGGCCCTGTTCGCAGGCCGCCTGATAGCCTTCCTCGTCATTCATATCGAGATGCACGCCATCGAGCGCATCCAGCCCATAAGCGCGCGCGGCGATGACGATGATGGAGAGGGCGGAAATGACGCCGATCCGGCCGGGTGCCGGCCGCGCCCGGAGATCGCGGCTGAGATCCGAGGTGCCGGCGACGATGCAGGCCAGGCGCGGGCTGGCATTGGCGATCGAATCCATGCTCATGATGCAGCGCGGCGTCTCTGCCATGATCCAGATCGGCAATGTCGCGGGCGCGCCGGCCTGGTCAAGGGCCGCCACCGCCGCGTGCACGTCATCGGGTGACTGGATCTTGGGGAACAGGACCGCGTCGGGCCCGAGCTTGGCCACCGCCGCCACATCGTCATGGCCCCAGGGCGTGTCCAATCCATTCACCCGGACCACCACCTCGCGCTTGCCGAAGCCGCCGGCGGCGAGCGCCTCGACCAGCTGGGCGCGTGCTGCCTCCTTGGCTTCCGGGGCCACCGCATCTTCGAGATCCAGGATCACCGCATCGACCGGCAGGGTACGCGCCTTTTCAAGCGCGCGCGCATTGCTGGCAGGAAGATAAAGGACGGAGCGGCGCGGTCTGATGGTCATGGTCGGTCTTGCATTCCTTTGTCGCCTTTGGGCGATATCAGCCCCGGGGCGACCATTTATAGGTCGCTGGCGGCGCAAATCACACCGCTGATGTTGCGGATGCTAACAATCTTCGAAATTTTCGATCAAGTGGTAAAAGCGCAGGACGGGGCAGACCTTAGTCCATGGCCCGGCCCGCAAGGCACCGCCCGCGGCGCGTTAACAATTTGTAAACTCTGTTAACAAAAGGGGTCCTTCAGGGGTCCTGGCGCGCGAAAAGAAACGAAATTTTAACAGGGCTGGGTTAGGATACACTCCAAGCGAAATAACGGGCTGCAGCTCAGCAGTCAGGGAGGTAGCCATGGAAATCACCTCGAACAGCACGATCAGCACGGCGATCGAAGGCCTGAAAAAGGCCTCGGCGCAGATCGAGGAATCGGCCCAGAATGTCGCCGAAGGCTCCCTTGATCCTGCGGATATCGTGTCGTTGAGCCTGGCTGCCACCAGCTTCAAGGCCAATGCCGCCGTCATCCGTACCGAAAATGAAACGACCCAGGCGCTGCTCGACATCACCGCCTGATGATCCCGCCAAGACTCTGATCCACCGCAGGAATTGACATGGACGTCGCTGCCGCCGGTTTCGCCGCTTCCCAGATCGCCAGTGCTCAACGTGGGCAGCAGGCCGCCTTGTCCGGCATTCGCGGACAGCAGAAGCAGGACCAGAACGTCGCCAACCTGCTGACCGAAGCTGTCGGCGCCGCCAAGGAAGTGTCCGGCGCGCCGCAATCCGCCCCCTCCCTCGACAGCAACCGGGGCGGCCTCCCCGCCGGCCGCGGCTCGCTGGTCAACATCCTCGCCTGAGTCCAGCCGGCTCGGGCTTTTCGCCTCGAATGGCCCTTAACTAGCATTGTCCCCGATTTGCCCGATAAACTGCGCAAACGGCTGGCACCTATCCGCGTGTGTGCCGAGTCGCGTTGCGGGCCTGCTGCTTGAGCGGCGAACCCGGTTTTGGAATAAGCATCTGGGGGCGATGTGACGGACGACAATTCAGAAACGGCCATACCCGAACATCTGAAATCCATCGAACCGGCCATGGTCGCCATCGGTGAAGGCCGGCTGGAAGATGCCAGCCGGATTTGCGCCGAGATCGTGGCCGCCGACCCTCTGGATGCGGACGCGGTCCATCTCCTCGGTGTCATCGGCTTTCAGGGGGGTGCAGCACCCGAGCAGGCGCTCGATCTCATCGACCGCGCCATTGCGCTGGATCCTGCTCGTGCCCAGTTCCAGAACAGCCGCGGCGCCCTGCTTTATGCTCTGGGGCGCAATGCCGAGGCCGAGGTCAATTTCCGTAGCGCCACGATCCTCAAACCCGATGACGGCATGGCCTGGAACAATCTCGGCAATGCCCTGCTGCGCCTCGACCGGGTCGAGGAGGCCGAGGGTTGCTTCCGCCAGGCCCTGGTGATGCCGCCGATCCTGGTCGCCGCCATCAACAATCTCGGCATCGCCGTCAAGCGGCGCGGCCAGTTCGACAAAGCGATGATCTGCTTCCGCGAAGCTGTCCTCCATGATCCGACCTTCGTCGATGCGCATTTCAACCTCGGCGAGATCCTCTATCAGCTGGATCAGATGCCCGAAGCCGAGGCCTGCTTCCGCGAAGCGGTGCGGCTCGACCCGAAATGCGCCCCGGCCTATGCGTCGCTCGCACAGGCGCTGCACGACCAGTCACGGCCCGATGATGCGATGGAGGTCATTCGCGCGGGCCTCGCCGAACTGCCGGAAGACGAAGACTTGGCCTTTGCGCTCCGCCTGCAATTGTCGAGCATGGTGCCGGCCTGGCACATCCCGATGATCAACGATGACGAGCGCAACATCGCCTACAGCGAGGCGCTGGCACGCGCCATCCGGCCCGGCGACACGGTGTTCGAGATCGGCACCGGCTCGGGCATCATCGCCATGATGGCGGCGCGGGCAGGCGCCGGGCGCGTTGTCACCTGCGAAGTCCTGCCGGTCATGGCCGATGCGGCGCGCGAGATCGTCGTGCGGAACGGCTACGGCGACCGCATCACCGTCATCAACAAGAAATCGACCCAGTTGCGCCTTGGCGAGGACCTGCCGGAGCGGGCCGATATTTTCGTCTCCGAACTGATCAATGTCGGCATGCTGGCTCCCAACATGCTCTCCATCATCCGCCATGCCCGCGAGAATCTGGTGAAGCCGGAAGGCCGCATCATTCCGGAAGCGGCCACCATCTATGGCGCGCTGCTGCAATGCGACCATCTGGCTCGGATCAACCCGGTGGGCTCGATCGCCGGCTTCGACATGTCGGGCATGGATCAGTTCCGCTCGCCGGGCTATGCGCAGATCGACCTCGCGGCCGATCCGCATCAGAAGCTGTCGGACCGCTTCGTGGCGCTTTCCTTCGACTTCCGCACCGACATGAAGGAAGTGGACAGCCACCGCCTGACCGTGACCGTGACCGTGACCGAAGCGGGCTTGTGCCACGGCGTCGCCTTCTGGTTCGACCTCCATTTGTTCGACGGGATCGTCTTTCATTCCGACAGCCCGGCGCGCACCAATCACTGGAAGCAGGCAATGCATTTCTTCGCCACGCCGATCCCCGTGCAGCCGGGCGACGAATTGACCCTGGTCGCTGGCTACGACAACACCCGCATCTTCTTCAACCTGATCGGCTGAACCCCGCCCCAGCCATCCCATCCACTTTGTATCGGGACATTGAAGGCCGTAGCGCGCATGCCCGTCATGCGGCCGACGGCAATTGCGCGGCGGATGGGCCGGGCCTAGCTTCGCTCCTTTCAGAATGAAGGGTGAGATCATGCCCGTCTGGGCGCTTTATCTGCTCGTGGTCGCGATCTGGGGTTCCTCCTGGTACGGGATCGAACAGCAATTGGGCGTAGTGGCGCCCCAGGTGTCGCTGGCCTATCGCTTCCTGCTGTCGGCGGCAATCCTCATCGCCTTCTGCATCCTGACGCGGCGCTCCCTGCGCTTTCCGGCGCGTGCCTACGGCATCATGGCGGTGCAGGGATTCTGCCTGTTCTGCGCCAATTACATCCTGTTTTATTTCGCCGGCATGCATCTGGTGAGCGGCCTGCTCGCGGTCTGCTTCTCGACCATGTCGGTCATGAACATCATCAACCTCGCTTTGTTCTTCCGCCAGCGCATCGATCGGCGCGCGTTGCTCGCGGCCATGATCGGCCTCGTTGGCCTGTGCCTGGTCTTTTATCCGGAACTCCGCCAGAGCGGCCTCGGCACCGATCCGGCCTGGGGGCTCGGCCTCTCTTTGCTTGCAACCTATCTCGCCTCGCTCGGCAACATGGTCTCGGTCCGGCTGAAGGCGCTTTCCATCCCGGTGGTTGAATCCAACACCATCGGCATGAGCTTCGGCGCACTCTTCTGCATCGCCTTTGCCCTCCTGGCCGGGGCCAGCTTCACCTACGACCCGCGGACCGCCTATACCGTGTCATTGATCGGCCTCGCCCTCTTTGCGACCGTCATCGGCTTCGGCTGCTATCTCACCCTGGTGCAGCGCATCGGCGCGGCGCGGGCGGCCTATTCCAGCGTCGTCTTCCCGGTCGTGGCCCTGTCGCTTTCGACCCTGCTCGAAGGCTATGCCTGGTCGCCTCTAGCCGGGCTGGGATTTGCTTTGGTACTGTCCGGCAACCTGCTGGTGCTGATGCGCCCGCGCGATGCGGCACCAGCGGGCCTGTCATCCACCCAGCCGCGTCCCTCCTGAGAGTTTCTCCCCATGAATGCCAGTTCCTACCAAACCCGCCCCGCCATCGAGAATCTTCAGGATTCGCAGATCGTCGATGTCTGGAAAATGGGCTTCACCGTTCCCGACGTGGTCGGTCTCTGGGTCGGCGAGGGCGACCTGCCGACCACCAAATTCATCTGCGATGCGGCGGCCGAGGCGCTGGCGGAAGGCAAGACCTTCTACACCTACAAGCGCGGGATCCCGGAATTGCGCCAGGCGCTCATCGACTATCACCGCAGTCTCTACAATGTGGAACTGACCGAGGACCGCATCGCCGTCACCTCCAGCGGCATGAACGCGATGATGCTGATCGTGCAGTCGCTGATCGGTGCCGGCGACAATATGGTCTGCGTGACGCCGGTCTGGCCCAACATCTTCCGCGCCGTGGAGATCATGGGCGGCGAGCCGCGCCAGGTCGCCATGACCGGCGATGGCGATGGCTGGCATCTCGACCTCGACAAGCTGTTCGCGGCCTGCGACGGACGCACCCGCGCCATCTATGTGGCGACACCGGGCAATCCCACCGGATGGGTGATGCCCGAGGAACAGCGCCGGGCACTCCTGGATTTCTGCCGCAAGCGTCGCATCGCCCTCATCGCCGACGAGGTCTACAACCGCCTCATCTACAACAAGCCGGTCGCCCCCTCCTTCCTCGAACTGGCCACGCCGGACGATCCCGTTTTCGTCGTCAACAGCTTCTCCAAGACCTGGGCCATGACCGGCTGGCGGATGGGCTGGATGGTGATGCCAAGATCGGCCCTGACACAGATCGAGCGGCTGATCGAGTTCAACACCTCGGGCGGCCAGCCCTTCCTGCAGGCGGCCTGCGTCAAGGCCATCACCGACGGTGAGGAGTGGGTCAAATGGATGGTCGCCCGCTGCAAGAGCGGCCGCGACCTGGTGCTGGAGCGGCTCTCCGTCATGAACCGGGTCCGCGTCATCCCGGCCGACGCCTCCTTCTACCTGATGCTGCAGGTCGAGGAACTGGGCAAGGACGAGGGCGCCGCCCTCGATTTCTGCAAGCGGCTGGTGGTCGAGGGCAAGGTCGGCCTCGCCCCCGGGACCGCCTTCGGCGCCGGCGGGGAGGGCTATCTGCGCCTCTGCTACGCCCAGTCCAATGACCGCCTGTCGGTGGCGATGGACCGTTTCGAGGGCTTCCTGCGCAAATCGTGAAATCCGGCGATTCGCTGGGTTTAGGGTCAAATCGGGACAATTCTCACGCTGAATTGTCCGATCCGGGGCCTTAACGGCGCTACCCAAGCCAGAATTCCCTATGCTAGTCTTTGGCCGTAGCCGATCCACCCCCGTATAACGGTCGACGCAAGAACGACCCGCGGGGAAGGCAGGGATGCCGGTAATCGGAGTCATCAACTTTGACCAGGGAACTATCATGAAAAAGAGCTTGTTTGGGAGCCTCGTCGCCGGTGCAGTCTTGGCGGTCATGGCCGTCAGCGCCCAGGCGCAGGACAAGGTTTACAAGGTCGGTATGGATCAGACCGACTACCCGCCCTTCGCCACCAAGGACACCAGCGGCAAATGGACCGGCTGGGAAGTCGACCTCGCCATGGCGGTGTGCGAATCCCAGGGCATGAAGTGCGAACTGACCCCCACGGCCTGGGACGGCATCATCCCGGCGCTGCAGGAAGGCAAGATCGACTTCATCTTCGCCTCGATGACGATCAACGAAGATCGCAAGCAGCAGGTCGATTTCACGCACTTCTACTATGACTCGACCACCATCATCATCGGCCCGAAGGCGGATGCGACCAAGATCGATTTCGACAATCCGGAATCGATGAAGGGCAAGGTGATGGGTGCGCAGAATGCGACCATCCACTCCAAGTTCCTGCAGGCGCGCTTCGGTTCCGCCGCGGAGATCAAGACCTATGACGGTCTCGACACCGCGCTGGCCGATCTCGGTGCCGGCCGCCTCGACTACGTCCAGGAAGGCCGTTCGACCATGGCCCCGTTCCTGGCCTCGGAAGCCGGCCAGGCTTATGAGGAAAAAGCCGTCGTCCCGGCCGATCCGATCATGGGTGAGGGTGTGGGTGCCGCCGTCCGCAAGGGCGACACGGAAACCCTCGACAAGCTCAACGCCGGCATCAAGGCCGTCGTCACCAGCGGCAAGTATGACGAGATCACCAAGAAGTATCCGGAACTCACCGGCATGCTGGTTGTGCCGACCTTCTGATTTGTGGAAGTCTGCGTGACGAAACCGCCCGGCTGCAGAGCCGGGCGGTTTTTTCTTTACCCACCCCGACCGGCGGCCACCATTGCAGTGTTGCCGCCCCCGGTGGTGGAGGGTACCATCCACCCTTGAAAGAGCCGGGCAAACCCGGCCGGCAGGGGTGGATCCAGGGGCTTTTCGAGGGGACTGGCATTGGCTGAACCGCAATCCTTATGGATGAGCCTCGCCTGGGGAGATTCAGGCTATGGCGACGAGTTTTTCTGGGGCGTGTGCAACACCCTGTTGATATCTGTCTGCGGCTATGCGATTGCCCTGGTGATCGGCATGCTGGGTGCCTGGGCAAAGCTTTGCCATATCAAAGCATTGAACCGCGCGGGTGACGTCTATACGACCGTCGTGCGCTCCGTCCCTGAACTGCTTCTGATCCTGCTCATTTTCTATGCCGGCATGAGCGCGCTGACGCGGCTCCTGATCGGCCTCGGTCTTGCCGAAGAGGGGCTGCAACTGAACCCGATGGCCGGCGTCATCACCGCGCTCTCGCTGGTCTACGGTGCCTATCTCACCGACGTGCTGCGCGGCGGGATTCAGGCGGTGGCGAAGGGGCAGATCGAGGCCGCCAAGGCCTATGGCATGCATGCGACCATGCGTTTTGTACGAATCCTCTTTCCGCAGATGATCCGCTTCGCCCTTCCTGGCATGAGCAATCAGTGGCTCAACATCACCAAGGACAGCGCCCTGGTCAGTGTCGTCGGCGTCATTGAACTGGTTCAGGTCGGGCGCAGCGCCGCAAATTCGACCAAGCATTTCGTCTTTTATTATGGTGTCACGGGACTCATCTATCTCGCACTGACCATCTGTTCACTCATCCTCCTCGGTCGGCTCGAAAAGCGCGCCAACCGCGGCGTCCGGCGCGCGTAAGGGGAGGACAGGACCATGAAGTTCGACGTCGTCTATATGATCACCGTGGTGATGCCGCAGCTGATCTGGGCCATCCCCTTAACCCTGTTTCTCACCATAACTTCTGGCGTCATCGGCAATCTGCTGGCGGTTCCAGTGGCGCTCGCGCGCCTTTCATTGAACCCGATTCTCTGGGCACCGGCGCGGCTGTTCATTCTGACCATGCGCGGCACACCACTGCTGGTGCAGCTCTACTTCATCTATTACGGTCTCGGCCAATTGATCCCAGGCTGGATGATGCGGGAATTTACCTTCCTGCGCGACGGCATCTGGTATGCGATCTTCGCCTTCAGCATCAACACGGCCGGCTATACGGGCGAGATCCTGCGCGGCGCCATTCTCGCTGTCCCGCATGGCGAGATCGAGGCAGCGCGCGCCTTCGGCATGAGCCGGTCGCAGGTCTTCTGGCGGGTGACCCTGCCGCGCGCCATCCGCATCTGCCTGCCGACCATGAGCTCGGAAACGATCCTCCTCCTGAAGGCAACCTCGCTCGCCTCGCTGGTCACCGTCTACGAACTCATGGGTACGGCGACCACGATCCGCGTCGACACTTACCGCGTCTATGACACGTTGATTGGCGCAGGCATCGTCTACTTCACGATCGTCTATGGCCTGACGCGAGTCCTCGATTGGCTGGAGCGCCGGCTCAACAAGGACCGCCTTGCCATGCCCAGCGGGACCAAGGCGGTCGCCCGGGCGTGAAGCGGTCTCTGCTTGCCGGCGGGATCGTCGCGGCGCTTGTCGGCGCTGCCGGATACGGCGCCTACTGGCATCACGTGGCCGGGCAGCTTGAGGCCGGTATCGCCGATTGGGCGACCCAGCAACGCGCTTTGGGTCACGAGATCACTTTCGAGAGCGATCCGATCGCTGGCTTTCCCCTGGCCTTTCGCACCGAATTTCGCACCGTCTCGTTGACGGCGCATTCGGCGGACGGCGCCCTCTCGGTCGCAGGCGACCGGCTGCTGGCCCAGATGCGCCCCTGGAACCTGCGCTGGATCCATGTCGCCAGCGACCAGACTGTCACCGCAACCCTCATGGATGGCGGCGTCCAGCGGCAAATGCGGCTGGGGAAGGGCACGCTTGATATCGCCCTCCATGGTGGCGGGCAGCTCAAGACCGTCACCCTGGCGGCTGTGGGTGTGGATCTCGACGTGCCGGAAGGCGTCATCGCGGCCGAGACCCTGTCGGCGACGATTGAGCTGCCGGCCGACATGCCGGCCGACTACCACCAGCCACTGCTCAATTTTGACGTGGCGCTCAGCGCCTTGCGCCTGCCGCCCGGGCAGCGCGTGGTCACCGAGGGCGTGATCGAGCAGGCAGCGGCCACGGGCGCCGTCATGGGGCCGGTGCCGTTTGCCACCAGCCCGCGCGATGCCCTCTCCGGCTGGGCGCGCGCAGGTGGGATCGTGGAACTGAAAAGCTTCGCCTTCGCCCAGGCGCCGCTGACCCTGGCCGGTGCCGGCACGCTGTCGCTGGACGAGGCGCTGCAGCCCTTGGGGGCGCTCACCATCCGCGCCCAGGGTCTTGCCGACACCGTCGCCCTTCTCGATCGCGACGGGATGATCGACGCCCAGACCGCGAAGACCGCTGGCATGATGGCCAAGGGCCTCGCCAAGCCGGACGAGGCGGGACATGATGTGGTGAGTGTCAGCCTCAGCCTGCAGGAAGGCTATCTGTGGCTGGGTCCGGTCAAGCTCGCGACCCTTCCGACGCTGGGCTGGTAGAAAAAAGCCCCGCTCGATTGAGCGGGGCTTTCTGCATCAGCATCAGGCGCTGTCAGCGCCGGACGCGGAAGTTCTCGAACTGCCAGGGATCGGTCTGATCGAGGTTCTTTTCCTTGAACAGCACGTTGCGGTCCTTGAGCGGCGTCCAGTCGGTGAAGCAGCCGACCACGGGGCCAAGATAGGGTCGGCAGATATCGATGATGTAGTCATGATCGATCTGTTCCGGCTCCACGACACCCTCATTGGGATGCTCGATGAGCCAGATCGCGCCGGCCAGCACCGGCGAGGCGATCTGCGGCGAGGTGGCGTTGTATTCCGGCCCCATGACGCGGCGCGCTTCCTCGACCGAGAGCTGAGAGCCATACCAATAGGCGCCGAAATCGCCCATCAGCAGCACGCCCAGTTCGTCGATGCCGGTCACGATCTCCTCGCCCAGCAGGCGTGTGTCGTTCTGCATGGTGAAGTTCTTTTCCTGGAACTCACGCACCGAGAGCACGGCATCGTCGCACGGGTGATAGGCATAATGCACGGTCGGCCGATAGGCGGCCTTGCCCTTTTCCATCACGGTGAAATAGTCGGCAGTGGTGATCGATTCACCATGGGTGATGAGATAGGCGATCATCGGCCCGCCATGGGGCGTCCAGGAACGCACCTCGGTGGTGCAGCCCGGCTGCTGCAGGTAGATGGCGGCCTTGCAGCCGACCTTGTGCTCGACGGCATTCTCCGGCAGGCGCTTCTCATGGGTGCCCCAGCCAAGCTCGGCCGGCTGGCAACCTTCACCGACGAAGCCGGGAATCGACCATGTGTTGCAGAACTCGCCCGGCATCTTGGGCACATCGGTGACCTGCTGGTCATGCTCGGCGACATGGATCGTCTTGACGCCGCAATCGCGCATGAGCTTGGCCCAGCCGTCGCGTGACTTCGGGGCCGTGGTGTTCAACCCGCGCATGCGCGCGATGTCGAGCAGGGCCCGCTTGATGAAATGGGTGACAAGGCCCGGATTGGCGCCATGCGTGAGCAGGGCCGAGGGGCCGTTCTTGGGGAATTTCTTGGCGGCTTCCAGGGCGCGGTGACGCAGGAAATAATTGGTCCGCTGATCTTCCGGAATGGCCGTGTTGTCGTAGTAGTTGGCCCAGGGCTCGATGCAGGTGTCTTCATAGAGCACGCCCTGCTTCTGGCACCAGGTGACAAGCGCCAGCGAATCGACCTCAACCGACAGATTGATCAGGAGATCGCCCTTCGAGAGATGCTTGGCCAGCACCTTGGTGTAATTGCCTTCATGCAAAGGCTCGACGATGTAGGTGACACCCTTCTCGATGAAGCGCGCGGCGTCTTCGCTATGATCATGACCATCGATCACCGTGACGCGGCTCAAAGGCATGTCAAAATGACGCTCGATCAGCGGCATCGTGCACCGGCCGACCGAGCCATAACCAATCATTACAATACGGCCCTTATAGGGAAACTTTGCCATCATCTACCTCATGTCCAGAAAAGCGGTCAGTATGCTGCAGGATCTGCGCAGCCAGCTTTGCTCTGACGAGCGCCGCAAACGCGGGATTGTCGACCGAAAAGCCCAGAACCTCGGCGCTTAAGGGAAATCCCTCCGACTCGCAAGTGAATTTTGTCCGGCGGCCGGAATCGACGGAAATTCGACTGGAATCGGGCGTTAATTCTACGATTTATGCAGGCGGTCGAACTCGCCCAGTTCATAGGCGATCGAGCGCTCGACAAGGTCACGGTAGATGGGCTCGATGAAGGCCGGATCCATGCCGCCAGCAACGGCGGTGGCGCGCACCTTGGCGATCACATCCTCGATGCGGGGCTCGTCGCGCACGGCCTCTCTGCTCGCCTTGATGCGCGCCGCCTCGCCGATGAAATGCAGCCGGTCGGCGAGCAGCGTCACGATCTCGCGGTCGAGCGCGTCGATCGCCTGGCGCACCTCAATCATGTCCTGGCAGGTCTTGCGGCGCATCTTCACGCCTGCTTGGCGTCGATGATGGCGCGGCGGACGGCGCGGGTGCGGCTGAAGGTCTCGAACAGCTTGTCGCCCTCGCCCCAGCGGATCGCGCGCTGCATGGCGGTGAGATCCTCGGTGAAGCGGCCGAGGATTTCCAGCACCGCCTCGCGGTTGTTGAGGAAAATATCGCGCCACATGGTGGGATCCGACGCAGCAATACGCGTGAAGTCGCGGAAGCCCGTGGCGGAGAACTTGATGACTTCCGACTGGGTCGAGGTTTCGAGCTGCGTTGCCGTGTCGACGATCGTGTAGGCGATGAGGTGCGGCAAATGCGAGGTGATGGCCAGGACCTGATCGTGATGGCTGGGCTCCATCACCTCGACCATCGAGCCCACGGCGGACCAGAGTGCCTTGAGCCTTTCGGTCGCTGCCGGATCGGTGCCGGGAACAGGTGTCACGATCGCCCAGCGGCCCTTGAAGAGCTCGGCAAAGCCGGCGCGGGGGCCGGAATGCTCGGTACCGGCGAGCGGGTGGCCGGGGACGAAATGGACGCCCTCCGGCACATGGGGCCCGAGATCGCGGATGACCGCCTGCTTGACCGAACCGACATCGGTGAGGATGGCGCCCTTCTTCAAATGTGGCGCCAAGGCTGGTCCGAGATCCGCATAGGCGCCGATCGGCGTCGCGATGATGACGAGGTCGGCGTTGGTGACGGCGCCGGCCAGCGTCTCGGAGACCTGGCCGAGTTTCAGTTCCGCGGCAGCGGCACGCGCTTCGACGCTGGCGTCGAAAATCACGATGTCGCCGGCGAGGCCGTGTTGGGCGATGGCGCGCGCCAGCGACGAGCCGATGAGGCCGATGCCGATGAGGGCGACGCGGCCAAAAAGAGGTTCACTGGTCATTGTGTGGCCGCACCCTGGACAAAGTCGTTGAGCGCCGTGGCACAGGCCTTCACGGCCGCTTCCTCGGCGATGGTGATGCGCAGGCAATCGGGCAGGCCATAGGCGCCCATCTTGCGCACCAGGATCCGGCGCGACTTCAAGAACTTCTCGGCCGCATCGGCATTGAGCTTGGGATCGGTCGGAAAGCGCACCAGCAGGAAATTGCCGACGGATGGATAGGGATGGAGCCCGATGCGCTTCACCTCGCTCACGAACCAGGGCAGCCAGTAATCATTATGCGCCTTGGAGCGCTTGACATGGTCGCTGTCGGCCAATCCCGCGATGCCGGCGATCTGGGCGGGGGCCGCCACGTTGAACACGCCGCGGATGCGGTTGAGCACGTCCATGACACTATTGGGTCCATAGGCCCAGCCAAGGCGCAGCGCCGCCAGCCCATAGATCTTGGAGAAGGTGCGCGACATGATGACATTGTCATGTTGCTTCACCAGTTCGGCGCCGTCCGTGTAATCAGGCTTGTCGACATATTCGGCATAGGCCGCGTCGATGACGAGGAGCACGTTGTCCGGCAAGCCGTCGCGCAGGCGCTTCATCTCCGAAGCCGGGATATAGCTTCCCGTGGGATTGTTCGGGTTGGCGACGAAGCAGATCTTCGTCTTCGGCGTCACCGCAGCGAGCAGCGCATCGACATCGGTGGTGAGGTCCTTCTCCGGCGCCGTTACGGGTGTGGCACCGACCGACTGCGCGGCTATGGGATAGATGAGGAAGCCGTGGCGCGAATAGAGCACCTCGTCGCCGGGACCGGCATAGGCGCGGGTGATCAGCACCAGAATATCGTCGGAGCCGGTGCCGCAGATGATCTCCTCCGCCTTGCCGCCCACTTCCTGCGCGAGCGCGCTGCGCAGCGCATGGCAGCCGCCATCGGGATAGCGATGGAGCTCAGCAGCACCCTTGGCATAGGCATCCATGGCAAGGCGGCTGGCGCCCAAGGCACTTTCATTGGACGACATCTTGTAGATCGGACCCGAACCCGGCAGGTCATGCTCCCCCGGCACATAGGCGGCGATGTCGAGGATTCCGGGACGAACGGTAAGTGTCATTTTTTGCTCCCAGGCGACCGGCGCCTGTTTTCAGTGGCCAGATTAATGGCCGGGATCTAGTGGCCGGTGGGCTCGTCGGTGAGCTCGGCCTTGGTCAGGGGCTCGGCATAGGAGCCGATCGTGTGCAGCCGCGCATCCTTGCCAAGACCACTGGCGACCAGGGTCAGGCGCGGATCGTTCTCGGCCACATAGCCCGCAACCTCGATGAGGTTGAGGTCCGGGCCCAACTGGTCGCGGCCGCCATGGATGAAGCTGGTCTCAAGCCCGACGCCGGCCAGGGCCTGGCGCAGGGTCGAGCGGCTGACCGGTTCCGGCGCATCGAGCACGATCAGAGAATGGTCGCGGTCCGTGGGTTCAGTCGGCGTGCGGCCGACCACCAGGGCCTGGAGGTCCGGGTTGCGCTGGTTGCCGGGATCGCCGAAGGGCAGGCGGCCGATGACGTTGGGCAATTGTGCCGAGCCCATCAGACGGCGCCACCAGGGATCGACATCGTCCTCGCGCGGGAAGGGCAGGACCGCGACCGTGGCCGAGCCGTCCATCACGGCGGAAAGGGCGCGGTCGACGCGGCTGAAGGTCAGGATCTTGACCCGGCTGCCATAGTGGTCGCGGGCGAGGTCCCAGTAACCGGGATGCGCCTGGGGGGCATAGACAGCAACGGCAAAGGGTCCTTCGACCTGGAGGAGGGCGGAGATCATCTCGCGCCACATGCGCACGATCACGGCCTTGGGCAGCTTGCCCCTATGGCGCGCGATGAGGCGGCGCAGGATCTTGGCCTCGCGGGCCGGGCGGATGAATTTTGACCCTTCGGCGGGTGAATCGCCGCTGACAGGCTGGCGGGCGGCCTTGGCAGCCCCCACCGCCACGGCCAGTTCCGTGCGTT
This sequence comes from Dongia mobilis, assembly GCF_945906275.1. Taxonomy (GTDB): domain Bacteria; phylum Pseudomonadota; class Alphaproteobacteria; order Dongiales; family Dongiaceae; genus Dongia; species Dongia mobilis_A. Next base: position 20,030 of record NZ_CAMDRA010000012.1, read on the forward strand.
GCATGAGCAGATCGTGCAGCTGGTCGTCGATCGCATCGATCTTGTGCCGCAGCTGGACTAGCTCATCCCCGATGCCATCCGACCCCTGCATGTCCCCTAAACCACTTCCAAGAGCTGAAAACGGCCTTGCCAACGGTCATCCTGACAGGGCCCGGCCGCGGCCAAGTGATAGCCGCCAAGCGCCCGAAAAGCAAAGAAAACCTTGGAAGAAGCCATCGACAGGGCGACCTGTGCCTGGTTTCCAGGCCCTGAGCCTGGTGGTCCGGACAGGGTTCGATTTGCCGACCATGGTTCATTCCCAGGCTTGCCCCGCGACCGACCGGGGGGGTGCCGCCGCACCTGTGGACCCTATTGGCCGACCTTCTCGATCTCGAATGGTGTCGTCTGATAGATCTCGTTGATCCAGTTCGAGAAGAAGATATGCGCGTGCGGGCGCCAGCGGTTCAGCGGCGCCCGTGCTGGATCGTCGTTCGGGAAATAGTCGTGCGGTAGCTTGATGGGGACATTGGCCGCGACATCGCGCGCATACTCGTCGCCCAGCGACGTCGCGTCATATTCCATGTGATCGAGCACATGGAGACGGCGCGTGCCGCGGCTCTGGGCGATGCAGACACCTTTCTCGTCGGAATAGGCCAGCATTTCGACATCCGGGCACGCCGCCACATCGGCGGTTCTGATTTCGGCCCAGCGCGAGATTGGTATCACGAAATCATCCGAGAAGCCGATCAGGTAGGGCGACGACGGCTTCATGATTTTCTGGCGGTAGACGCCGAACGCCTTTTCCGGCAGCTGATGCTTCGGCACGCCATGAAAATGGTAAAGTGCCGCCATGGCGCCCCAGCAGACATTGATCGTCGAATGCGCGTTGGTCGTGGTCCAGTTGAAGATATGCTGCATCTCCGGCCAATAGGTCACGTCTTCGTAGGGGATCGTCTCCACCGGCGTGCCGGTGATGATGAAGCCGTCGAATTTGCGATGCCGCGCATTCTCCCAGGTCTGATAGAACGTGCGCAGATGGTCCTCCGCCGTGTTCTTGGCGGCATGGTTGCCAATGCGGATCAGGGAGAGATCGATCTGCAGGGGAGTGGCGCCGAGCAGGCGCGCGATCTGCAACTCGGTCTTGATCTTGTTCGGCATGAGATTGAGCAGGCCGATCTGCAGCGGGCGGATGTCCTGGCGGATCGCCGCTGTCTCGGTCATCACGCGCACGCCCTCGTTCTGGAGGGCCTGGAAGGCGGGGAGCTTGTCGGCAATCTTGATCGGCATATACGGTCACCCAAAAGTCGGCAAATGGCTCGCTCTGGGGTCCGCAGCCTTGAGATTCCACTCTTGAGAATCCCTGGCGGCCCTTTAGCGAGTTCTTTTACGTGGCTGCAAGCCGGCCGGCCAAATCACCACGGAATGCTTCTATTTAACCGAACGGGCACCCAAGCTACAATACCATTCATCATGCGTTGATGGCCGCCCAGGGCGGCGGTTCAAGCACGTCGTAGGGCATTTTGCCGCATAATGCGGGCGAATTTGCCCCTCCGCGTCATGGTCCGCCGTCGGCGAATGCCGACAATTGTCGGCTGTGGCGAAGGATGATGGCTAGGGCTTTACCGTAGCGTGGAAGGGACCCCCTCATGACCGAAACCTATGCCGTTCTGGCGATCATGCTGGCGATCCTGATCGGGGCCATCAGTCCAGGTCCCAGTTTCCTGCTGGTGGCGCGCATCTCGCTCTCGCAATCGCGTGCGCATGGCCTCGCATCGGCGCTGGGCATGGGGGTGGGAGGCATGATCCTCGCGACACTCGCCGTCATTGGCCTCCAGGCGCTGTTCATGCAGGTCGACTGGCTCTACATGGCCTTCAAGATCGGCGGCGGCGCCTATCTCGTCTATTTGGGCTTTTTGCTGTGGCGCGGCGCCAAACAACCCTTGCAGGCCACGGCGGCAGACCCATCGCGCAGCGGCGTGTTCCGCACCTTCCTGCTGGCGCTCGCGACACAGCTCAGCAACCCCAAGACCGTGATCTTCTACAGCAGTGTCTTTGCGGCCCTCCTGCCGGCAGCACCCTCGACCGGTACGATGATCCTGCTGCCCGCGCTGCTGTTTCTGGTGGAAGGCGGCTGGTACGCTGCGGTAGCGCTCGCCTTCTCGACGTCGAAACCGCGCGCGGCCTATATCAGCGCCAAAGGCTGGATCGACCGTATCGCCGGCGCCGTGATGGCGGGTCTGGGCCTGCGGCTCATTTTCGCGTCGGGAAAGGTTTGAACTCAATCGTCATGCCCGCACTTGGTGCGGGTATCCACGAGTTCCTTTTAGTACCCAAACACACTCGTGGATCCCCGGGCCAAGCCCGGGGATGTCGGATCAAACGAGTTGAGCGTCCCTAATCCAGCAAGCTGCTCAGGGCCCGGTTGGCGACGGCCAGCATGGCAAGCTCGAGCTTGCCGACCTGACGCAGGTCGCTGAACAGAGCTTCCGCGCGGGGCAGGGCGGCAGAACGTCCACCTTTCCAGCCGGCGATCGCATCCTGTCCGGTCAAGGCGAGGTCGTTGGCCAGCACCGCGGTGGTGAGGTCGCGCTGGTGCGTGTTGAGATCGTCGACGATCGCAAACACGGCCAGGCGCTGCCAATGGCTGTCGCCGATCAACCCCTTGGCCCCGGCCCGCAGCCAGTCGATGTTGAACTGGTCGCCGATGGCAAAATAGGTGGCTGCCACGTCCTCGACCTTGATCTTGTTCTGCGCCGCGATCCGCACGACATCGAGGGTCGTGCCGATGCTGGCCAGTTGCGAGATTCGCCGCGCCAAGGGTTCCGGCACACCCGCCGACATGAGGGCGCCGGCGCGCTTGGTGTTGGCGGCCTGGTCGGCCGGCGACAGGATCTTCGACAAGGCGGCTTCGATGGCGATGATGCCCGGTTCCGTGGCGGCGATATTGCCGGCGATGTCGAGCGGATGCTCGCCATTGCGGAGGAACCAGAGCGTCGCCTGTTCGGCCAGGCGGTTGATCTCGATCAGCATCGAGGTCTGGACGCTGGCCGAGACCTTGTTGTCGAGGGCTTGGATGGCCGTCCACAGATCCCGGAGCTTGAAGGCGCCGCGGGTGATGGCATAGGCGCGGGCGATCGCTGAGGCGCTCTGCCCGGTCTTCTCCTTGGTCACGTGGAGGAACGTCGCTCCCATCCGGTTGACCAGGGAGTTGGTGACGACGCTGACGATGATCTCTCGCCGCAGGCGATGGTTCTGGATGAGTGGCTTGTAGCCGTCGCGCAGCTGCTTGGGGAAATAGGAGATGAGATCGTCGGCCAATTGCGGATCGTCAGGCAGATCCGACGGCAGCAATTCGTCATAGAGCGCGTTCTTGGAATAAGCGAGCAGCACGGCGCTTTCCGAGCGGGTGAGGCCGATCCGCTGCGTCAGGCGCTGGCGCATGACCTCGTCATCGGGCAGGAACTCGATTGCGCGGTCAAGCTGGCCGTTGCGCTCCAGGGCGCGCATGAAGCGGCCCTGCTGGTCGAGTAGGGTATAGCTCTGCGCCTCCGCCACGGAAAGCGCCTGCGATTGCTGGTAATTGTCCTTCAAGACCAGGGTTCCCACCTCATCGGTCATTTCGGCGAGCAGCTTGTCACGTTGCTTCATGGTGAGATCGCCGCCGGCGACCGCCTCGTTGATCAGGATCTTGATGTTGACTTCGTGATCCGAGGTGTCGACACCGGCCGAATTGTCGACCGCATCGGTGTTGAGGCGTCGGCCAGCCAAGGCCGCCTCGACGCGGCCACGCTGGGTGCAGCCCAGATTGGCGCCTTCGCCGATGACCCGGCAGCGCAGTTCCTCGGCATTGACGCGGGTTGCGTCATTGGCGCGGTCGCCGACATCGGCATGGGTCTCGTCCGATGCCTTGACATAGGTGCCGATACCGCCGAACCAGAGCAGATCGACCTCCGCCTTCAGCAGGATGTGGATGAGCTCGTTCGGCGTCACCTGGTCCTTCTCAAGACCGAAGCGCTGTTTGATTTCCGCCGACAGCTTGATCGATTTGGCCTTGCGCTCGAACACCCCGCCGCCGGCCGAGATCAGCTTTGAGTCGTAATCGTTCCAGCCGGAACGCGGCAGATTGAACAGGCGCTGCCGCTCGGCAAAACTCGCTTTGAGATCCGGGTTGGGATCGAGGAAGATGTGCATGTGGTTGAAGGCCGCCACCAGCTTGGTGTGCGGGGACAGCAGCATGCCGTTGCCGAACACGTCGCCGGACATGTCGCCCACACCGACACAGGTGAAGTCGACGCTCTGGATGTCATGGTCAAGCTCGCGGAAATGCCGCTTCACGCACTCCCAGGCGCCGCGCGCGGTGATGCCCATCTTCTTGTGGTCATAGCCGGCCGAGCCGCCGGATGCGAAAGCGTCGTCGAGCCAGAAGCCATAGTCGCGCGAGACGGAATTGGCGATGTCGGAGAAGGTGGCCGTGCCCTTGTCGGCCGCCACCACCAGATAGGGATCATCCTCGTCATGGCGCACGACCAGATCCGGCGCCTTCACTTTGCCGCCCACCAGATTGTCGGTGATGTCGAGGAGGCCGCGCATCAGTGTCTTGTAGCAATGCACCACTTCGGCCATCACGGCGTCGCGGTCGCCCTGCACGGGCCGCTTCACGACAAAGCCGCCCTTGGAGCCCACCGGCACGATGACGGCGTTCTTCACCATCTGCGCCTTCATCAGGCCCAGCACCTCGGTGCGGAAATCCTCGCGCCGGTCGGACCAGCGGATGCCGCCGCGGGCCACTTTGCCACCGCGCAGATGGATGGCTTCGGCGCGTGGGGAATAGACGAACACCTCGACCAGGGGTCGCGGGAGCGGCAGTTCCTCGATCTTCGCGGAATCCAGCTTGAACGAGATGTATTCCTTGGGGCCGCCATCGGCCGCCGGCTGGTAGAAATTGGTGCGCAGGGTGCACAGCACGGCGTTGAGATAGCGCCGCAGGATGCGGTCCTCGTCCAGATTGACCACCCGGTCGAGCTTGCCGTTGATCTTCTCGATGATCGCTGCCGCCTTGGCATCGCGATCGCCCGTGAAGGCCGGGTCGGTGCGGACATGGAACAGCCGCACGATGTTGCGGGTGATGGTCGGGTTGGCGTTGAGGGTCGCTTCCATGTAATCCTGGCTGAAAGCGATTGCCGCCTGGCGCAGATATTTGCAATAAGCGCGCACCAGCATGATGTCGCGCCAGCCGAGGCCCGCCGTGATGACCAGCCGGTTGAAGCCGTCATCTTCCATCTGGCCGCCCCAGATCTTGGCATAGGCCTCGTGGAACTTGTCGCGGATCGCCGTGATATCGACCTCGCCGCCATCGGCGGTGACCATGATGAAGGCATGGATCCAGATCGGCTGCTCCTGGCCGACCGGCCGGATGTCGAACGGATTTTCGCTGATCACCTTCAAGCCGAAATTCTCGAGCGAGGGCAGCACGGTCGAAAGCGCGATCTTCTCGCCGGATTTGTAGAGCTTGAGATGGAGCTCGTTGCCGGCGGCTTCGATCGGGCGGTAGAGGTTGATCGCGGTCTTGTTCTCGGCCAGCGCCTCTTCGATGCGGTCGATGTCGCTCACCGCCGCATGGGCGTTGAAATAATCCTCGAAGCCGATCGGGAAGGCGTCGCCATAGCGGCGCAGCAGGGTGAGGCCCTCGGCCTCGCCTTTGGCCTCGATCAGCGCTTCCTTCAGATGGTCGCTCCACGAGCGACAGGCATCCGCCACCAGCAGTTCCAGCTCCTTGACGTCGTAGCTGGGGATCTCGCCGGGCATGGTGGCACTGATGATGTGCACGCGCGCGAGCGGGCTTTCCGTGAGGTGGACGTAGAAATTCGACAGGCGGCCGTTGAACGCCTTGCACAGGATACCCTGGATGCGATGGCGCAGTTCCGTACTCAGCCAGTCGCGCGGCAGATAGACGAAACAGGACAGGAACCGCTCGTAAGGGTCACGCCGGATGAAGAGGGCGACGCGCTGGCGGTCCTGCAGGTTGAGAATACCGAGCGCCGTATCCAGCAGTTCATCGGCATTGATCTGGAACAGCTCGTCGCGCGGATAGGTTTCGAGGATATGCGCCAGCGCCTTGCCGTCATGGCTTTGCGGGCTGAAGCCGGCGCGCTTGGCGACAGTTTCGACCTTTTCACGCAGCAGCGGGATTTCCCAGGGCGAGCGGTTATAGGCGACCGAGGTGAACAGGCCGGCGAACAGATGCTCGCCGACGACCTCGCCCTTGTCGTTGAAGATCTTGAGGCCGAACGTGTCGAGATGGACGTTCCGATGCACGGTCGAGCGCAGATTGGCCTTGGTGACCAGGACCAGCTTCGGCTGGGTGAGGAAGCTGCGGACATCCGGGGGCAGGGCGTCGAGGTTGCGCATGCCTTCGAAAACGCGAACGTCGGCATCGCGCAGCACGCCCAGCCCGGAATCCTTGCTGATGTGATAGGTGACGCTGTCATTGGCGCCGGCAAAGGTATATTCGCTGTAACCGAGGAACGTGAAGTGATCGTCGTTGATCCAGCGCAGGAAATCGACCACTTCGGTCACTTCTTCGGCCGGCAGCGGCAGCTTGCGCTTGGCCGTCTCCTCGATATCGGCGGCAAGGCGGGCGCGCATTTTCTGCCAATCCTCGACCGCAAGGCGCACGTCGCGCAGCACGATGTCGATGCGGTCCTTGATGGCGTCCAGCTGCTCCTGGGTCGCCACCTGGTTGACGCGCAGCTGCATGATGGATTCAGGTCTTCCGTCAGGGGTGCCGATCGCGGTCAACTGGCCCTTGGCATCGCGCGTCGTGCGGACGATGGGGTGAATGACCAGGTGAACGCCCAGTTCCTGCCGGTTCATTTCGGCGGTCAGCGAATCGACCAGGAAGGGCATGTCGTCATTGACGATTTCAATGACCGTATGCGGCGAGCGCCAGCCATGTTCGTCGATATGCGGATTGAACACGCGCACCTTGGCCTGGGTCGGCAGGCGTGTCTGCGCGAAATTGGCCAGCGAGACGGCGGCGCTGAACAGGTCCTCGGGGCTTTCGCCGGCAATGTCGGCCTGCGGTACATTGGCGTAGAACGCCCGGATGAAGGCGTCGACCTGCGGCGCCCGCTTGCGCTCGATCCTTTCGCCGACAAACCGCACGACTTCGTCAATAAGCTGGGTCTTCAGCTTTTCCGCTCGCATGATACTCGATCCCCAATGACAGTTAATGGAGGTTACTTATTGTTATTTTTGACGATTCTAGCCCAAGCCACGTGAAAGCGCCAATCTGGTACTTGCCCCGCCAAAGCCGTCGAAGCGGCGTGTAGACGGCGCAAATTGCAGGTTTTTATCGCTCATTGGCCTAATGAAACACGTTTTGGTAAAGAAAATTTAAACTATACGCCGTCATTCTCGGGGAATCGGGGGTGCGGGGTTGCTTGGGGCCGATATGCGCACCGAAAGGAGCATGACATGCTGATGGACGAGGTCCGCGGCGAAGCGTTTTTGCGCAAACTGCCGCAAGATGTGCGTGACAGCCTGACACCGGCGCAGTCGGAAGCGATCAGCCGCGTCGCGCAAGGCACCATTCAACGGCGCCATCCGATCGATCTGCGCGCCTCGATCCCCTTGCTGTTTGGCGAGCGCGCCTATCTGGTGTTCCTGATCGGCAAGGAAAAGCGCTCGACCGCGCGTCGCAAGCTGGAGCAGCAATTGCGACCGACCGACCGGTTGAGCCAAATTGTCGTGTTCGGACTGGGCCTTGCCGCCTTTACCCTGGCTGCCTTCATCGCGCTGTTGTTTCACAATGCGGTCCTGGCGCCCTGAAGGATTGCGCGATCAACTTGACCTTCACCACCGCGCGGATCGTCCTGCTGGCGCTGCCCATATTGCTGGCGGCCTCGTTCGCCGCAGCCGACACCAAGAAGCTGCCGCCACTGCCGAAGATCGGCATCGAAGGCAAAGACGACAGGACGCGGGTGGATTCCACGACCTGGCCATGGATCGCCGTCGGTCGCATCAATCTTGAAGGGCGCGGTCATTGCACCGGGACGCTGATTGCGCCGGACCAAGTTCTGACCGCCGCCCACTGCATCTACAATGCCACCGATGGTCGCTGGGGCATTCCGATGGAAACGCATTTCGTCGCCGGCTATGACCGTGGCAACTTTGCCGGCCATTCACGCGGCAAGCGCTTCATTTTTGACCCCGCCTACGACCCGAAGCAACGCCTGACCGTGCGCGGGATGGCGCATGATTGGGTCGTGGTGGAACTTGAAACCCCGCTCAACATCAAGCCGATCCTGCTGGCGCAGATCGATTGGCCCGGCTTGCAGAAAATCGGTGCCGCCGGCGAGATGAGCAATGCCGGCTACAGCAGCGACTGGCCCGAGATCATCATGCGGCATGCTGGCTGCCAGGCGGAGAAGATCGTCATCGAGACCGATCTGGTCCTGCACAATTGCGACCAGACCTTTGGCGCTTCCGGCGGGCCGCTTCTGCGGACCCACAACGGCGCGGTCGAGATCGTCGGGTTGCAGAGCGGCGGTCTCACCGCGAACGGCCAGACCTATGGGACGGCCGTGCCGGTCTGGACGTTCAGGCCGTCCGTTCTGCCCTAGCGACAAAGCGCATCACCAGATAGCCCGCGATGGCCGAGGCGAATGAGCCCGCGAGCACGCCGAGGCGCACCTCGGCTGCCAAAGCGGGGTCGGGAAAGGCGAGGCCGCCGATGAACAGCGACATGGTGAAGCCAATGCCGGTGAGAAGCGCCACGCCGTAGAGCTCCGACCAGCTGGCGCCGCTGGGCCTGCGGCACAACCCCAGGGCAACGCCGAGGCCGACCGCCAGCAGGACACCCACCTGCTTGCCGAGGAAGAGGCCGAGTGCGATGCCGAGCGTCAGGCTGTGGGTCAGCGATTGCAGCGACAACTCCGACAGATTCACCCCGGCATTGGCAAAGGCGAAGATCGGCATCACGCCGAAACTGACCCAGGGGTGGAGCCCGTGCTCGGCCCGGCGCAAGGGCGAGTGTTCCGGATCGCCCGCCCCGCGATAGGGAATGAAGAGCGCCACGGCGACGCCGGCGAGGGTCGCATGCACCCCCGATTTCAGCACGCAGACCCAGATGAAGATGCCGATGAGGACATAGGGCGTGATGTTGCGCACGCCGCTGCGGTTGAGGATCAGCAGGCCGACGCCGCCCAGGCAAGCAAGGCCCAGCGAGAGCAGCGACAGATCGGCGGTATAGAAGATGGCGATGATGATGATGGCGCCGAGATCGTCGATGATGGCGAGCGCCAGCAGGAAGATCTTCAGGCTGGGTGGCACGCGGCTGCCGAGCAGGGTCAGGACCGCGAGCGCAAAGGCGATGTCGGTCGCGGCCGGAATGGCCCAGCCGCCGAGATATTCCGGGCTCTCGCGGTTGATCAGGAAATAGACCAGCGCCGGGATGGCCATGCCGCCCAAAGCGGCGATGCCGGGCAGGGCCGCCTGGGACGGCGTCGAGAGTTCGCCGCCCATGATCTCGCGCTTGATCTCCAGCCCCACCAGGAAGAAGAACACCGCCATCAGCCCGTCATTGATCCACAGCAGCAATGGCTTCACCAGGCCCAAGGGCCCCAGCGTGACACCGAGCGGCATCTCCAGGATGCCGCGATAGAGTGGCGCCAGGAAGGTGTTGTCGCACAGCATGGCGAACATGGCGGCGGCCAGCAGGATGATGCCGCCGGTGGATTCAAGTTGCAGGAACTGGCGCAGGGGATTCATGCGGTCGGGTGTCCTTGCCTAGAACAAAGGGGCGTTGATGATGCGGTGGGCGACGATGCTGGCGCCGTAGCCGGCAGCGATAGCCCAGCTCCATTTCAGATGGCTGGAGAAGGTGTAAATGCCCTTGGCCTGGCCCATGAGGGCAACACCCGCCGCCGAGCCGATCGAGAGGATCGATCCGCCGACGCCGCAGGTGAGGGTGATCAGCAGCCATTGGCCGTCGGTCATCTGCGGGTCCATCTTGAGCACGGCGAACATCAGCGGAATGTTGTCGACGATGGCCGACAAGGCGCCGATGATTATGTTGGCCGTGGTCGGCCCGAAGCCCGCATAGAGAAATTCCGAGGAGACGGCGAGGTAGCCCATGGCGCCCAGCCCGCCCACGGCGAAGATGATGCCGAAGAAGAACAGCAGGGTGTCGAACTCGATGCGCTGAATCTCCTTGAAGGAATCGAGCAGCATGTCGGCATCGTCGCGCTTCTTGGCTGTGCGGGTGAGGTAGAAGGACCAGATCTGCAGATAGCCAAGACCCAGCATCATGCCCAGCGCCGGCGGCAGATGCAGGAAATTCTTGAATGAGACCGCCGTCACGATGGTGGCGGCGAACAGGAGGATGACACCGAGCGCACCCGGCTTGGCGCGCACGCGTTCCTGCTTGCCGCTGGGCTTTGTTTGGGGGATGGCGAAATGCATCGCCGCGGCCGGTATCAGCCAATTGATGAGGGACGGCACGAACAGCACGAAGAATTCCCAGAAGGACAGTTTGCCGTTCTGCCACACCATCAGCGTGGTGATGTCGCCGAAGGGTGAGAAGGCGCCGCCGGCATTGGCCGCGACCACGATGTTGATGCAGCCCAGGGCGATGAAGAGGCGTGACCCCGTACCCACGGCCAGGACCACGGCACCCATGACAAGCGCGGTGGTAAGGTTGTCGAGTACGGCGGAAAGCGGAAACGCGATCCCGCCCGTGAGCCAGAAGAGGGCACGGTAGCTGAGGCCGAGGCTGACCAGCTTTGCCCGCAGGACGTCGAACACGCGCCGTTCCTCAAGCGTGTTCACATAGGTGATGGCGACCAGCAGGAAGAGCAGCAGCTCGCCATATTCGAGGATGATGTGCTTGGCCTGTTCATTGGCGGCTTCGGCCTGGCCAGCCATGCCGTAACCGATGGCGACCAGGGCCCAGATCAGCCCGGCCGCGAGCAGGACGGGCTTCGACTTCCGCATCTCGATCGCTTCCTCGAAAATCACGAGGGCGTAGGCCATGAGGAAGATGGCCAGGGCCAGCAGGCCGGACCAATGCGTCGTCAGATCAATCACCCGCCAAGCTCCCCAGCAGCATCGCCTCCGGTCCTGTTACCGAAGCGCCGGCGGAGCATAGCGGAGCTAACCGGGCCAAGCCCAGCGTTTGTGGCTTCGAGATTTCAATCTATTGATAATGTTGCGCTTTTTCGGAGAAATCTGCCCGGCGCGGCCGGCGCCGGGCGCTTTTCAGGCGAGGCTGGGCAGGGCCAGAATCAGCATCATCAGAGCGGAAAAGGCGATGGCTTCGACGGCATTCTTGAGGCGGATGGCCATGATCTTGCTCCCTGTGTATCGTCTATGTCCCCTTTATGTTCCATCAATGTTCCAAAGTCAAGGGGGCGGAAAAAGAGGCAGGGAGAGATGGATCTTGTTCGCACGGCTTGGTTTGGGCGGCCTAGTTTGGGCGCCCCGCCTTCAGCCGATAAGTCCCGGCTTCCGGCTTGTCGAACATGTCGCGCAGAAGCGGGTGGCGGCAGGGACGCCCACTGTCATCGGGCAGCAGGTTCTGCTCGGAAACATAGGCGACATAGGTCGTCTCGGCGTTCTCGGCCAACAGATGATAGAAGGGCTGCTCCCGATGCGGCCGCAGTTCGGCCGGAATCGATTGCAGCCATTCATCAGTATTGGCGAAAACCGGATCGACATCGAACACCACGCCCCGAAACGGGTAAACGCGGTGTTTGACGATGTCGCCGATGTTGAAGCGGGCGGTGGCGCTTCGACCTGGAATGGAGTTTTCTTTCATGTCTCAAAGATTGGGCCGGCCACGGCATCCGTCAAGTCCCGGCTCGGGATCCCGAAGGAACGGGAAACTGATCGAGCCCTTGCTGCCCGGAAACGGGCCGATCAGGGTGCGGTGTCCGTGCTCAGCGCGGATTTCTTGATCCATGGCTCGAAGCCGGAGATCATGGTCTCTGCGCCCTGACTGAATCGCTTGCCAAGTAGGAATCCTGTTCAATGACCAAGCCCGCCAAATTCGCCGGCACCGAGAGCTATATCACCACGCGCGATCTGGAGATCGCGGTCAATGCGGCCATGACCCTGGAACGGCCGCTGCTGGTGAAGGGCGAGCCCGGGACTGGCAAGACCGTGCTGGCGCGCGAAGTGGCGACGGCCCTCAAGATGCCGCTCATCGAATGGCATGTGAAATCGACCACCAAGGCAGCGCAGGGTCTCTACGAATATGACGCGGTGGCGCGACTGCGCGACGGGCAGTTGGGCGAGGCCAAGGTCCATGACATTTCGAACTACATCGTGCGCGGCAAACTGTGGGATGCCTTCACGGCCGACCGGCAGGTCGTGCTGCTGATCGACGAGATCGACAAGGCGGATATCGAATTTCCCAACGACCTGCTGCAGGAACTCGACCGCATGGAGTTCTTTGTCTACGAGACCAAGGAAACGGTGAAGGCGCGGCATCGACCGCTGGTGATCATCACGTCCAACAATGAGAAGGAGTTGCCGGATGCCTTCCTGCGCCGCTGCTTCTTCCATTTCATCCGTTTCCCCGACCGTGTCACGATGGAGCGGATCGTCGCCTCGCACTATCCCGACATCAAGCACGATCTGGTGCGCGAGGCCCTGAACCTCTTCTTCGACATCCGCGAGGTGCCGGGGCTGAAGAAGAAGCCGGCCACCTCGGAACTGCTCGACTGGCTGAAATTGCTGATGGTCGACGACATCCCGGCGGAGATCCTGAAATCCAACGACCCGAAGCTGGTGGTGCCGCCGCTCTACGGCGCCCTCCTCAAGAACGAGCAGGATGTGCATCTCTTCGAGCGGGTGGCGTTCCTCGCCCGGCGCGGGCAATAGGCTCGCATGTTCGCCGGCTTCATCACTAGCTTGCGCAACGAAGGTGTGCTGGTCTCGCTCACCGAATATCTCACATTGCTCAAAGCGATGAAGCATCAGGTGGCAGTTCTCGATGTCGAGGATTTCTATTATCTGGCGCGTGCGACCCTGGTGAAGGATGAGCGGCTGGTCGATCGTTTCGACCGGGTCTTCGCGCTCTATTTCCAGGGGCTCAGTGGCATCTCGGAAGATCTGCTGGCCGAGATCCCGGACGAATGGCTGAAGAAGCTCGCCGAGAAATATCTCTCACCCGAGGAGATGGCAGCCATTCAGGGGCTTGGCGGATTCGAGAAGCTGATGGAAACCCTGCGAGAAAGACTGCAAGAGCAGAAGGGGCGCCATCAGGGCGGCTCAAAATGGATCGGCACCGCCGGCACCTCGCCCTTCGGCGCCTATGGCTACAATCCGGAAGGTGTCCGCATCGGGCAGGCGGAATCGCGCCATCGCCGCGCAGTCAAGGTGTGGGACAAGCGCGAGTTCAAGGATCTCGACGGCGAAGTCGAATTGGGCACCCGCGGCATCAAGCTCGCCCTCCGGCGCCTGCGCCGCTGGGGCCGCGAGGGCGAGGCCAATGAGCTGGATCTGGGCGGCACCATTCGCGCCACCGCGGCCAATGGCGGCGTGCTCGATTTGCATCTGCGGCCAGAGCGGCGCAACAAGGTAAAGGTGCTGCTGCTGCTCGATATCGGCGGGTCGATGGACGATCATATCGAGGAATCGGCGCAGCTCTTCTCAGCCGCGAAATCCGAATTCAAGCATCTCGAGACTTTCTACTTCCACAACTGCCCCTATGAGAAGCTGTGGCGCCCAAGAAACGAATCAGGCCGGCGCCGCCATGACGATTTCACCTCGACCACCCAGGTCATGAACACCTATGGCCCCGACTGGTGCCTGATCATCGTCGGCGATGCCACGATGAGCCCCTATGAGATTACCCATGCCGGCGGCTCGGTCGAGCATTGGAACGAGGAAGCCGGGGCGGTGTGGATCGAAAGGCTGCTGAAGCACTATCCGAAATCAGCCTGGATCAACCCGCGCGATACCCAGCATTGGGGCTATACCGCGTCGCTGAAACTGCTGAAGCAGATGATGGGGGACAGGATGTTCCCGCTGACCCTCGATGGTCTGGACGGCGCCTTGAAGGAACTCAGGCGCCCGCATTAGAGTGGTTCCATATCCAGTCGTTTTCAACTTACTCGATGTTTTTGTCATGGCCCGCGAAAGCGGGCCATCCATAGACCCGCGCGCGAGATGGATGGATCCCCGCTTTCGCGGGGATGACAAAGCACCTGCTTTCGCGGGGATGACAGCGCAAGGGACGTTTCGCTAATCCTCGCGCCCGCGCAGTTTCTTGATCTTGGCATAGGCCTCATTGGCCTGCGCTGCCATGCGGTTGGCGAGCTGGACGAAATCCGGCGGCAGGTTCAGCGCCTGGATATTGTCGGGATGCACGGGCGTGATTGCCTTGTGATAGGTAGCCTTGATTTCGGCATCGGATGCCGTCTCGCTGACACCCAGAATGTCGTAAGGGCCGCGGCCGGGCCGCGTCGAGCTTTCCATCGGCACGATGCGGCGGATCGCTTCCTTGCGGATGATCTCGGTCGTGCCGTCGGCAGCTTCGAACGGCAGGAACATGCGGTTGTCGTTGAGCGTGTCGCTGACGCGCGTGTTGGGCGCCACGAACAGCGCCATCAGCCGTTCGATCCCGTCATCTAACTCGACCCGCATCAGGATTTTGACACGGGTCTTCTTCGTTTGCGAACTGTCGAACATGCGGCTCTGCAACCATTGATAACAAGGTCTTCAGAGTGCGGCGAAATGGTTAATAAATGGTAGCGATTCGCCAGGGCTGATTACACCGGCCGGCGCGCGAAGGCCAGCGCCACGCCCAGGCTGCACATCAGGGCGCCGGACGCGCGCTGGGCGCGCTTCATCCATTGCGGCCGCGACAGCAGGCTGCGCCGGATTTTTCCCGCGAACACGGCGATGACGATGTCGGGCGTGGTGTTGAGGGTCACCGAGATGGCACCGAGGATGATGAACTGCACCGCCACATTGCCCCGCGCTGGATCTACGAATTGCGTGACGAAAGCCAGGAAGAAGGCCGCGGTCTTCGGGTTGAACATTTCGACGAAGAT
Source organism: Dongia mobilis (assembly GCF_945906275.1). Taxonomy (GTDB): domain Bacteria; phylum Pseudomonadota; class Alphaproteobacteria; order Dongiales; family Dongiaceae; genus Dongia; species Dongia mobilis_A. The sequence goes on from NZ_CAMDRA010000012.1 coordinate 35,071, forward strand.
GCCTTCGACAAAGGCGCGCCGGCAGCCCGCCGCCTTCACCTCGATGTTGGAGAGATCGAACCCCGCCTGGCGCCAGGTGCGGATGCCCAGCCAGACGAGATAGATCGCGCCTACCAATTTGAGCGCCGTGAAGATGTTGGCGCTGGCCATCAGGATGGCGGTGACGCCGATGGCGCCACCGATGACATGCACAAAGCCACCCAGCGCCGTGCCGAAGCTGGAGGCAAGCCCCTCGGCGCGACCGCCGGAGATGGATCGCGCCGCGACATAGAGCATGCCGGGCCCCGGTGACACGGCCAGCGCCGTTGCCGTCACCAGGAAGATCATCAGCTGCATCGGATCGAACATCGGTGACACTCCTTAGTACGCGAACTCTGAATAGACCGGGTCGACGCTGCCGCCCCATTTGCCGTGAAAGAGGTCGAGCTTCAGCTCGGCCGGGGTCTTGCCGCTGTCGGCGATGATCTGCAGCGGGTTGAGGAAACCGGATTCGTCCATGCCGCCGAGATCGGTGGCGCCGCGCTGCTGGAGGCCGGCCCGGGCGATGGCCAGCACCTCGAGCGCGATGTCGCGGACCGTGCGGCCGCGGAACGGCGTCTTCAGGGCAAGCCTAGGCACGTCGGCGCGCAGCTGTTCATGCTCTGCGATGGTCCAATCCTTGACCAAATCCCAGGCGGCATCGAGGGCCGTCTGATCATAGAGGAGACCGACCCACAAAGCGGGGAGCGCACAGAGACGTTCCCACGGCCCGCCATCGGCGCCGCGCATTTCCAGGAACTTCTTCAGCCGCACTTCCGGGAAAGCGGTGGTCATGTGATCGGCCCAATCGCCGGTCGTGGGAATCTCCCCCGGTGCCGCCGGCAATTTGCCGTTCAGGAAATCGCGGAACGACTGGCCCGAGGCGTCGATATACTTGCCGTCGCGATAGACGAAATACATCGGCACATCGAGCATGTAGTCGACATAGCGCTCGAAGCCCATGCCCTCTTCGAACACTAAGGGCAGGATGCCGCAGCGATCGGGATCGGTATCGGTCCAGATATGGCTGCGATAGGAGAGGAACCCGTTGGGCTTGCCTTCGGTGAAGGGCGAATCGGCGAAGAGGGCGGTCGCGATCGGCTGCAGGGCCAGCGACGTGCGGAACTTCTTCACCATGTCGGCTTCGGAAGAATAGTCGAGATTGACCTGCACGGTACAGGTGCGCAGCATCATGTCGAGGCCGAGCTTGCCGCGCTTGGGCATGTAGTCGCCCATGATCTTGTAGCGGCCCTTGGGCATCCAGGGTGTGTCGGCGCGCGACCATTTGGGATCGAAGCCCATGCCCAGCACACCGATGCCGAGTTCCTCCGAGATGGTCTTCACCTGCTTCAGGTGCTGGCCAACCTCCCGACAGGTTTCGTGAATTGTGCGCAAGGGGGCGCCGGACAATTCGAACTGACCGCCCGGTTCCAGCGTGATGCTTTCGCCATTCTGCGACATGGCGATGATCTTGCCGTTCTCCTCAATGGGCTCCCAGCCATAGCGGATGAGCCCCTGGAGCAGCGCGCCGATGCCGTTGGGGGCGTCATAGCTGACGCGGCGCAGCGATTTCAGGTCATAGACGAACTTCTCGTGCTCGGTGCCGATGCGCCAATCCGCCTTGGGCTTGTTGCCTTCGGCGATGTAGTCGACGAGCTGGCGCTTTGCCGTCACTGGCTCGCCGCGCGATTTGGGCGGTGCTGACACGATATATCCCCTCAGTACGACGTTCCTCAGGCCGGCAATTGGCCGATCGGCACAAGGGGTGCCGGTGGCCGCAGGGCGCCGTCGCCCAGGATGCTTTGAAAGACCGCCAGCGCCGTAAGCGCCGCGGTGTCGGCACGCAGGATTCTGGGTCCCAGGCCAACCGGGGTAACAAATGGCAGATTTGAGAGGAGGTCAAGCTCGGAACGCGCAAACCCCCCTTCTGGCCCGCAAACTATTGCCCATGCGTTAGAAATACTCACGGATGGCTGTAGCTCTGATAACGCTGTCGCAATTGGCGCGGCCGGACCGGCCTCGGCGCACAGGATGATCCGCCGGCGCGGATCCCAGGCCGCGATCATATCGCGAAGCGATAGAGGCTGCCTGATCTCCGGCAGGGTCAGGCGTTCGGTCTGTTCGGCAGCCTCGATCGCATTGGCAGCGAGGCGCTCCAGATTGAGCCGGGTCGCGCTGGTATGCTGGGTAATGACCGGCTGGAAGGCCGCCACCCCCAACTCCGTCGCCTTCTCGACCAGGAAATCGACGGCGTCCTTCTTCAACGGCGCAAAGCACAGCCACACATCCGGGACGCCCATCTGCGCGCGCCGTTGCGGGCCTACCCGCATTTCCACCACCCGCTTGGAAGCCTCGGTGATCTCGGCGGCGAATTCTCCGTCGCGGCCGTTGAACAGGATGATCGGATCGCCGACGTTCCGCCGCATCACGTTGCGCAGGTAATGCGCCGCGCGCTCGGCAGCAGGGAAGACGAGGCCGGGTTTCAGTTCGACGGGCACGTAAAGGCGTGGGATCATGTTCTTGAGAGATTCTTGCGTGGTGACTATGGTCGCGGGCGAGAGCGTAACCCTAAATGACGGACATAACGACGTTATGAGCGAGGCCAGCGACATTCAAGCCGGCGATTGGATCGACCGCCAGATGCCGGTCTGGCTGCGCCCCTATCTGCGCCTGGCGCGGCTCGACCGGCCGATCGGCACCTGGCTGCTGCTTTTCCCCTGCTGGTGGTCCCTGGCGCTGGCGGCGCCCCAGGGGAATCTCCCCGACGGCCAGATGCTGGTGCTGTTTGCCCTGGGCGCCGTGGTGATGCGCGCCGCCGGCTGCACGGTCAACGATATCGTCGATCGCGATTTTGACGCCAAGGTGGCGCGCACGGCCAACCGGCCGCTGGCCTCGGGCGCATTGTCATTGCTGCAGGCGCTGATGTTCCTCGCACTGCTGCTGCTGGTGGGCCTGCTCATCCTGGTGCAGTTCCCGCTCTTTGCCATTCTGCTGGGGGCCGCCTCCCTCATCCTGGTCGCGGCCTACCCCTTCATGAAGCGCATCACCTGGTGGCCGCAGGCTTTCCTCGGCCTCACCTTCAATTGGGGCGCGCTGCTGGGCTGGGCCGCCGACCAGGGCAATCTCGACCAGGCGCCGGTCTGGCTTTATCTCGGCGGCATCAGCTGGACATTGTTCTACGACACGATCTATGCCCATCAGGACAAGATCGACGATGCCCTCATCGGCATCAAATCGACTGCCTTGAAACTGGGTACCAAGACCAAGCCCTGGTTGCTGGTCTTCGCGATGGTCGCGATCGGCTGTTTTGCGGCGTCCCTGCTCGTGGCGGGCTCAGGGTTCATCGCCTTCATCGCCCTGGTGGCGATCCTGCTCCATATGCTTTGGCAGACCTATGATGTCGATCTCGACGACGCCAAGGATTGCCTCGCCAAGTTCCGCAGCAATCGCTTCATCGGCTGTATCATGTTCGCAGGCATCGTCCTCGATCGGCTCATGGGGTGAGCGATCCACAGGCCTTCGTTCGCGCCCAGACCAGGATCGCCCGGCCCAGCCTGGTGCCGGAACTCAAACTCCATCTTGCGACCGAGATCAGCCAGATCTGGCGCGCGACGCAGACCGAGCTCGACAATTACGGCATGCCGCCGCCTTATTGGGCCTTCTGCTGGCCGGGTGGCCAGGCGCTGACCCGGTTCCTGATCGATCATCCTCATTGGGTGAAGGGCAAGCGGGTTCTTGATTTTGCCTCGGGGAGCGGTATTTCCGGCATCGCCGCCGCGCGCATGAAGGCCGCTCATGTGACCGCCGCCGAAATCGATGAATTCGCCGTGGCGGCCATTGCGCTCAACGCCAGGCTGAACAAGGCCAAGGTCGAGATCGTGACCGAGGATCTGGTCGGGCGGCGCGATCTTGGTTTCGATATCGTGCTGGCCGGTGACGTATGCTACGAACGGCCGATGGCGGAACGGGTCTTCGCCTGGTTCCAGGCGCTGGCCGATGCGGGTGTCACCATCCTCATGGGTGATCCGGGGCGGGCCTACCTGCCGCGCCATCATCTGGTCGAAATGGCGCGCTACATGGTGCCCACCTCGGTCGAGCTCGAGGACAAGGACATGCGGTTGACATTGGTGTGGCGCATTTCAAGCGGAGCGGAATCTTGACGAATTCGGCAAAGGTCGCGGGCCTTTATCGCTATCCGGTGCAGAGCGTGCAGGGCGAGGAATTGCCAGCGCTCACCTTCGGACCCAAGGGCATCCAAGGCGACCGCGCCTTTGCCATCGCCGATTTGGAATTGGGCGTCGTTGCCCATGTCAGCCGCGCCAAGAAACAGTATCGCGACATGTTCAGCTGGCGCGCGCGCTATCTGGCCGAGCCGCAGGCGGGGATCGATCTGCCGCTGGTCGAACTGGATTTCGGCGACGGCACGATCCTCAACAACGACGATACGGCCCTCGACAAGGCGATCAGCGACCGGCTCGGCATGGATGCGGCTTTCGTGCGCAATGACGGCAAGCGCGTGCCCTTGCTGTTCGAGCACAGTCCCTGCCACCTGCTGACCAGCGCCACCTTGAAGCGCCTCAAGCAGCATCATGCAGCCGGTGAATTTGTGCCTGCCCGGTTTCGCCCGAACATCTTCCTCGATTGTGGC